>JAOPYM010000187.1 GCA_025964615.1 Actinomycetes bacterium
GCGGTGGAGATGGCCGTCGCCCGGCTGCGCCGGGGTCTCGGCCGGTCCGGGATCGTGGAGACCGTCGTCAAACGCGGGTACCGGCTCGCCTGTGATCCGGCCGCCCGCCTCGAGAGCCTTGGATGACCCTGGCGCTGCCGGCCGTGGCGCACGGTACCGCGTGAGCGGAGCGAGCGCCGACAGCGAGGTGTATCCGGCTGACCGGTTCCGGCCCGCTCGGGGTGTGGCACGCGCGAGGATGCGTTCGTGAACAGAGGGCGAGTCGGTCTGGCCGCCGCGGCCGGAGTCCTGGCCGCCGGCGGGGCCGCCGTGGCGGTGCTGGCGGGCGGGCCCGGCGCCGGGTCCGCGACCAGTCTGCGGCTCGGTACGCCCCCGACGGCGGTCCGGTCGTACTGGAACCCGGCCAGGATCGCCGGGGCGACGGCACTGGGCCACAAGGCGCAGGGTCTCCTCGGAGCCCCCGCCGGGTATCCGGCCGGGATGCCCTTTCACGGAAACCCGGCTCTCGGCGCGCTGCTGCTGCACGACCGGACCGGTGACCATTACTGCACCGCCAGCGTGATCGACAGTCCCAAACGGAACCTGCTGATCACCGCCGCGCACTGCATCCATGGCGGGCAGAACGGCGGCTACTTCAGCCAGGTCGCGTTCATGCCCGGGTACGACGCGAAGAACCTGCCGTACGGGCTCTGGACGGCGAAGCTGCTGGTCGTCCCGTGGGGCTGGACCCACAACTCCGATCCCGACCTGGACTTCGGGTTCATCGCCGTCGACCCGCTGAACGGGCACCAGATCGCCGACGTCGTCGGGCACGACACCCTCGCCAGGGACCAGGGCTTCGTCAACCGCGTCTTCGTCGGCGGCTATCCCGATGTCAGGTACGAGCCCGGGGACCACCCCATCTCGTGCAGCAACACCACCAGCAGGCAGGCGCGTTACCAGACCCGCTTCGACTGCGACGGCTATCCCAATGGGACCAGCGGCAGTCCCTGGCTGCTGCACTACGACCCGGTCTCCCGCACCGGGCAGGTGATCGGCGTCCTGGGCGGCTTCCAGCAGGGCGGCAACACCCCGTGGACGTCGTATGCGGCCTACTTCGACAAGGACGTCTGGAACCTGCGCGCCTCCGCCGACAGGCAGGCATGACTCGCAGTCGCTACGAGCCGCCGGTGAGATCGGTACCGTGCGAGCCGGACAACGGCCCTGGGCGGCCGCCCACCTGGGTGACCGCTCGTGCCCCGGACCGGCAACCCGCCGTGAGGGTGGCCGCGTCGCCCGCGCCCGCCAGGTAGGCGACCAGGAAACCTGCGGCGAAGGCGTCCCCTGCGCCGGTCGAGTCCACCGGGGTGACGGGTGCGACCGGTATCTCCGCGGTGATCCGCCCGCCGCGCGCGGCCAGCGCCCCGTCCGCGCCGAGCTTGACCACGGCCAGCCCGTAGGCGTCGCTGAGCAGAGCGGCGGCGGCATCGGGGCCGGACTCCCCGGTGAGCAGGGCCGCCTCGCTCCGGTTGGGCAGGACGACGTCCGCCCCGGCGGTCGACTCGATGAACCGCCCGGTGCCGAAGTCGGCGAGGAACCCGGTGGAGGCCGGGTCGACGCTGATCGTCGCGCCGTGCCGCCGAGCCCGTTCCATCGCCAGCGCGGCGAGTTCCAAGCCCTGCGGCGTGAACAGCAGGTACCCGGACAGATGCAGGTGAGTGACACCGTCCAGGAGGGCTTCGTCCCAGTCCTCGGGGCCCAGCAGACCGCCGGCGCCGCGGTCGGTGAGCATCGTGCGCTCACCGGTCGCGTCGACCATCACGATGATGACCGCGGTGGGATGGTCGGGATCGACCCGCAGGCATGGCCGTACTCCCACATCGGTCAGGTGCGCGCGGTGCCAGTCGCCGGTGTCCGCACCGACCCTCGCGAGAATCCGGACCTCGGCTCCCAGGGCCGCTGCCCACGCTGCGGTGTTCGCGGCCGACCCGCCGGGCCGTACCACGATGTCGGCGGCGGTGTCCGTGCCGGCGGCCACCGGCCGGCTGTGCAGAGCGAGCACGTCCGTGACGACGTCGCCGATGACGAGCAGCGCTCCCGGGGTCACGGCGCCCCTGCCGCCCAGCACACCGCGATCTCGGCCGCAAGCCCGACATTGCCGCGCACCGCCGCGAGGTTGGCCTCGAGTGACGCGCCGCCGGTGTGCTCGACGAGGTAGCCGAGCAGGAACGGGGTGGTGGCCTGACCGGTGATCTTCTCCCGGGTGGCCGCGGTGAGCGCGCCGGCCAGCACCCGGTCGTGCAGCGCGGGGTCAAGCTGCTGATCCTGCGGCACCGGGTTCGCGACGAGCAGTGCGGTGCTCGGCCCGGCGAGGGCGTCCTGGCCGCGCATCACGGCGGCCACCTGCTCCGCCGAGTCCAGCGTCCAGTCGACGGGCTCACCCGAGCTGGTCAGGTAGAAGCCGGGGAACGTCGCGGTGCGGTAGCCCACCACCGTCACGTTCAGGGTCTCAAGCCGCTGCAGTGTGGCCGGCACGTCCAGGATCGACTTGACCCCGGCGCAGACCACGGTGATCCGGGTACGGCTCAGGAGGTCCAGATCGGCGGACTCGTCCCAGGTCTCCGTCCAGCCGCGGTGCACCCCGCCCAGGCCGCCGGTCGCGAACACCCGGATGCCGGCGCGGGCCGCGAGGAACGCGGTCGCCGAGACGGTCGTCGCGCCGCTCGCGCCGGTGCCCAGCGCGGCCGGCAGATCCCGGTACCCGAGCTTGTGCAGCTCACCGTCGGTGGCGATGCGCTTGAGCCCTGCCTGGTCGAGGCCGACGTGCGGGACGCCGTCGAGAACCGCGACCGTGGCGGGCACCGCCCCGCCGTCGCGGACGATCCGTTCCAGCTCCTCGGCCACCGCGTGATTGCGCGGTTGCGGCAGCCCATGGGAGATGATCGTCGATTCGAGTGCCACCACAGGGGTGCGGTCGAGCAGGGCCTGACGGACCTCCTCCGACAGCCGCAGATCAAGGCTCATCAGCGATCACCACCTTACGAAATGTCTATGGGTCAACTTGATCGAACCGTATACGGCTGTTCGTACCCGGTGTACTGAAAGCCCCGATCAGGATCGCGGCAGGTGATGCCGGATATGCCGAACGATTTCCGTAAAGAGCCGGAAGGTTGGCCGAAGCCGACCTAGGCTGGGCGCGGAGTAGGGCGATACACCCTCAACGAGGAGGCGGCCATGCCGCGGATGACGTCGTACGAGCCGGGCGTGCCCTGCTGGGTGGACCTGGCGACACCCGACATGAAGGCCTCCACCGCCTTCTACAACGGGATGTTCGGCTGGGACGCGCACACCTCGCCGGATCCGGCGACCGGTGGCTACACGATGTTCACCCTGCACGGCACCGAGGGCGACGAGGTGGCCGCGGCGATGCCGATCATGAACGAGGGCCAGCCGCCGGCATGGTCGACGTACGTGAGCGTCGCCGACCTGGACGCGACCGCGCAGGCGGTGAAGTCGGCCGGGGGCACGGTGTACATGGAGCCGATGGACGTCCTCGAGCAGGGCCGGATCTGCGTCTTCGCAGACGACCAGGGGGCCTTCCTCGGCGCCTGGCAGCCGAAGGACTTCCACGGGGCCGGGATCGTCAACGACCCGGGCACGTACTGCTGGAGTGAACTCGCCTGCCGCGACATCGAAGCGGCGAAGAACTTCTACGGCTCGGTGTTCGGCTGGGAGGGACGGACCAACGCGTTCGGGGCCACCACCTACACCGAGTGGCTGGCCGGCGGGAAGACCATCGGCGGGATGGTCGGGATGAGCGAGCAGTGGCCCGACGAGGTTGCGCCGCACTGGATGGTCTACTTCACCGTCGAGGACTGCGACGCCTCCGCGGCCAGGGCCGCCGAGCTGGGCGGCGCCGTCTCCGTCCCGCCCCACGACATCCCGATCGGCCGGTTCTCGGTGCTGAACGACCCATCCGGCGCGGTCTTCTCGATCATCACCTTCGCCCCGGGCTGACGCGCCTTCGGCGGGGCCTGTGCGGGGCCGCGCCGAAGGGTCACATCGCGAAGTCGAGGAGTGGCTGCGCGTTGCTGGGGTGCCGCAGCTTCGACAGCGACTCCTTCTCCAGCTGGCGGATCCGCTCCCGGGTCAGCCCCAGTTGTTTGCCGATCTCGTCGAGCGTGCGCGGCGTCCCGTCGTACAGGCCGAACCGCATGGCCATGATCTTCTCTTCGCGGGGCGACAGCACCCCGAGCGCCCGGCGGAGCTGGGTGGCCATCAGCTGCCGGTCCACCAGGTCCGAGGCCTCCGGGCTGTCGGTGTCCTCGATGAGGTCACCGATCCGCGTCTCGCCCTCGTCGCCGATCGTGGAGTCCAGGCTGATCGGCTGCCGGCTGGTGCGCAGCAGCTCGCGGACCGCCTCGGGGGTCTTGCCCATCTCCTCGGCGAGTTCCTCGGGCGTGGGTTCCCGGCCGAGCCGCTGGTGCATGTCGCGCTCGACCCGGCTCAGCTTGCTGAGCATCTCCAGGACGTGTACGGGCAGCCGGATGGTCCGGGCCGAGTCGGCGAAGCCCCGCTGGATGGCTTGCCTGATCCACCACATGGCGTAGGTGGAGAACTTGAAACCCTTGGTGTAGTCGAACTTCTCGACCGCGCGGATCAGCCCCAGGTTGCCCTCCTGGACCACGTCGAGCAGGGATAGGCCCCGGTCGGAGTACTTCTTGGCCACTGACACGACCAGGCGGAGGTTGGCCTCGAGCATGTGGGCCTTGGCCCGCAGCCCGTCCGCGACGACCCATTCGAGGTCATGGCGCAGCTGCGGGCTGATCTTCCGCTCGGTCTCGAGCTTGTACTCGGCGTACATGCCGGCCTCGATGCGCCGGGCGAGGTCGACCTCCTGCTCGGCGGTCAGCAGCTGGCGCCGCCCGATCGCCTTGAGGTAGGTGTGGACCGAGTCGCCCATCGCCGAGGTGTTGTCGTCCAGATCCTTCGTGGGGCTGACCTCAGCGGCGACCTCGACAGCGGCGTCGGCGTCGAACTCCTCGTCGTCGATCTCGTCGAGTTCGGGCTTGGCGGCCGGTTCGGCCTTCTTCGACCTGGAGGACGTCGCTGGGGGCTTCTCGGAGGCGAGCTGGACGCCGGCCTCGCTCAGTTCGCGAAGCAGCGACTTGCCCTGGGCGGAGGCGATCCCGGCACTCTCGAAGGCACTCCGGACCTCGTTCAGGGAGAGATGCCCCTGGGAGCGTCCACGCTCGAGAAGATCCTCGAGTGCTGTGGGCGTCGGCTCGGCGGGCGAGTTCTCAGCACCGGCAGTACGCGGCATGAGGACACCTCCCTCCTTTCGGTGATGGGGGCGACACGGGGGACACCTGTACATCCATTTCGTGTGCACTACTCGGAACGCACCGGAACACCGCCGTTGTTCCCGACCAGCGGAAACGTTCTCAGCACCCGGTCCAGAATTGCGTGATCAAGAACTGCCTTACTATGTAAAGGTCGTGGGCTTCGGCTGCATCAGCGGACGGCGGTATCGGGCGCGGGGATCGTCAGGACCGGCGCAGCGAGGCCAGGTCGGGCTTTCCGGACGGCAGCAGGGGGAGGGCCTCGACCAGTTCCAGTTCGCGTGGCGCGGCATGGACCGGGAGTACGGCCCGGACCCAGTCGCGGAGTTCGGCCAGGGATGGGGCGTGACCGCCGGGCACCACCACGGCGGTCACCCGCTGCCCCCATTCGGGGTCCGTCCGGCCCACCACGGCCACGTCCCGGACGCCCGGATGCCGGGCGAGCACGGCGGCGACCTCGCCGGCCACCACCTTCTCGCCGCCTGTGTTGATCACATCGTCGGCCCGGCCCCGGACCCGCAGCACGCCGTCCTGCAGGCCGCCGAGGTCCTGGGTGACGAACCAGTCCCCGTCCCGCACCCGCGCGGTCAGATCGGACCGGAGCCGGTAGCCGGTGAACAGCACCGGACCGGCCAGCCGGATGCGCCCGTCGGCGCCGACCGCCACCCGCACCCCGTCCAGCGGGATCCCGTCGTAGACGCATCCGCCGGAGGTCTCGCTCATCCCGTAGGTCGTGAAGACCCGCGCCCCGGCGGCCCGGGCCTGTTCGAGGAGGTCAGGGGGTGCGGCGGCGCCGCCCAGCAGGATCGAACGGAACGCCCCGACGTCCGCGCCCGCATCGAGCAGACGGCGCAACTGGGTCGGCACCAGCGAGATGTGGGCGCCGCCGACCGGCTCGACCCGCTCGACGATCATCGGCGACGTCCCGGCGACCAGGGATCTGACCAGCACCTGGATTCCGGCGATGTGGCTGGCCGGCAGGGCGCACACCCACAGGTCGCCGGTCTGGGCGCCGAGCCGGGTCAGTGTGGCGGCCGCCGAGGCCAGCAGCGCCTCCGCCGACAGCTCGACGATCTTGGGTGTGCCCGTCGATCCGGAGGTGGCGATCAGCAGGGCGGTGCCGGCTGCCACGCCCGTGCCCGCACGTCGTTCGATGCCTGCGGGAGTCTCGACCTCGTGCGGCCGCAGTGCGGTGAGCAGTGCCGCCAGGGCAGGGGCCGGCAGATCGGTGGAGATCGGGCAGATCGCCGGGCCGGTTCCGTCGAGGGCGGCTTCGAGCGCCCGGTAGAGGCGGGGTCCCGATGGCAGGAGCACGGCCCGGAGCTGTCGATCCATAGGCGCCCCAGCCTAGGTGCTTGGGCCGCGTCGTCTGGACTGAGGAGCGAGGGAAGACGGCGCGTCAAGGCCCAAGCACAGCGGAGCGAGCGCCTTTAGCTAGGGGACCCCGCCGACCGGCAGGATGGGCGCCGGCGCTTGAATGGACGCGGGCTCACGATCGAAGGGATCTCCGTATGGTTTCCGAGCTGTTCGACCCGGACGCGTGGAAGGAAGTCGAGGGATTCGGTTTCACCGACATCACCTACCACCGGGCGGTGGACCAGGGAACGGTACGGATCGCGTTCAACCGGCCTGAAGTGCGCAACGCGTTCCGGCCGCACACGGTCGACGAGCTG
>JAOPYM010000191.1 GCA_025964615.1 Actinomycetes bacterium
GTCAACGGGAGGGTGGGCGGGTTCTGCCTTTGCGAGCGGCGTGGTATGTCTGGAGTGTCACGTCTGCGAGCCGTGAGGAGGAGAGATGCGAGCGAACGTGGGTGACCACCTGCTGGTTCACGGTACCCAGGTGGGCGAGCATGACCGCCGGGGCGAGATTCTCGAGGTGCACGGCGAGGGCGGGGCTCCGCCCTATCTCGTCCGGTGGAGCAGCGGCCAGCAGAGCGTGTTCTTCCCTTCCTCCGACACCGTGGTGGAGGAGCACGCGACCAAGTAGGGCAGAAACGCGCCGCCAGATCCGGGGCCCGGCCCCGATCATTCGCATGCCCGGGCTCGCCCTGGGCGTGAGCATCCCGCCGGATGATGCCAGGGAGCCACACGATGCCGGCCTGGTAGCTTGGGCCGCGTGGCCTGGACTGAGGGCGAAGTGCCGGAAAGTGCGCCGTGCCGACCCCGGATGAGACCCCACCCGCCACCAGGCGGAACCAGGGACCACGCCGGACAGACACCACCGCAACCCGGACTGCCCCGCAGAAAGATCTACGGGACAGCACTTAGCCGGCGAGGCGGACTCGGGGGTCGGCGACGGCGTAGAGGACGTCGACGACCAGGTTGGCGACCACGATGAAGATGGCGCCCACCATGACGACGCCGAGCACCGCGGGCAGGTCGTTGTCACCGATCGACAGGATCGCGTACTGGCCGAGGCCGGGCAGCGTCCAGGCGGTCTCGGTGAGCACCGCGCCGCCGAGCAGCGTGCCGAGGTCCAGGCCGAAAATGGTGATGATCGGCACCATGGTGGCCCGCAGCGCATGACGGGCGATCACGGTACGTTCCGGCAGGCCCTTCGCCCGGGCCGTGCGAATGTAGTCCTCCCCCATCGTCTCCAGCATGCCCGCCCTGGTGAGGCGGGCGTACAACGCCGCCTGCAGGAATGCCAGGGTCAGCCAGGGCAAGATCATGTTCGACAGCCACTGCATGGGGTCGGTGTGCATCGGCACCCACTGCCCACCCGCGCCGGTGAAGATTTGGAACCGGTCCCGGATCTGCGACTGGCTCAGGATCGCGGTGAAGAAGACCGGCAGCGAGACACCGGCCAGCGCGATTCCCATGGAGACCCGGTCCACCGGCCGGCCGCGGCGGAGCGCGGAGATCACGCCGATGGTGACCCCGCCGACCAGCCAGAGCACCGACGCGCCCGCGGCCAGCTCCAGGGTGACCGGGATCCGCGAGGCGAGCTGCGGCCAGACCGGCGTCTGGTAGACGAACGAGTAACCGAAGCAGGGCGGCGGGCAGTAGCTCTGTTCAGCGCCCGCGTCGTAGTGCGCACCGAACACCAGATCCCGGATGAAGTCGAAGTACTGCACGATGAACGGCTGGTTCAGGTGCAGCTTGACCATCCGGGCGTGGATGGTGGCCGGGTTCGCGGTCTTGCCCACATAGCGGGCCGCCAGATCGTACGGGGTGAGCCCGGCGACCTGCGGCACCAGGAAGAAGATCGCGTACGTGACGAACGCGATGACCAGGACCAGCAAGACGGCGGCGAAGAGGCGCCGGATGATGAATGCGACCACAGTGCCGAGGCTGCGGTGGCCCGGCGATCGCTGCCGATCGCCGGGCCACCAGCGCCTTCACCTGCCTTCGTTGACTAGTTCGCGCTGATCGAGAGGTAGTCGTACTGGCCGTTGAAGGCCGGGTTGACCCAGACGTTCTTCAGGTTCGGCGGCCGGTAGTACAGTCCCTTGGCGTTCAGGAACGGCACGTAGATCGCCTCATCCATGACCATCTTGTCGACCTGGCCCCAGATCGTGTTCCGCGCGCTGGTGTCGGTGGTCTGCAGCGCCTTGTCGATCAGCGCGGAGACCGCGGGGTCGGTGACGCCGAGGTTGGTGTCGCCGACGCCGTGGATGGCCCGCGGGTCGACGATCTGCGACAGGTCGCCGTAACCGTCGTTCCAGTCGGCGCCCCAGCCGTACATCATGAGCCCGTAGCCGTTCTTCTTCACCGCCGCCTTGTTGCCGGCGTACAGCTTGAAGTAGTCGCCCTGCGGGAACTTCTTGATGTCGGTCTTGATGCCGATCTGGGCGAGGCCCTGCTGCCAGGCGAGCGCCGCGGCGACCTCCTTGGGCCGCTCGGCACGGGCGATGATGGTGGTGGTGAAGCCGTTGGGCTTGCCGCACGCCGTCAGTTCCTGCTTGGCCATCGTCAGGTCGCCGTGGCCGGCCGGGCCGACCGGGTAGTCGTCGAACTTGGTGTAGCCGGGGATGGACGGCGGCAGCAGCGTGGTGGCGATGTCACCGCCGAGCTGGCCTCCGAAGGCGGTCTGCATGGCGGTCTTGTCGGTGGCGTACTCGACGGCCTTGCGGCAGTGGATGTTGTCGAAGGGCGCCACCGTCGGGGAGATCGCCGACATCCACAGGCGGGTGGTGAGCGCGTCGTCGGTGTACTGCTTCAGCTTCGAATCCAGCAGGATCTTGGCCTGGGTGGCGGGCAGCACGCCAGAGCCGGTGATGTCGACGCCGAGCGTGCCGGCCAGCAGCCGGTTGTCGATGTCGGGGGCGGCGGCGTTGATCTGCACCTGGATCTGGTCCGCGTACTGGTGCCGGACCGAGTCGGTGGACTGGCTCCAGTTGGGGTTCTTCACCAGCGTGAAGTCCTTGCCCGGGGTGTAGTTGCCCTGGAACATGTACGGGCCGGTGGAGATCACGTGGGACTTGTAGTTGGCCCCGGTGTCCTTCGCCTGCGGCACCGGCGCGGTATCCGGCAGCATCGCCAGATAGTCGAACTCGGCGAACGGCGCGGCGAGATGGAAGACGATGGTGGAGTCGTTCGGGGTGTCGATCGCCTTCAGCGGCGTCTTGTCCTTGTACGGGCCGGCGTAACCCTTGGCGTCGAGGACCTGGGCGAAGTACGTGGGCCCGTTCGGGAAGGTGGTCGAGTCCATGGACCGCTCAACGGCGTACTTGACGTCCTTGGAGGTGACTGGGGTCCCGTCCTCGAACTTCACGCCAGGCCGCAGGGTGTAAGTCCAGGTCTTCAGGTCCTTACTCGGCGTGCCGAGGTTGGTCGCCAGGTCCGGGACCAGCGTCGTGGCGGTCTGCGGGGTGTCACCGAAGGTCACCAGGGTGCGGGCGAACAGCCTGTCGAAGTTCCAGGTGTAGGCATAGTAGGTGTCGCCGGGGTCCATGTCGTCCCAGTCGCCGCTGTTGGCGTACTTGACGATTCCACCGGTTTTGGTGGAGACGTTCACGACGCCGTTCACCGCTGCGTTGAACGACGATGCCGGCGATCCCGAGCTTGTACCGCCGCTCCCGCCGCAGGCAGCGAGCGAGACGGCAAGCATCCCGCCTGCCGCAAGCAGATAGGCCACATTCCTCATGGGGGGTTTCCTCCTGTGTCGCCCGGCTCAGCGGGCTCTGGGGTCCAGCGCGTCGCGGAGACCGTCACCGAACAGATTGAAGGCCATCACGGTGATGAAGATCGCGAGGCCGGGGACGAGGACGAATTCGAGGTCCAGCGCATAGTCGGGCGCGGCGTGCGCGAGCATGCTGCCCCAGGTGGCGGTCTTCTCCTCCAGGCCGACGCCGAGGTAGGACAGGGCTGCTTCGAAGAGGATGTTCGTCGGAATCAGCAGCGTCGAGTACACCAGGATCGGCGCGATCAGGTTCGGCAGGATCTCCCGGAAGAGGACGTACGCCGGCCGCGCTCCCATCGCCCGGGCCGCGTCGACGAACTCCCGCTCGCGGAGCGTCAGCGTCTGACCCCGGATGATCCGGCCGATGTAGGCCCAGTTGAAGAATCCGATGATGAAGATCAGCAGCACGATCCGGAGCGTGTCGCCCTGCAGGCCGAACGCCTTGCCCTGCACCACACCCGCCAGGGCGATGGCGAACAGCAGCAGCGGGAAGGCCAGGAAGACGTCCATCGTCCGCGCGATGAGCGAATCCACCCAGCCCCCGAAGTAACCGGCCACGGTGCCGAGAACGGTGCCGATGAGAACCGAGATCAGCGTCGACAGGAACGCGATCAGCAGGGAGATTTGCGCACCGTGCAGCACCCGGCTGAACAGGTCTCGCCCGTTGACCGGCTCCACACCCAGCAGAAAATGACGGCTTATGCCTGAATGTCCGATTCCATAGAGCGGGCGCCCGCCCAGATTCGGATCGACCAGGTTCTGATGGAACTCGTTGGGCGGATGACCGAACCACGAGACGAGAAACGGCTCGAAGACGGCCACCAGGATGAGCAGAACGACCACTCCGCCGCCGGCCAGGGCGACCTTGTCGCGCCTCAGCCGCAGCCAGGCGATCTGGCTGAGGGAGCGCCCTTCGATCGCCTTGCGGTCCAGACCGGCCAGCACCGCCTCCGGATCCGCCTGAGTCTCGGAGCCGGACACCTCGATGGGCACGGTCACGCTGTTTTACCTCCCGCTTACGCGGCTTTGCGGAGAACTGCCCGGGGAGTACATCGGAAGGAAGACTTTCTCTTCCGTGAGGACTCTCCGCTGTGAACGATTGAAGCGCTAGCCCCTGTGGCCAGATCGTGATCCGCTCGTATCCGGCACCATATGCGATCTTGACATGGGAGGCGCGAACAACCGGGTTAGGTTATTTTTTTGTGATCATCACTGAGAGGTGGAGGCAACTGTGAACCAGCCTTCGATGGGAGCACTTCACCACGTCGAACTGTGGGTTCCCGAATTGGAACGTGCCAATTCAGCATGGTCCTGGCTGCTCGGCGAGCTCGGCTACACGCCATTTCAGTCGTGGGCGCACGGCCGCAGCTGGCGCCTGGGGGAGGTCTACCTCGTCATCGAGGAGTCCCCCGCACTCTCCGCGCCAGGACATGACCGTCTCAGGCCGGGACTGAATCATCTCGCCTTCCACGCCGGAGGCCCGGGTCTCGTCGACCGGCTGGTCGACGAGGCACCCGGGCACGGCTGGACTCTGCTATTCCCCGACCGCCATCCTCATGCGGGCGGCGACGGGCACTACGCGGCGTACCTGGAGAACGCCGACGGCTTCGAGGTCGAACTCGTCGCCGAGGACTAAGCCAGGCGGACTCGCGGGTCCAGGAACGCGTACAGCAGGTCCACCGCCAGGTTGGCGAGCACCACGAACACTGCGACGAACAGCGCCACTCCGATGACCGTCGGGGTGTCCCCGACCTCCAGGGCGTGCACCGCGGTCTGGCCGACCCCTTGCAACCCGAAGACGGACTCGGTGACCAGGACTCCGCCGACGAGCGACCCGAGGTCGACGCCGAACTGAGTGACCACCGGGGTGAGTGCCGCCCGCAGGCCGTGCCGGTAGGTGATGCGCTGCTCGCTCAGGCCCTTGGCCCTGGCCGTGCGGATGTAGTCCTCACTCAGCACCTCGAGCATGGAACTCCTGGTCAGCCGGGTGTAGGTCGCCATCAGCAGGAAGGCGAGGCCGATCCACGGGAGCGCCATATGGGACAGGAAGCCCGGCAGGTCGGTGAACGGGCTGCCGGCCGGCCCGACGTCGAAGATGTTGATGTTCGCGTTTCGCAGACCGGTGAAGAACCCCCACATCAGCAGCAGGTAGAGCACTGCGGGCGGGACGGACAGCCCGACCAGCACGAAGACGGTAAGACCTCGGTCGAGCAGGCTGCGGGCCCGGACCGCGCTGACCACGCCGCTGAACACCCCGCCGCTGAACCAGATGATCCCCGCGCCGCTGACCAGCCACAGCGTGGTCGGCAGCGACGAGGAGATGAGCGACCAGACGGAGGTGCCACCGCCGCTCACGTAGGACTGACCCAGATCGAACCTGATCAGATGC
>JAOPYM010000212.1 GCA_025964615.1 Actinomycetes bacterium
GATGGAGCTGGGCGTGCTCGCCAAGGAGACCCAGGAGACCACCATCCGGCTCGCCCCGCCGCTGGTGATCAGCGAGACCGACCTGGACTGGGCGCTCGACCAGCTGGAACTCGCCCTCAAGGGCTGAGCCATCGCGGAGGGGACCCGGCATCGCGTGCCGGGTCTCTCTCTGTTTCTGTCAGTCGGCACTGTTAGCGTCATCCGTAACTGGCAACCTCCCCGGATGGTGCTTTCCGATGCGCAGATGGCATGGCAACGAGTGGGCGATCCTGCTCACCCTGTCACTCGGCTTCTTCATGACCCTGCTCGATCTGACGATCGTGAACATCGCGATCCCGAACATGATCGACAAGCTGCACGCCTCGCTGGACGAGGTGCTCTGGGTCCTGAACGCCTACATCCTGATCCTGGCCGTGCTCCTGATCACCTCGGGCCGGCTCGGTGACCTGCGCGGGCCACGCACGCTGTTCATCTACGGGGTCGCGGTCTTCACGGTGGCCAGCCTGCTCTGCGGGCTTTCACAGAACCCGGCGGAGCTGATCGGCGCCCGGGTGATCCAGGGCCTCGGCGCCGCGCTGATGATGCCGCAGACGATGACACTGATCATCGCCACGTTCCCCGCGGACCGGCGGGGGGCGGCGATGGGCGTGTGGGGTGCCGTCGCGGGTCTGGCCACCATCGCCGGGCCCACCGTCGGCGGGCTCATCGTGACCACTCTCGGCTGGCGCTGGATCTTCTTCGTGAACCTGCCGATCGGCGTGCTGGTCCTGGTGATGGCCTTCGTGATCATCCCGGACGTCCGGCCCGGACGGCGGCAGAAGCTGGATGTCTGGGGCGTGCTGATCGCCTCCGCCGCCCTGTTCTACTTCACCTTCGCGCTCATCGAGGGGCAGCGCTACAACTGGAACATCTGGATCTGGACGCTGCTCGCCGCCGGGTTCGTGATCTTCGGCATCTTCCTGCTGCAGCAGCGGGCCAGGCAGGACAACGAGCCCCTGGTGCCGTTCGCGCTGTTTCGGGACCGCAACTACACGGTGATGAACTTCGTGTCCGCCACCGTCTCCATCGGCATGATCGGCATGTTCCTGCCGATGACGATCTACTTCCAGTCGGTGCTCGGGTTCAGTGCGCTGAAGGCCGGTCTGGTGATGGCGCCGGCCTCGCTGCTCGCGATGCCGATCGCGCCGCTGGCCGGGCGGCTCACCGACCGGATCGGCGGCAAGTACATCCTGATGTTCGGGCTGACCATGTACGCGGCGGGCTGTTTCTGGCTGCTGGCCGTCGCCGGTGTCGGAACCCACTGGACCACCCTGATCCCGTCCATGTGCGTCGTCGGCATCGGGGTCGGGTGCGTCTTCGCGCCGATGGTCACGATGGCCATGCAGAACGTCGACCCGCGGATGGCGGGCGCGGCCTCCGGGGTCATGAACACGATCCGGCAGGTCGGCTCGGCCATCGGCAGCGCGGCCGTCGGCGCGATCCTGCAGCACCAGATGGCCGGTTCGCTCGCCGACGAGGCCGCCAAGCGGGCCGCCGAGCTGCCACCGGACTACCGCGACGCGTTCGTGGACGGGTTCCGCAACGTCAAGGGCGCCGGCCTCGGCCCGGTGACCCAGCAGATCCCGGCGAGCGCGCACATCCCCAAGGATGTGCTGGCCCAGCTCAAGCACGTCGCCCTGGAGGTCTTCGGCTACCGTTTCGTCGCGGCGATGCGCCCGGCGATCGCCCTGCCGGCCCTGGTCGTCCTGGCCGGGGCGGCCGCCTGCACCGCCATCCGGACCCGCAAGACCCCCGCCGAACCCGAGGTGCCGGTGGAACTGTCAGCCTGAGCTGAGCGTGCGGTACCGGCCGGCATGGTAGATCAGCGGCTCCCCGTCGGCCGGGGTGTCCACGCCCAGGACCTCGCCGATCACGATGGTGTGGTCGCCGCCGTCGTGCACCGCGTGCGTACGGCACTCCAGGGACCCGATCGCCCCTGCGAAGATCGCGGCCCCCGTCCGGGGTCCGCGCCGGTAGTCGCAGCCGTCCAGCTGGCCCTCGATCGGGCGCCCGCGCAGGGCGAACCGGCGGGAGGTCTCCTCGGCGCCGGCCCCGAGCAGCGACACGGCCCACGTGTCGGCCGCCAGGACCACGTCATGGAAACGCGCGACCTTCTCCACGCAGAACAGGATGAGCAGCGGCTCCAGGGAGACCGAGGTGAACGCGTTCATCGTCATGGCGTGGTCGATGCCGTCGGCGACGGTGGTCACGACCGTGATCCCGGTGGCGAAGCGACCGACCACACGCCGGAACTGCTCGGCGTCGGCACCGGTCGCCGTTGGGGGGAGGGGCTGCATGTCCACAATGCTACGTGCGAGTCACATTTGGTTCCGAGCTCGCGGGAAGCCAGCGGCGGGAGTCGCGACGATCGCGAGGACCCCGGCGGCGAGCCCGCCGAGCAGCAGCACGTACCCGCCCGTGGTCCCGTCCACGATCACGCTGCCTTCGGCGCGCGGCTCGGCCAGCAGCACCGTGACGGCCAGCCACGGCAGGAACGGCACCGCCGCGCCGAACTTCCCGCCCATCCCCCACCCGGCCGCCCAGAAGCCCGCGAGGTTCAGCACGCAGAACAGCACCGCCACCAGGACCGACCAGTGGTAGGTGAAGCCCTCGATCACCCCGAGCAGCAGCCCGGCGACGGCCAGCGCGCCGTAGGCCGCGCCGGTCACCAGGGAGGAGATCCGGGGGTTGGTTTCGTCGATCACAGAGCGCAAGGTTAGCCCAGCCCGGCGAACAGATCGGTCTCCCTGCCGTCCGGGCCCAGCGGGGCCCGTTCACCGGCGACGAGCGTGTAGTACTCGGTACCGAACGCCTCCTGCGAGATGTTGTTCGACAGTGCGAAGAACGGCGCGTCCACCGCGATCTGCGTCCGGTGCGCCCGCAGCGCCGCCAGCTTGGCCGCCAGGTGGGCACGACCGTCGATCTCGGTGGTGACCTGGTCGTCGGGCGTCCCGAAGCCGAGGTCCTCGATCTTCTCCACACCCTCGAACGGCCCGCCGGGCTGCTTGATCGACTTCTCGAGCACCGACAGGGGGAACGCGGTCGCGTAGAAGCGGTCCACGAAGCCGGCCATCTCGAAGGCCCGCCACGCGACCCGGTGCGCCTGGATGTGATCGGGATGACCGTAGGCGCCGTTGTCGTCATAGGTGACGATGACCTGCGGCCGGATCTCCCTGACGATCTGCACCAGCTTCCCCGCGGCCTGGCTCACACTCGCCTGCCAGAAGCAGTCCGGGTCCTCGTTGGACGGGGCGCCCATCATGCCCGAGTCGCGGTAGTACCCGGCACCGCCCAGGAACCGGTGGTCCTTGACGTCCAGGGCCGCGCAGGCCTCGGCCAGCTCCCCGATCCGGTACTCGCCGAGCCGGTTGTCGCGGCCGGCCGCCAGGTGGGCGAGTTCGGGCGGGATGACCTCGCCCTCCTCGCCCAGCGTGCAGGTCACCAGGCACACGTACGCGCCGTCGGCGGCGTACTTGGCCATCGTCGCGCCGGTCCCGATCGACTCGTCGTCGGGATGCGCGTGCACGAGCAGGATGCGCTTGTCGTGCTCCCTGGGGCTCATTGCTGCAGCCTACTTCCGCGCCGCCCCCCAAATGCTGGTCGCCGCCGCTGTGACGGCGCCGCAGCGGTACTGGTGGTCGGTGTGGAGTCCGCGCTCGCCGACGCCGTGGGCGTCGGGGTGGAGGTCGGTGTCGGTGTCGGTTTCGGTGGCGGTGTGGAGGTCGGTGTGGGCATCGCCGTGTGCTTCACCGGAGGGGGCGTCACGGGCTGGGCACCGCTCGTGGTCGGCGGCGGCGCGACCGGCTGGGACGACCCGGACGCGCTACTGGCCGGCGGCGCCGTCACCGGTGGGGCGGTGCTGCCGCTGCGATGCGACAGCATGTAGGAGGTGACCCCGACCACCACCGCCAGTACCAGCACGGCCATCGCCACGGCGATCCCGGCGCCCCTCCCGCCACCGGCCGGACGGGGCTGCGCCCGGCCCGGGTAGCCCTGACCGGGATAGGCCTGGCCCGGGTAGGCCTGGGCCTGATGGGTCTGAACCGGCTGGTTCTGCACGGACCGGTTCTGCACGGGCGGCAGACCGACGTTCCGCGGATCGGCGCCGTAGTTACGGCCCTGGGGGTACGGGGTGACGGGCAGATGCCGTGTCGGGGGCTCGCCCTTCGGGCCGGTGGCGGCCCCGGCCAGCTCGACACCCTCGGCCATCATCGCGGCGGGCAGGAGGGGATGGTCGTCGATCCGGGTGCCGGGACGGGGACCGGGACCGGGCAGCCCCGGCGAGGTACCGCCCGGCGTGCCGCCGATCATCTGGAGCAGCAGGTCCTGGGCGGACGGGCGCCGCAGCGGGTCCTTATTCAGGCAGTCGCGGATGAGGTCGCGCAGCTCGGCGGGCACCTGGGACAGGTCCGGCTCCTCATGCAGGAGCCGGTTGATCACTGCGGGGATGCCGTCCTGTCCGAACGGCGGCACGCCCGTCGCCGCGTACACCATCGTGGAACCCCACGAGAAGATGTCGACGGCCGGCGTGAGGGCCTTGCCCATCACCTGCTCGGGCGCCATGTAGGCGGGGGTGCCGATCGCGGCGGTCGCCGCCGTGGAGGTGGCGTCGAGCGCGCGGGCTATCCCGAAGTCGATCACCCGCGGGCCGTCCGGGCCGATCAGCACGTTATGCGGCTTGAAGTCCCGGTGCACGATCTCGGCCTGGTGGATGGCGACCAGTGCGGTGGCGGTGCCGATCGCCAGCCGCTCCAGGGCTGCCTCGCCGCGCGGCCCCTCGGCCGCCACCTGTTCGGCGAGCGAAGGGCCGGGCACGAACTCGCTGACGATGTAGGGCCGGTCGCCCGCCACATCGGCCTCGAGAACCTGGGCCGTACAGAACCTGGCCACCCGCTTGGCGGCCTGCACCTCACGGACGAACCGGGTCCGCGCCATCGCGTCCTCGGCCAGGTCCACGCGGAGCAGCTTGATCGCGACCTTCGTGCCGTCGGTGGCGTGGCCGAGGTAGACCACACCCTGACCGCCCTCGCCGAGCCGCTCCACCAGTTCGTACGGCCCGAGCCGTCGCGGGTCACCCGGCTGCAACTCCGGCATCGGGAACTCCTGTAGTCACCTGGGGGATGTGGGGCACTACCGAGGGTACGTCCCGTATTGAGTGTCAGGGACCATACTTGTACACCGCGGCCACCGTGTCGCCGGGGCCGTAGAGCCCGCCCGCACCCCACAGCGAGCGGGTGCCGGGGATGAGGGTCAGCGCGATGAGGTTGCCGCGCGCACCCGGCCGGGCCGGCGCCTGCTGGCGGGTGAGCCTGCCGTTGGCGTAGTGCAGCAGCCAGGTCGTGGCGAACGGGACACCCGCCGGCTGCGCGAGGATCCACACACCGCCGGCGCCGTCGGGCGCCAGGCCGTACAGCGACTCACCGATCGACTTGATCTTGACATGGGACCAGACGGTCCCGTCCCAGCGCAGCAGCACGGACGCGGGGTTGATCAGCTTGCCGTGCAGCGGCACGGCCGTGGCCCAGACCTGCCTGGACCCGGTCGCCAGCACCCCGGTGAAGCCGAACTCCCGGCCGTCGCGCAGCTTCGGCGGAGTCGAGACCGGGAGCCAGCCGTGACCGTTCCAGTGGACGGTGAAAGGCCGTTCCGGCTTGGTCAGCGTCCGCCCGACGCCCCACAGGTCACCGGGTGTGCGCATGCTCAGCGACCACACGTATCCGGGCAGCGTCACCGGTCTCCAGACGCGACCGTCGAAGCGGCGCGCCCACGGGAGGCTCCCCGTCCCGGCCGCGACCGCTCCGGTGATCCAGGTGCCCTTCGGTCCGCCGGCCGCGGCGTCGTACACCACCGTGTCCTGGCCGAAGTCCGTCTGCCGCCAGGAGTCGCCGTTCCAGTGCAGGCCGAACGCCGCCTGGTGGCCTCCCGAGCCGTACTCCCGTATCCCGAAGGCCCACACGTCGGTGGCGGAGGCGGCCCGGACCAGGCTGAGCGAGGCCGACCAGGTGCCCTTCGGCAGTGCCGGTGCCGCGACGGTCCGCCAGGAGTTGCCGTCCCAGCGCCGGATCAGTGGCCGCAGTGCCTGCCCGTCCGTGGTGGTACTGCCCACCGCCCACGCGTCCTGCGCGTCGGGGGCCGCGACATCCGCCAGCAGATCACCCGGGTAACCGGTCCTGGCGGTGAGGTCGACGACCCGCCAGCCGGGCAGCTGGGCGGTCTTCGGCGCGAGCTGTGTGGCGGCCCGCAGCGAGGCGTTCGGTGTGGTGCGCGGCTCCGCCTGGACTGCGGCCAGCGCGAGCCCGATGACCGCCAGGGACACGGTCCCCGTGATCACAAACCGGCGCATGGGGAGCCCAAGGGGTGTAGCCATGGGCGAACCCTACTCAAGGGATCCAGGTATCCCCGGGCACCGCCGGATCCTCCGCGTGGCGGGGATTCGGGTGGGGCTGGCAGGATCACATCTATGACCACGAGCTTTCCACAGCAGAGTGCCCGCACCCGGCGGTTCACCCTTGGTGTCCCGCGCGCCTTCCAGATCGCGCCGGACGGGTCGCATGTCGCCTTCCTGCGCACCAAGGGCGGTACCGACCCGGTCACCTGCCTGTGGACGGCCGACCCGGCGACCGGCGCGGAGCGGCTGATCGCGGACCCGTCCGCGCTGGATGCCGGAGGGGACCTGCCGGCCGCCGAGAAGGCCCGGCGGGAGCGCGCCCGTGAGCAGGCCGGCGGCATCGTCGGCTACGCGACCGACCGGGACGTGAAGCTGGCCGCGTTCACCCTGGCCGGGCAGTTGTTCACCGCCGACCTGCGCACCGGGGTCGTCCTCGGGCTGCCCGCGACCGCGCCGGTGTTCGACCCGAGGCCCGACCCTGCCGGGCGGCGCATCGCGTACGTGTCGGGCCGGACGCTGCGGGTGCATGAGCTGGCGAGCGGCGAGGACACGGCCCTCGTGCAGCCGGAGACCGATCAGGTCTCCTATGGCCTGGCCGAGTTCATCGCGGCCGAGGAGATGGGGCGGATGCGGGGCTACTGGTGGGCACCGGACGGGGACACCCTGCTGACCGCCCGGGTGGACGAGACGCCCGTCGAGCGCTGGCACATCGCCGACCCCGCGAACCCTTCGGTCAAGGCGCACGAGGTGGCCTACCCGGCCGCCGGGACCCCGAACGCGTACGTCTCGCTGGTGCTGCTCAAGCTGGACGGCCGCCGTACCGCCGTCGCGTGGGACCGTGGCGAGTTCCCCTACATGGTCACCGCGTACTGGGACGACCGGGGCCCGCTGATCGTCGTGCAGTCCCGGGACCAGCGGACCATGCGCATCCTGGAGGTCGATCCGTCCAACGGCGCGACACGGCTGCTGCGCGCCGACCACGACCCGGTGTGGCTGGAGATCGTGCCGGGAGTACCCGCCAGGACCCGGTCCGGCGTCCTGGTGTGGACCGCCGACGACGCGGAGTGCGACACCCGCCGGCTCGTGGTCGGCGACGGCCCGGTCACCCCGCCCGGGTTGCAGGTCCGCGCGGTCCTGGACGTGTCCGGCGAAACGGTGCTGTTCAGCGCCTCCACCGACCCCGCCGAGACGCACGTGTGGTCCTGCGGTCCCGATGGCCTGACCCAGATCACGTCCGCGCCCGGCGTATGGAGCGCACGGCGGTCCGGCGAGGTGACCGTGGTGTCCGGTTCCGCGCTCGACCGGCCGGGCGTCACGGCGACCGTCAACGGCGTACCGATCGCCTCCATGGCGGAGGTGCCGGACATCTCACCCCGGCCCGACCTGTTCCAGGCGGGGCCGCGCGAGATCCGCACGGCGGTGCTGCTGCCCACCGGCTGGTCGGCTGCGCAGGGTCCGCTGCCCGTTCTGCTGGACCCCTATGGGGGGCCGCACGCCCAGCGGGTGGTGGCCGTGCAACGGGCCTACGCCGAGGCCCAGTGGCTGGCCGACCAGGGTTTCGCCGTGGTGATCGCGGACGGCCGGGGCACACCGGGGCGCGGCCCCGTGTGGGAACGGGCCGTGCACGGCGACCTCGCCACCCCTGTCCTGGCGGACCAGATCGCCGCGCTCGAGGCGGCCGCGGAACGGCACCCCGGCACCTTGGACCTCGGCCGGGTCGCCATCCGCGGCTGGTCGTTCGGCGGATACCTGGCGGCCCTGGCGGTGCTGCGCCGCCCGGACGTCTTCCACGCCGCGGTCGCGGGCGCGCCGGTGACCGACTGGCTGCTGTACGACACGCACTACACCGAGCGTTATCTCGGCCACCCGGGTGAGGAGCCGGACGTCTATGTCCGCAACTCGCTGCTCGCGGACGCCACCAAGCTGGAGCGCCCGCTGCTGCTCATCCACGGCATGGCCGACGACAACGTGGTGGCCGCGCACACCCTGCGGCTGTCCTCGGCGCTGCTGGCCGCGGGCCGCCCGCACAACGTCCTGCCGCTGTCCGGGGTCACGCACATGACCCCGCAGGAGGTCGTCGCGGAGAACCTGCTGCACCTCCAGATCGACTTCCTGCGCAACGCCCTCGGCTGAGAGCCGGCCTGGGAGCGGGCGTCCGCTCCCAGGCCGGATCAGCCGCCGTGCCAGGAGCGCCAGAGGGCCGCGTAGGAACCGTCCGCGGCGACCAGTTCGTCGTGCGAGCCCAGCTCGGTGATCCGGCCGCCCTCGACCACGGCGACCCGGTCGGCGTCGTGGGCGGTGTGCAGCCGATGCGCGATCGCCAGTACGGTACGGCCCTCGAGGACCGCGGCCAGCGAGCGTTCCAGATGGCGGGCCGCCCGGGGGTCGAGTAGCGAGGTGGCCTCGTCGAGGACCAGCGTGTGCGGATCGGCCAGGACCAGCCTCGCCAGTGCGAGCTGCTGCGCCTGTGCCGGCGACAGCACGGCGCCACCGGAGCCGACCGCGGTGTCCAGGCCCAGCTCCGACGCCCAGTCCCAGGCGTCGACCGCTTCGAGGGCGGCACGCAGTGCGGCGTCGGAGGCGTCCGTCCTGGCCATCACCAGGTTGTCGCGGAGCGAGCCGCGGAACACGTGGTGCTCCTGGGTGACCAGCGCGACATGCCCGCGCAGGTCGGCCTCGGACAGCTCGGACAGCTCCACCGAACCCACCGACACCGAGCCCGTGCGCGGCGCGTGGATCCCGGCCAGCAGCCGGCCCAGCGTGGACTTGCCCGCCCCGCTCGGGCCGACCACGGCGACCTTCTCGCCGGGCCGCAGGGTCAGGTTCACGCCGTGCAGCACGTCGTGCCCCTCACGGTAGGCGTACCTGACTTCGGAGGCGACCAGCTGCTCGCCGTCGGGCTCACGGCCCGTGCCGCCCTCCCGTACCCCACCGGTCTCCGAGGCGACCCCGAGCAGGCGGGCCAGGGAGGCGCCGCCGCTCTGCAGCTCGTCCAGCCAGGTCAGCAGCATGTCGATCGGGTCGATGAGCTGCTGGACATAGAGGGTGGCGGCCGTCACCTGGGCCAGCGACGCCATGCCGTGGATGTAGAAGAGCCCGCCGATCAGCAGCGTCGCCACCACCGGGATCACATACCCGAGCTCGATCTGCGGGAAGTACACCGTCCGCAGGCCCAGCGTGTAGCGTTCGGCCGCCCAGCTGCCCCTGATGTCGGCGTCGCCGCGTTCGTGCCGCCGCTCCTCAAGCCGGAGCGCCTCGACGGCACGGGCGCCGTTGACCGTCTCGGCCAGGCCGTCGGTCAGCCGTGCCCACGCGGCGTTCTCCCTGAGATAGCCGTCGACCGCCCTGGCCAGATACCACTTGGTACTGAACCACAGCAGGGGCACCACGACCAGGCACGGCAGCGCGAGCAGCGGCCCGACGATGACCAGCGCGCCGAGCGTGAAGGCCAGCATGACCAGCGCGATGAGGGTCTCCGGTACCCCGGACCTGACGACCCGCGACAGCGAGTCCACGTCCCGGGAGGTACGGCTGAGCAGATCGCCGGTACCGGCCCGCTCGACGGTGGACAGCGGCAGTGCCAGGACCCGGTCGACGAACTCCTCACGCAGCTCGGCGAGCACCCGCTCGCCAAGACGCGTCGAGGCCAGGTACGCGTACCTGACCAGCACACCCTGGGCGATGACGGAGGCCGCGATGGCAGCGGCGGTCAGGTCCACCCTGGCGTTCCCGTCCCTTACGCCCTGAACCAGGTCGCCGAGCAGCCAGGGCGCGGCGAGACCGGCGAAGGCCGCCAGGGCGTGCAGCGCCAGCGCACCGGCCAGCGCTCGCGGGTGGCGCAGCGTCAGCCGCCGCGCGTACGCCCGCACCTCGGCGCGCGTCGCGATCGGCAGGATGATGCTCACGAGTCCTCTTCCCGGGTCACGGTACGGATGTAGGGCGGGCAGGTGCGGAGCAGGTCGCGGTGGGTGCCCTCGGCGAGCACCCGGCCGTCCTCGACGTAGACGACGTGGTCGGCGCGGTCGAGGACCAGCGGGCTGGTCGTGCACACCACGGTCGTACGGCCGTCGCGCGCCTTCACCAGGCGCTCGGCGATCCGGGCCTCGGTGTGCGCGTCCACCGCGCTGGTGGGCTCCACCAGGATCAGCACCTCGGGGTCGACGGCCAGGGCACGGGCCAGCCGCAGCCGTTGCTGCTGACCGCCCGAGAACTCCCGCCCGGCCTCGGCCACCTCGGCGTCCAGGCCGGTCTCGTCCACGATGTCCCTGGCGCTCGCCGCGAACAGAGCCTGGTCGAGTACGAGCCCGCCGGGCCCGCCGAGCGACTCGCCGAGTGGCCCGGAGAACAGCCGGTCGTCGTTGATCCCGACCAGGATGCGGGCCCGGCGTTCGGCCACCTCGGCGAGCGGGATCCCGCCGTACGTCACCTCGCCTGCGGCGTAGCCGCCGAGCCGGTCCGCGATGGCCGCCGCGTCGGCCGGGTCGGCGGCGGCGATCGCGGTGAGCCTTTCGGGCCGTACGACCAGGCCGGACGCGGCGTCGGCCAGCTCGGCCGGGGTCACCGGGACGGTGGTGCCGTGATCGGGGAAGTCGGGTTCCATCGCGAGGATCCGGACGACCCGGCCGGCCGACACGTTCGCCTTGGTGAGCTTGTCGGCGACCTCGCCGATGGTCCGCATCGGCTCGATGAGGAACACCGCGAAGCCATAGCAGGAGACCAGCCGGCCGATGCTGATCGTGCCGTCCACGGCGAAGTGCGCGCCCAGCCAGGTCACCGCGGTGATCAGGAGCCCGGGCAGCAGGACTTCGGCACCGCTGAGCTTCGACTCGGCGCGGGCCACCTCGACCCCGGCGAACCTGACCCGCTGGGACTCCTCCCGGTAGCGGCGCCCGAAGACCTGCTCGCCGCCCACTCCGCGCAGTACCCGGAGCCCGGCCACGATGTCGGCGGCCCGGGTGTTGAGCTCCCCCGCCAGCTCACGGCGGCGCAGCTGCCGGTGGTGCATGGGCCGTAGCAGCGGCGCCGCCGCCGCGATGCTCAGCGGCACTCCGATCACCACGATCAGTCCCAGCTGCGGTGCGGTCGTCAGCAGGATCGCCGAGACGACGGCGATGCCGACCAGCGCGCCGACTCCCCGCGCGGTGACGTCCAGGGCGTCCCCGATCGACGAGACGTCGGCGACCCCGACGCTCACGACCTCCCCGGCGGACACCCGCCTGGGCAGGGTGGAGCCGAGCCGGGTGGCCTGCCGGGTGACGACCTGAACGGTCCGGTACGCGGCCGACAGCCAGTTGAAAACCGCGAACCGGTGCCGGGCGATCCCGCTGACGGCCTGCGCCAGGCCGAGCGCGAGCAGCACCCCGGACCAGGCCACCAGGGCGGCGGAGTCCTTCGCGGTGACACCGGCGTCGATGGCCCGGCCGATGGCTGCGGGCATCAGCGCCTGGCTGACCATCCAGGCGATGCCGAGGAGCATGCCGCCCACGAGGGAACGCGCCTGCTTCCGCGCGACCCAGCCGAGATAGTGGAAGGCGGAACGGTGGTCGGGGGTCCCCGGATCGGGGACGGGCAGATCACGCATGACGTGCTCGACCCTAGGTTGCGGGCCCCCTCGTCAGCGAATGATTTTCCCTGCCCCACCCGCAACAGCGGAAGCATTTGCCGTCGACCGGGTGATCATCTGGATTCCGTCCCGGGCTGTAGTTTGGCGGGGAAGGAGGTGCCTGGGTGATCTCTCCCGAGGAAGGCTCGTTCCTGGCCGAACTGACCCTGGAGGAACGTGCCGATCTAGAAGCCCGGGGCCGTCGACGGCGGTGGGACACAGCGGCGACCCTGTTCAGTGAGGGAGACCTCAGCACCTGGGTGTTCGTGCTGCTCGACGGGCGGGTCAAGGCCTCCTCGCACGGCGAGAACGGCACCGAGATGCTGCTCGCCGTTCGCGGGATGGGGGCCCTGCTCGGCGAGGTGTCGGCCATCGACGGGCTGCCCCGTTCGGCGTCGGTGGTCGCGCTGGAGCCGCTGGAGGCCCTGGTGCTGTCCGCCGAGGAGTTCCTGTCGTTCCTGCAGGCCAACTGGCGGGTCAGCCGGGCGCTGATGCGGATGCTCTGCGAACGGATGCGCGACGCCGACCGCAAACGCACCGAGTTCGGCATCTTCGACGCGACCAGCCGGGTGGCACAGCGCCTGGTCGAGCTCGCCGACCGGTTCGGCGAGCCGTACCAGGGCGGTGTGATGATCACGCTGCACCTCACCCAGGAGGAGCTGGCCGGCTGGGTGGGTGCCTCACGGGAGGCGGTCAGCAAGGCGCTGCGCTCGCTGCGCAGCCGTGGCTGGATCGAGACCGGCCGCCGTACCGTGATCGTCCACAACCTCGAAGCCCTCCGCAAACGTGCCCGCTGAACCTCCCGGTTTCCATAGCCGTAGGCTATGGAAATATGCAGCTCCAGCAGTTGGCGTACTTCGTGGCGGTGGCGGAGGTACGCCACTTCACGCAGGCGGCCCAGACACTCGGGGTGGCGCAGCCGTCCCTGTCCAAGCAGGTACGGGCCCTGGAGACGGAGCTGGGCGCCTCGCTGTTCAGCCGGGCCCGCGGGAACATCACGCTGACGCCGGCCGGCGAGGCGCTGCTCCCGCTGGCCAAGCGGATCCTCGCCGACGTCGACACCGCCCGGCTCGAGGTACAGGAGCTCGCCGGGCTGCGCAGCGGCCGGGTCCGGCTCGGCGCCACCCCCTCGCTGTGCGCGGGGCTGCTCGCCGACGTGCTGCGCCGGTTCCACTCCGCGTATCCGGGGATCCGCTTGCTGGTCGAGGAGGGCGGGTCCCACGACCTGGTCCGCGAGGTGACCCGGGGCGCGCTCGACCTGGCCCTGGTGATCCTGCCGCTGGCCGGCGACACACCCCTGGTGACCAGCCCGATCCTGCGCGAGAACCTGGTGGTCGTCTCGCCCAGGGAGGTCCCCGGCGAGTCCCCGCAGGGCCGGAACTCGCCGTACCTGCCCAGCAGGCCACAGTTCCGGATCACGGATCTTCGCGACCGGCCGCTGGTGATGTTCCGGCCGGGGTACGACCTGCGCGAGGCCACCATCGGGGCCTGCCGGCAGGCCGGGTTCGAGCCGCGCTTCGCCGTGGAGGGCGGCGAGATGGACGCCGTGCTCCGGTTCGTGGAGGTCGGCCTCGGCATCGCGGTCGTGCCGAGCATGGTGCTGGCCGGGCGGCCGGGCCTGCGCGGCACCCCGCTGGCCCTCGATGGGGAGCCCGGCTCGGCCCCGCGCCGGGGCGCCCCGGGACTGCAGCGGACCATCGCACTGGCGCACCGCAAGGACGTCGCCCCCACGCACGCCGCCCAGGCCTTCAGACAGGCCCTGGTCCGGCACGTGAGAGAGGCCGCCGAGTCGGGCTCCCTCCCTCCTGGAGTGCATTCTCTGGTAGCCCCCTGAAGCCCGGAATTCCGCACCGTCCTGTGAACTCCCTCACGCTGACTGCGTCCCTTACCCGACGGAGTAGCCCGGATTACTTGATTCATAGCCGGTGACTATCGAAACCAGATCTTTCATGACTTGGACCTTCTGAGCAGGCCAGATCTACTTTTCGAGGGTGACTATCGCCCTGCCTGCGCTCGCCCGGTCGACGGTCGGTAAGAAGGCCGTCATGGCCGTGACCGGCGGCATCCTCGTGCTCTTCCTGCTCGGCCACATGGCCGGGAACCTCAAGATCTTCTTGGGCGCCGCCGACTACGACCACTACGCGAGCTGGCTGCGCACCATGGGCGAGCCGGCCCTGCCGCACCGGGTCCTGCTGACCACCATGGAGGTCGTCCTCACCCTCGCGGTCGTGCTGCACATCTGGTCGGCGGTCGCGCTGACCCACCGGGCGATCGAGGCCCGGCCGGTCAAGTACCAGGCCAGGAAGAAGTCGCACGCCAGCGGCTACGCCACGCACATCATGCGGTACGGCGGCATCACCATCGCGCTGTTCGTGATCTGGCACCTGCTCGACCTGACCTTCGGCGTGGTCAACCCGGCGGGCGGCAGTGCCGAGCCGTACACCAAGGTCGTCAAGGACTTCGACGCCTCACGCTGGTACATCACGCTCTTCTATGCGCTCGCGGTCGTCATGGTCGGCCTGCACCTGCGGCACGGCCTGCGCAGCGCCTTCCAGACCCTCGGCCTGACCACCGAGCACAGCGCCGGCCGGTACAACGTGTTCGCCGCCGCACTGTCGGCGCTACTCGTCGTCGGCTTCCTCGCAGTGCCCCTTTCAGTGACGTTCGGGTGGGTGAAGTGAGCATGAGCTTCTACAAGAGCGGCGAGCCGATCGTCGATGCCAAGGCCCCGGCGGGCCCGATCGAGGACCGCTGGACCACGCGCAAGTTCGAGGCGAAGCTGGTCAACCCGGCCAACAAGCGCAAGAAGACGGTCATCGTGGTCGGTACCGGCCTGGCCGGCGGCTCGGCGGGCGCGACCCTGGCCGAACTCGGCTACCACGTGGTGCAGTTCTGCTTCCAGGACTCGCCGCGGCGGGCCCACTCGATCGCCGCGCAGGGCGGTATCAACGCGGCCAAGAACTACCGTAACGACGGCGACAGCGTGCACCGGTTGTTCTACGACACCGTCAAGGGCGGCGACTTCCGCTCCCGCGAGTCGAACGTGCACCGGCTCGCCGAGATCTCCACCCAGATCATCGACCAGTGCGTCGCGCAGGGCGTCCCGTTCGCCCGCGAGTACGGCGGGCTGCTGGACAACCGGTCCTTCGGCGGCGCGCAGGTGTCACGGACCTTCTACGCGCGAGGCCAGACGGGCCAGCAGCTGCTGCTCGGCGCCTACCAGGCGCTGATGCGCCAGGTGGACGCGGGCAACATCGAGCTGCACCCGCGGCACGAGATGCTCGACCTGATCATGGTCGAGGGCAGGGCCCGCGGCGTGGTCGTCCGCAACCTCATCGATGGCGAGATCACCTCGTACACCGCCGACGCGGTCGTGCTGGCCACCGGCGGCTACGGCAACGTGTACTTCCTGTCCACGAACGCCATGGGCTCCAACGTCACGGCGGCCTGGCGGGCGCACAAGCATGGCGCGCTCTTCGCCAACCCCTGTTACACCCAGATCCACCCGACCTGCATCCCGGTCGCCGGCGAGCACCAGGGCAAGCTGACCCTGATGTCGGAGTCGCTGCGCAACGACGGCCGGGTGTGGGTGCCTGCGCAGGCAGGCGATTCGCGGCCCGCTTCGGAGATCCCCGAGGACGAACGCGACTACTACCTCGAGCGCATCTACCCGGCGTTCGGCAACCTGGTCCCCCGCGACATCGCCTCCCGGGCCGCCAAGAACATGTGCGACGAGGGCCGCGGCGTCGGCCCCGGCGGGCTCGGCGTCTACCTGGACCTGGCCGACGCGATCAAGCGGCTCGGCAAGGACGCGGTCGCCGCCAAGTACGGCAACCTGATCGAGATGTACGAGCGCATCACCGGCGAGAACCCCTACGTGCAGCCGATGCGCATCTACCCGGCCGTGCACTACACGATGGGCGGGCTCTGGGTCGACTACGACCTGCAGTCCACCATCCCGGGCATGTTCGTGATCGGCGAGGCGAACTTCTCCGACCACGGCGCGAACCGCCTTGGCGCCTCCGCGCTGATGCAGGGCCTGGCGGACGGGTACTTCGTGCTGCCCGCGACGATCGGCGACTACCTCGCCCGGGGCGGCACCGGGGCGGTCCCGCAGGAGGCGATCGACGAGGCCGAGGCCCGGGTCCGTACCCAGGTCGAGCGGTTCCTGTCCATCGACGGGGACCGCACGGTCGACTCCTTCCACCGCGAACTCGGCCACATCATGTGGGAGTACTGCGGGATGGAACGCACCGAGGAGGGCCTGCGCAAGGCGCTGGAGCTCATCCCGGCGCTGAAGGAGGAGTTCTGGCAGCGGGTCAAGGTGCCGGGCAGCGGTGTGGACCTGAACCAGGAGCTGGAGAAGGCCGGCCGGGTCGCCGACTTCTTCGAGCTGGCCGAACTCATGGTGATCGACGCCCTGCACCGTACCGAATCCTGCGGCGGCCACTTCCGCGCCGAGTCGCAGGACGCCGACGGCGAGGCCGCCCGTGACGACGTGAACTTCTCCTACGTCGGCGCCTGGGAATGGGGCGACGGCGGGCTCCCGATCCTGCACAAGGAAGCCCTTGATTTCGAGTACGTGCACCCGAGTACCAGGTCGTACAAGTGATGCGTGAATACGTCAAGCCGAGCACGAGGTCGTACAAATGAAGCTCACTCTGCGCATCTGGCGCCAGAAGGACGCCGCCGACAAGGGCAGGATGGTCCCCTACGAGCTGGACGGCATCTCACCTGACATGTCGTTCCTCGAAATGCTCGACGTGCTCAACGAGCGGCTCATCCTCGAGGGTGAGGTGCCGATCGCGTTCGACCACGACTGCCGCGAGGGCATCTGCGGCATGTGCTCGCTGGTCATCAACGGCACCCCGCACGGCCCCGAGAAGGCCACCACCACCTGCCAGCTGCACATGCGCAAGTTCAAGGACGGCGAGACCATCGACGTCGAACCGTGGCGGGCCCGGCCCTTCCCGGTCGTGAAGGACCTGGTCGTCGACCGGTCCGCCTTCGACAAGATCATCTCGGCGGGCGGCTTCATCACCGCACCGACGGGTACGGCCCCGGACGCGCACGCGGTGCCGGTGCCCAAGCCGGACGCGGACGCCGCCTT
>JAOPYM010000246.1 GCA_025964615.1 Actinomycetes bacterium
CTAGAGCGATCTGGTCGTACGGCTCGGACGCCTCATCCACACCGACCCGCACTGGACACCCGACCTCCGCTCCGGAACGGCCCTCCGCTCCGGACCCGAACTGGCGGCCGACCCCAGGACCGTCGCCAACCTGGCGCTCAGCGTCCTGCATACCGTCGACGCCTTCCGCGTCCTCGCCGACCAGCACCACCAGAGTGCTCAGAAAGTTCTGCCCGCGGGCCCTCTGCTCGACGGGTATGCGATGGCGCACCAGCGCGGAACCCACGCGACCATCACACTCGCCGACACCGTACTCACCCTCAACCACAACGCCCGCCAACCCGGCATCGCCGGCCAGGCCGCGCTCATCCAGCAACGCGCCGACCTCACCCAAGGAGCCGCCGCCCTAGCCGGCAGCGACTTCCCGATCAGCATCACCACCGCGATCCAGAGCCCTCCCGCCCAAGCCGGACGGCCACCCGTACATGCCCAGACCTCGACCATCGCCCCACGACTCTGACCACGGAGGACCCCATGACCAACCGCATCCGCGTATCCGACGAGCTCGACCGCGCCCTCGACAACGTGACCGACATCCACCGCCAGATGCGCTACCTCGCCCTCGCCCATCACATCGAACCCGTCCCGGCCGATCTCGGCGACTACAAGATGCTCCTCGACGACCTTGCGGCCAGCGTCCAGATCATCGCCGACGAACTACCCGCGCCGACCGACCCAGCACCCGCATCCGCCCAACACCTCGCCGACACCGACTTCCCCTCGCCATAGGCGAGGCGATGATCGCTCCAACCGGCCGAGCCACACCACACGCACGGCCTTGCGAACCTCCAGGCCCAAGGGCTACACCCGCGCTCTGAACACGGGCACGCCACGGCGTGAGCTGTCGTCCTGGCTTCTGATTCCGCGGAAGCCAGGACCGACAGTTCGGCCAGCAGGTGGCGTCTGGAAGTCCTGAGACCTCACAGTCAACGACACCTTGAAAGGCCAGCTCGACCTGGAACAACACGGCGGACGCACCATCGAGGCGTGGCCGCACGTGTCGCCCAGCGCGTTCTGGCCATGTCGGCGGCGATCTGGCACAACTTCCGCACAGGCCAACCCGTCAGTCGCTCTCTGACCTCATACAACCACTGAACGCATTCGGAATAACTCGTCTAGCGGTGGAGGACCTCGGGGTTGCTCAGGTTGAGCAGCGGCTCACCGCGGGCGTGCCGGCCCACCTCGGCGGCGGTGATCACCGCGGCGTTCTCCGCGACGGCGCGAGACGCTCCCGCGACGTGCGGCGTGAGCACGACGTTCAGCCCTTTGGCGGCGGCCTGCACCAGGCGGTGGCCAGCAGCTAGCGGCTCAACCGGGTAGACGTCGAGGGCCGCCCCAAGCAGATGGCCGCACTCGAGGGCATCGCACAACGCGTCGTAGTCGAGCAACCCGCCGCGCGCCGAGTTGACGAGGAACGAACCTTCGGGCATCAGCTCGATCTCGCGGCGACCGATCAGGCCCCGGGTCTCGGGCGTGAAGCGAGCGTGCAGGGACACGATCCGCGAGGCCCGCAGCAGCTCGTCGAGTGACCCGACCGGGACGGCGACTCCGGACAGCGCGGCCGGGTCCACGAACGGGTCGAAGACGAGGACCTCGGCGCCCAGTCCGCGCAGCGCCCGGGCGACCCGAGACCCGACGGCACCGTACCCGACCAGTCCGACGGTCGCTCCCTCGATCTGAATACCCGCATCCTCGTAGCGGTACAGCCCACCGCGCCAGACCCCTGTGGTGGCTTGCGCGTGGGCGATCGGGATGCGGCGTACGACGGAGAGCAGGAGGGTGACCGCCATCTCGGCGGTGGCGACGGCGTTGCGCCCAGGCGCGTAGCAGACCGCTACGCCGTGATCGGTCGCGGCGTCGATGTTCACGTTGACCGGGCCGCCGCGGGTGATGACGACGAGCTCGAGCTCGGGGCAGGCATCCAGCACGGTCCTCGTCACCGGCGAGAGGTGCGAGACGAGGACCTGGCGGCCCTGCAGGGCTTCGATGAGCTCCTGCTCGGTTCCGCTCGCTTCGTCGACCTCGGCGACGGGCTGCTCCGGTTCGTCCGGCCAGGCGGTCGCGTAACTGGCCACGTCGGCGTCCGCCCCGAGTTCGGCACGGACCGCTGTCACGAGCAGCTCCGGGAGGACGAACCGGTCGCCGACGGCGAGGACGTTCGGCACGTTCACAGGCGTTCACCCCTTGATCATGATTGCACGGATGAGCAAAGCTACCTCACTATGAGCACGCTCCGGGAAGCCTGCACACGCTGCGGGTATCGATCGTCGGCTCTGCAATGTACCCGGTCAACCTGCACTAATGCTCTTGACATAGACCCTGCCGTCTACCTAATGTCGCACCTCATGCGTGCATCGACTTGCTCGTATGAGAGTGAAGAGTGACAGTCTGAGGACGGAGAACCGCATGGTCGCCCGAGAAGGGCCAGAAGCGCCAGCCACCGCCGTCCGGCACCACGGCCGCGTCGGTACGCCACTCCTGGAGCTGGTGGGCGTCACCAAACACTACGGAGCGGTGCGCGCGCTGACCGACGTGAGCTTCGCGATCGGGCCAGGCGAGATCCACGCCCTCGTGGGAGAAAACGGTGCGGGGAAGTCGACACTCGTCGGCGTCATCACCGGGCTCGTCGAGCCCACCGCGGGCACCGTGCTGCTGGACGGCGAGCCGCAGACCTACCGGAATCCCCGGGCGGCCCGTGCCGCAGGCGTGGTCGCGGTATACCAGGACCCCCGACTGTTCCCCCACCTGGACATCGCGGAGAACGTCTTCGCCGGGATCTACCCAAGGCACGCGCCGGGCGTTATCAACCGGGCCGAGATGCACAAGCACGCCGCCGCCTTGCTCGCCCGGCTCGGCGTCGACCTCGACACGCGCGCCCCACTGAGCTCGCTGTCGGTCGCCGAGGCGCAGTTCGTCGAGATCGCGCGGGCGCTCGCCACCGATACCCGGCTGCTGATCCTCGACGAGCCGACGGCGGCCCTCACCGCGGAGGACACCGAGCGTCTCTTCCGGCTCGTGCGCGGGCTGCGTGAGGCCGGTACTTCGATTATCTGGATCTCCCATCGCATGGAGGAGATCCGCGCCCTGGCCGATACGATCACGGTGCTCCGTGACGGGAAGCACGTCCGCACCGCCCCGGCCGTTGCGTTGACCGAGGCGCAGATGGTGCAGCTCATGGTCGGGCGGGACGTCACGCTGACCAGGACGGCGCCGCCCGCCGCGGGCGGGCAGGACGTCCTCACCGTATCCGGGCTGAGTGGCAAGGGCGCCTTCGAGGACATCAGCTTCTGCGTCCGCGCCGGCGAGATCGTCACGATGGCGGGCCTGCTCGGGTCCGGTCGTACCGAGATCGCGGAAACCATCTTCGGCCTGCGCAAGGCCAGCGCGGGAACCGTCAGCGTCAGCGGTGTCCCGGTGGAGCCGCGGAGTCCGCGCCGCATGCAGCGGCACGGTGTCGCGTTCCTGCCGGAGAACCGCGATCGGGAAGGCCTGATCACGGCGTTCTCCGTGGCGCGCAACATCACGCTGCCGAGCAGCCGCGCGCTGTCGAGACTCGCCGTCATGAAGCCGCGGCTCGAGCAGTCGATGGCGATTGACCAGATCGAACGGCTGGAGATCAAGACGGCGGGCGGGAATGCATTGGTGTCGTCCCTGTCTGGCGGCAATCGGCAGAAGGTGGCCATCGCCCGATGGCTCGCCACCCATCCCAAGGTCCTCATCCTCGACGAGCCGACTCACGGGATCGACGTCGGTACGAAGGTCCACATCCACGAGCTGATCCGCCAGCTCGCCCACGACGAAGGGCTGGCCGTCCTCGTGATCTCCTCCGACCTTCTTGAGGTCCTGGCCCTGAGCGACCGCGTGCTGGTCCTCTGCGAGGGCCGGATCGCCGCCGAGTTCGCCGGCGACGAGGCCACCCAGGAATCGATCATGACCGCCGCGATGCCGCAGGCCACGGCGGTGGCCCAATGAGCGCTGTCGGCGCCGGCGCGGGCGGGTGGATCGGGTCCGTCCTACGACTGCGATTCCTCGGCGTGGTCGGAGCGCTGCTGCTCATCTGCGCGGTCTTCTCGGTCACCGCTGACCGGTTCTTGAGCCTCGGCAACTTCCGCACCGTGCTGTTCACCGCGGCGATCCTGGCCGTCGCCGTGGTCGGGGTGTCCTTCGTGATGCTGACCGGTAACCTCGACCTTTCCGTCGGCGCGGCCATGGGCATGACGGCCTACGTCAGCGCGGACTTCGCCGCCCACCACCCGGGCATCGGCATAATGCTGGTGCTCATCGGGCCGGCCCTCGGCGCGCTGCTCGGCCTGGTCAACGGGTTCCTGGTCGCCACCCTGTCGGTGCCGTCGATCGTCGCGACGCTCGGCACGATGTCGATCTACCGCGGCTACACCTACCTGTACGCCCACGGCCAGCAGGTGACCTCGACGCAGCTGCCCAGCTGGATGCTCAACTTCGCCGACGCGTCGTACCTCGGCATCCCGTCGTTCGTGATCGTGGCCGTCGTCGTGGTCGCGATCGCCGCAGCCGTCCTGCGCTATACCACGTGGGGTCGGCAGTTGTACGCCGTCGGCTCCAACAGCGAGGCCGCGCGGTTCTACGGGCTGCCCACCCACCGCCTGATGCTCACCGCCTACGTCGCGTCCGGAGCGGTCGCGGGCTTCGCCGGATTCCTGTATGCCGCCCGTGTGGGCACCGTCACCGTCGTTCTCGCCAGCGGCTGGGAGCTGCAGGTGCTCGCCGCGATCGTCATCGGCGGTATCAGCATCTGGGGCGGCTCGGGCAGTGTCATCGGGGCCGCGCTCGGCGCCGTGCTGCTGGCCACCATCTCCAACGGCCTCGTGCTCCTCGGGATGCCCGACTACTGGCAGCTGGTCATCCAGGGCGTCGCCATCGTCCTCGCCGTCGGCGTCGACGCCTTGATCAGCAGGCAGACCGCTCGGGTCACCACGAGGCGAAGAGCACTGGCCGCCGCCGGAGTCCCGAAGTCCCCCATCCAGGTGAGGTCGTCATGAGTCAGGTCAGAGAACTGGTGCGCCGCCGCGCGTACGAGCTGCTGCTCGTGGTCCTCATCGCCGCCGCGCTCGTGTGGTCCGCGAACGTCACGAGCTACCTGTCCGTACCGCAACTGTTCGACTCGACGCGGTCGTTCGTGGTGCCGGGCCTGCTCGCGCTCGGGCTGCTCGTCGTGGTGCTGCAGGGCGAGATCGACATCTCCCTCGCCTCCACGATCGGCGTCGGGACCGTCGTGCTGGCCAGGTTGTCTGCCGCCGGCTTGGCGCTGCCCCTTGCGTTCATCGTCGTTCTCGCCGTCTGCGCACTGCTCGGCGCGATCAACGGAGTCCTGGTCACCGTGGCCGGCCTGCCCTCGCTGGCCGTCACCCTCGGCACCATGGGCGCCTACCGCGGGCTGGCCTATCTCATCGGCGGCGACACGGGCTACTCCGCGTTCGACCCCACCTACTCCTCGCTCGGCTCGCAGTACGCCGGGATCGCGCCCGCGTCCCTCGTGCTGTTCCTCATCGTCGCCGTCATCGTCGCGTTTCTGCTGCAGCGGACCGTCTTCGGCCGGCAGACCTACGCGGTCGGGAGCAACCCGATCGCTTCCCGCGTCGGTGGTGTCCCGGTGAACGGCGTCAAGATCGCCGCCTTTACGCTCGCCGGGCTGACGGCGGCCCTGGCCGCACTGGTCTGGATCGGGCAGTACGGCTCGGCCCGTGCGGACAACGCCGACGGCTCGATCCTGTTCGTCGTCACCGCCGTCGTCCTCGGCGGCGCCGACATCGCCGGCGGTCGGGGAACCGTGCTGGGCACCGTGCTGTCGCTGTTCCTGCTCGGGACCCTGACGAACGGCATGAACCTGATCAACGTCGGGGGGCCGACGCAGACGCTCGTGCTCGGCATCCTGCTCGTCGCCAGCATCGGCATCCCGCGAGCCGCCCGCCTGCTCCTACAACGTCGCGCAAGACCGGCCTGATCCACGCGCCACCTCCTCCCCACCTATTTCCCTGAACCCGGTACACACGTACCGGACACCACCCCGAAGGAACTCGTCATGACCTTTGAAACCCACGCCGACCCGTCCATCCTCAGCGCGGCCGTGAGCCGTCGAAATGTCCTCGCCGGCGGCCTCGCAGCCGGCCTGGGCCTCGCCCTCGCCGCCTGCTCGTCCACCCAGGCCGGGACTGGAACCGCATCCTCAGCCGGCGGGTCCGCTTCGGCCGGGCAGCGGCTGTTCATGACCCCGAAGTGGACCGGCTTTCCGTACTACGAGCAAGCACGCCAGGGCGCCCAGAAGGCCACCGATGAGCTGAAGGGCAAGTTCACTTACGCCGGCGCCGACCACCCGGATGTCAGCCAGCAGTCCACGACCCTGCAGAACTTCGTCACCCAGCAGGCGCAGGGCATCATGCTCGCGGCAATCGACGCCAACGCCGTCGCCCCCGCCCTGAAGGCGGCCCGCGCGAAGGGCATCAAGGTCGTCACCTTCGACGCCGACGCCGCGGTGGAGGCTCGAGATCTGTTCTGTAACCAGCTCACCTACCCCCTCGCGGCGACGACCATGCTGGACGCCGCGCTAGCCAACGACCCGTCCGGCGGCAAGATCGCCTTCGTCGCGGCGACGCCGACCGCTCCCAACCACAAGGCGCAGATCGCGCTGATGCGCGAGCAGATCAAGACCAACCCCAGGTACAAGAATTTCGTCCCGCTGGCCCAGACGTACTTCGCCAACGACGACGACTCGCAGAGCTACCAGATCGCGGTCAACCTCATGCAGGCCAACCCCGACCTGAAGTACATCGTGTCGCCGTCCGCGGTCTCGACGCCGGCCGCCGCCCGCGCGGTCGTGGCGCGGAAGGCGTCCGGCCACGTCTACGCGACCGGCTTCGCCCTTCCCAGCGCGATGAAGCAGTTCATCCAGGACGGCTCCAACAAGGCGTTCGCCCTCTGGGATCCCGCGCAGTTGGGCTACATCGCGGCGTACGCGACACACCTGCTCATCACCGGGCAACTCAAGCCGGTCAAGGGCACGACCTTCACCGCGGGCAGCGAGGGAACGTACACCGTGGGTGACAACGGCGAAGTGCCGATCAACAAGCCGATCATCTTCACACCGAACAACATCGGCCAGTACAACTTCTGAGCAGGACCCGCCTCCGGGCAGGACCATCCCCCGAGCAGCATCACCACCTCTGACCAGCGGGAGTCAGCCATGCAGCAGCGGTACACGGTCGGTGTCGACTACGGCACCGAGTCAGCACGCGCGGTCCTCGTCGACGTCTCGACGGGGCAGGAAGTCGCGGTCGCCCAGGCGGTGTACCGGCACGGCGTCATCGACAGGGTGCTGCCCGGCACAGATCGGACGCTCCCGCCGGACTGGGCGCTGCATGCTCCCGAGGACTACCTGGAGTCCATGGGCGCGACCGTGCAGCAGGTGCTCGCCGACTCGGGGGTCGACCCCGCGCTGGTGATCGGCATCGGCATCGACACGACCGCTTGCACGATGCTGCCGGTCACCTCCGACGGGACGCCGCTGTCCTGGCTGGAGCAGTGGCGCGGCGAGCCACACGCGTGGGTGAAGCTGTGGAAGCACCACGCGGCCCAGGCCCACGCCGACCGGCTCAACGCGCTCGCCCGCGAACGCGGCGGCATGTTCCTCAACCGGTACGGCGGCAAGATCAGCTCGGAGTGGATGTTCCCGAAGACGCTGCAGATGCTCGAGGAGGCGCCGGAGGTCGTCGAGGCCGCCGACCGGCTGATCGAGATCCAGGACTGGGTCACATGGCGGCTGGCCGGGGTAGAGGTGCGCAGCCTCACCGGTGCCGGGTACAAGGCGATCCACGAAGACAGCGGCTACCCGCCGGACGACTTCCTCGCCGCCCTCGACCCCCGGTTGCCCGCGGTGGTGCGTGACAAGCTCGGGCACGCGTTCCACACCGTCGGCACCCGCGCGGGCGGGCTCACGAACGACGCCGCCGCCCTGACCGGCCTGTGCCCGGGGACCGCGGTCGCCGTGGGCAACATGGACGCGCATGTTTCGGTGGCCGGGTGCGGTGTCACCGGACCCGGCCGCATGGTCATGGTGATGGGCACGTCGATCTGCCATCTGCTGATGGGTCCGGAGCTCGCCATCGTCGAGGGCATGTGCGGCGTGGTACGCGACGGCATCGTCCCCGGGTGGTGGGGGTTCGAGGCGGGGCAGTCCGCCGTCGGGGACCACTTCGGCTGGTTCCGGCGTACCTGCCTGCCGGCGGCATACGAGGAGGAGGCCCGCGAGGCCGGCATCGACCCGCTGCGCCTGATGGAGACCAAGGCAGCCGCGCTGCGCCCCGGCGAGTCGGGCCTCGTCGCCCTGGACTGGTGGAACGGCAACCGGTCGGTGCTCGTCGACGTCGACCTCACCGGCGTCCTGGTGGGCGCCACCCTCGCGACGACCCCGGAAGAGATCTACCGGGCCCTGATCGAGGCGACGGCGTTCGGCACCCGCACCATCGTCGAGGCATTCGAGAAGGCCGGTGTACCCGTCGATGAGCTGATCGGCTGCGGTGGCCTGCCTGACCACAGCCCGCTAGTCATGCAGATCTTCGCCGACGTCACCGGGCGCGAGATCCGGGTCGCCGCCGCCGCCCAGACACCCGCTCTCGGCTCGGCGATGTACGCCTCGGTCGCGGCTGGCCCGTCCCTGGGCGGATACGCCGATATCGAGGAGGCGGCCGTGGCCATGGCGCACCTGCGCGACACGGTCTACCGACCCACCCCCTCGCACCAGCTGGTCTACGACGAGCTGTTCGCTGAGTACAAAGAACTCCACGACTATTTCGGCCGCGGACCCAACCAGATCATGAAGCGCCTCAAGCGGCTGCGCAAGACAGTTCGCGGGGGCGAGGACGGGTGAGGCATGGCCGGTAGAGTGCCCCGTCTCGGCGGGCCAGGGACCACATGGACCGCGCGCTCACGCAGTGGGCTGGCCGGATCACGAACGGAAGGGGCGAGCGATGGATGAAGGCTCTCCAATCGAACGGCTGCAGGCGGCGCACATCGCCCGGAGGTATTTCCTGGGCGGGCAGACGAAGAGCCTGATCGCCGAAGAGTTCGGCTTGTCCCGGTTCAAGGTGGCGCGGCTCATCGAGGACAGCGTGAAGCAGGGCATCGTCAAGATCGAGATCGACATGCCCGCCGAGGTCGATGTCGGCCTGTCGCAAGAACTCGAGCAGCGGTTCGGGCTCGAGCGCGCGGTCGTCGTCGTCTCGATGGACCCCGGCGGCGACCTCTTGCGCGAACAGCTCGGCAAGGCGGGGGCGCAGTTGGTCGCGGAGCTGGTGACCCCCGAGGACGTCATCGGGCTCTCCTGGGGCCGCACCCTGGAGCAGCTCGCGTGGCACCTACCGCCGCTGCCGCGCTGCCCCGTCGTCCAGATCGTCGGCGGCTCGCCGGTGCTGAAGCTCTCGGCGAGCCCGCAGGATCTGGTACGCCAGTTCGGGGAGCGGACCGGAGGTCTGATGTTTCCCCTGCACGCCCCGATGTTCGTCGAGGACGCCGAGGTAGCCACCGGACTCCGGAAGGCCCCGCTGATCGCATCCACCTTGAAGCTCTACGCCAGCCTCACGCTTGCCATCGTCGCCATCGGCTCGTGGTCGCCGCCGATGTCCTGCCTGTACGACAGCCTCGACTCGCCTGCCCGGATCGCGCTGCGTAGGCAGGGGGCCTGCGCAGACCTGTGCACGCTGCTCCTCGGCCAAGCGGGCGAGGTCATCGACACCGGCTTCTACAGCCGCGCCATCAGCATCACCCGGGAGGAACTCGAGCAGGTCCCCAAGGTCCTGGCGGTCGCCGGTGGCCTAGAAAAGTCGGAGGCGGTGCACGCGGCGCTGCGCTCGGGGCTGCTCACCGGGATCGTCACCGACTCGATCGTCGCCCGCGCCATCCTCGACACCGATTCCGCTGCCGGACGTCCCGGCGGAGCCCACTGAAGAAGGAAGGCATGTCTTCGTGCACAACCAACCAAGCCACCCCGAAGTCGCAGCACTCCTTGCCCGCAGCCACCGCCTCGGCGCCGACCGTACCTTCACCAACTTCGCCGGCGGAAACACCTCGGCCAAGGCGGCAGCCACCGATCCGGTCACGGGCGAGAGCACGGAGCTGCTCTGGACGAAGGGCTCGGGCGGTGATCTCGGGACGCTGGAGGAGTCCGGGCTGGCGGTGCTGCGCCTCGACCGGCTGCGCGGGCTGGTGAACGTCTACCCCGGGCCCGAGCGCGAGGACGAGATGGTCGCGGCGTTCGACTACTGCCGGTGGGGTCTCGGCGGGGCGGCTCCGTCCATCGACACGGCGATGCACGGTCTCGTCACCGCGGCTCACGTGGACCACCTGCACGCGGAGTCCGGCCTGGCATTCGCCACCGCCGCCGACGGTGAGGCGCTCACCCGGCAGTGCTTCGGTGACCGAGTCCTGTGGGTGCCGTGGCGGCGTCCGGGTTTCCAGCTGGGCCTCGACATCGCCGCCCTCCACGACGCCAACCCGCAGGCGATCGGTCTCATCCTCGGTGGCCACGGCATCACGGCGTGGGGCGCGACTGCGGCCGAGTGCGAGGCGCACTCTGTGGAGATCATCACCACGGCGCGCGACTTCCTGGCCGCGCACGGCAAGCCGGAGCCGTTCGGCCCGCACCTGCCACAGCATCTCCCGCTGCCGGAGCCGGAACGCCAGGCGCTCGCCGCCCAGCTGCTGCCCGTGGTCCGAGGCCTGGTCAGCGGGACCCGCCCGCAGGCGGCGCACTTCAGCGACGACCCAGTCGTCCTCGACTTCCTCGCCCGCGCGGAGCTGCCCCGGCTCGCCGCGCTGGGCACATCCTGCCCCGACCACTTTCTGCGCACCAAGGTCAAACCGCTGATCCTCGACCGCAGCCCGGCTGAGCCGCTCGAGGCGCTGATAGCGCGGCTGCGGGAGCTGCACGCCGACTACCGCGCCGAGTACGAGGCCTACTACGCCCGGCACGCCACGCCGGACAGCCCTCCGATGCGCGGTGCGGACCCGGCGATCGTGCTGCTCCCCGGCATCGGGATGATCAGCCTGGGTGGAGACCGGGCGACCGCACGGGTCTCCGGTGAGTACTACCTCAATGCGATCAACGCAATGCGCGGGGCCGAGTCGGTCTCGACGTACGCGCCGATTCCCGAGGCGGAGAAGTTCCGCGTCGAGTACTGGTCGCTGGAGGAGGCCAAGCTGCGCCGCGCCCCCGCGCCGGCGGCGTTCACCGGGCGGGTCGCACTGCTTCTCGGCATCGACGGGACGCTCGCAGACGAGGTGACCCCGGCACTCGAAGCGGACGGTGCGACCGTGGTGGCAGCCGCAGACGCGGTGTTCCCGGCGGCGCTCGCGGCCGGGGGCTTGGACGTCGTAGTCCTCGGCGCGGAGGCCCCGTCAGTGGCCGCGGAGGAGGCCATCAACTTCCTGACGGCACAGGGCATCGGCGGGGATCTCGTGATCGTGACCGGCGGGTCCGGGCATGACCCGGCAAGGCCCGCGTTGCTCGCCCGGGCCGACGAGCTACGCACGCATGGCATCCGGGTCAACCACGTCTATGCGGCAGGCGCCCCCTTCCGGGGGGACGAGCAGAGGGCCGCGACGGTCGCGCGCGCCGTCATCGGGCTCACCGGCGGCGAACTGACGGGCACCACCGGCGTCTCGCTGCCGGTCTTCCCGACCGTCGGCTCCGCCGCCTCGGGGAAGCGCGGGCACAACCCGCCGAGACCCCGGACGACGCACCGCAAGCTGGCCGCGCTCCGCGACGAGGTCCTCCAGGCCAACCTGGCCATCCCCCGGCACGGTCTGGCGAAACTGACCTGGGGCAATGTCAGCGGCATCGACCGCGACGAGGGGATCTTCCTCATCAAGCCGTCCGGGATCGCCTACACCGATCTGACCGCCGACCTGCTCGTCGCCGTCGACCTGTCCGGGCACGTCGTCGCCGGCGAACTCAACCCGTCCGTCGACACCGCCACCCATGCCTGCCTCTACCAGGCGTTCCCTTCGATCAGCGGGATCACCCACACCCATTCGACGTACGCTGTCGCCTTCGCGCAGGCCCGCTCCGACATTCCCGTGCTTGGTACGACCCATGCCGACGTCTTCAACGGGCCGGTCCCCTGCTCGGTGCCCCTGACCGCCGCGCAGTGTGCGGAGGGCTACGAGTGGAACACCGGTCAGGCTCTCGTCGACGCGCTTGCCAGGGCGGGCGCGGACCCTGAGGAGATGCCAGCCGCTCTCGCCTGCGCGCACGGGCCGTTCACGTGGGCAGCCTCGCCGGCCGAGTCCGTGCAGCGGACGGTCGTGCTGGAGACCCTCGCCGAGATGGCCGCGCACACCCTCCGGCTCAACCCGTCGGTGCCAGAGCCGGCCGCCTGGCTGCTCGACCGCCACTACCGTCGCAAGCACGGCGCCACCGCCTACTACGGCAACCGACCGGCGGGAGCCGGTGAATCTGCCCGGGTAGGCCCCTGAATCCGAGTCTGGCCGGGCGGTTGCGGCAGAGTTGATGACCATGACACCGCCGCCCCGCAGGAGACCCCTCTGTGATGCATGATCCACCCATGCGCGATCCGACCACATTCACCGATGATGCGAACTGGACCGGCGGCTTCTACGAGCTTGCCATCGAGATCGGCGACACCAGCGACGAACGCCTCCAGCTCGCACTATCGGCTCTCTGGCGTGCTGCCGGTATCGAGGGCTGCTACCGCAGTCGTGACCGCGAACCCGGCGAACAAGACGAGATCGCCTGCACCGTGGCATCACTGGCCGAGTTCGGTCATCTGCGAGGAACCGTCCGGACTCCTCGATGAGATTCCAGAACTCTTCGATCTTCATGGTGCCCCGGCACCAAACGTGCCCGTGCGCCCCTACCCTGTGCCGAGGGCCATGACAGGACAGACGGGTAGATAGGTGATCTCATCGTTCTCTACGACTACTTCAGAGCAGCGGACAGGGCCACCGCCCTGGCCCTTCGCAGGCACCCAGACGGGCTGTTCCAGGCAGCGGCATCCGCGGGCACCGAGGCCCTGGACCTCAAAGGACACGATCCGAATGTCGTCGTCGGAAAGCTGGTCGGCCTCCTGTCCGGCGTCACCTACGAGGAAATGCTGCTGTCCGGCATACCGACCGCGCACATCCCAGACCCCGTCCTGGTCACCCCCGAACGCGACGAAGACATACTCGTCGAGTTGAGCGTGGTCGTGAGAGACACCCTGGCGGATGCGACCGAGGCGGCGCTGACCGAAGCGGCCCCGATCTGGGCCAACATCGATGAGTTCATCCACTACACCTGGAACGACGCTGACGAGGTGCGCCCGACCATGGATGACCTCGTTGGCCTCGCACGCCGGGCACGAGAGTCCAATCAGATGATCTACTGCGCCATCTGCCCATAGCCGCCCGCCAACTTGCTCTGATGCGACCCCGGTGCCCGCTCCAT
>JAOPYM010000251.1 GCA_025964615.1 Actinomycetes bacterium
AGCCGATCACGAGCAGCCCGGCGACCTGACGGAAGTAGGGTCGCATCTGGCGCAGGAAGCCCACGCCGGGTCCTTCGCTCATAGCTGTGCCAGTCGCTGGGTCAAATCCTCGCCGGCCTGCGCGGCCGGCTCCCCGCCCCCCGCGATGGCCTTCATGTCCGCGTAGATCATGGCGGCCGTCCACACCGCCTCAAAGTCGCCCTGCGGCGCCTGCCCGTCAAGGTAGCCCTCACGCAACGCGACCCGATCAGGCACCGCCGGCCAGGTACGCAGATCCAAAGCCGGGTGGCTCAGATAGGAGTCACCGAAGTCGTCAGCGCGTCCCACCTAGCACCCCATCTGTCAGAACATCGACCAGAAATGAAACCACGGTTACATCATAATGTGGCTCCACATCCCGACAAGCACACTCCCAGGCGAGTGGGTGCTGCTGCCCTACCGGATACGGCGTTGGATCGATGCCCGGGTCGCCCATTTCACGGCCGCTCCTCCCTCACCGCGGCAGCCCCCTGGTCTGCGGTGTGCTGGTCTTTGTCTTGGTCGAGCAGGCTCTGGACGGCGGCGCGTGCACGGTCACGGCGGTGCTCTGCCCGATCACTTGACGATCTCCAGAATCGCCATCATGCCCGCGTCCTCGTGGTTGAGGATGTGGCAGTGCAGGACGGTCTTACCGGTGTAGTCGGTGAAGTGGATCCGGACGACCATCCATCCCTTGGCGGGAATGCTCGCGGTGTCCTGCAGGCCGCGGCCGTGGTGGGGCCTGCCGTTGATGCTCATCAGCTGGAAGGCGTTGGTGTGGATGTGGAAGGAGTGTTCCTCGGTGCTGGCGTTGCGGATGGTCCACTCCTCTACGGTGTTCAGCTTGGACCGGATGTCGACCCGGTTCATGTCGTACTGCTTGCCGTTGATGTAGTACTGGGTCTGCGCCTTGTTCTCGGAGAACACGAGGGTCTGCCGTGCGGCGATCGTCGCGTGGCTCAGATCCTTGGTCGGGAAGGTGGTGGTGGGCAGCGCTACCGGCTGGACGGGCGCGCCTGCGGTGACCAGGGTGGCGAGCGTCGCCTGCGGGAACTGGTTACCGCCCGGTCCTGTGCGGTACGGGAGCGTCTGCAACTGGGTGCTGCCCGTGGGACCGCCTCGTACGAGCACGTCGAACCGGGCGCCGGCCGCGAGGAGCAATGAGTCCGCCGCCCAGATCCGGTCGACGGGGTGACCGTCATGGGCGATCACCTGCAATTGCTGTCCCTGCAGTTGGACCTGGTAGTAGATGTTGGCGCTGATGTTGGCCAGCCTCCACAGCTGGGTCTCGCCCGGCCGGATGTGGATGGCCGGGTTCAGCTGGCCGTTGACCGTGCGGTTGGTCGGCGCGCCGATATGCAGATCCTTGGTTCTGATCTCGTTGCCCTGGACCTGGAAGTCCTTGAGGGCGATGACGTGCTCGGTGATGGTGCGCAAGGGCGGCGGCAGCCATTGCTCCAGCCCGTCCACGATGATGATGCCCGACATCCCCCCGGCGACCTGCGGCGCGGAGATGGGATCCTCGTGGGAGTGGTACCAGTAGGTGCCGGGTGTGAGGGTGGTGGGGAATCGGTAGGAGTAGTGGAACGTCTGGCCTGGTTGGATGTGGATGGAGATGACGTTGTCGGAGTTGCCGGTCGGGGACACGTGGAGCCCGTGCACATGCAGGTTGGTGGCCGCACCCAGCCGGTTCTCCATGGCCAGTTCCAACCTGTCCCCCGGCCGGATCCGCAGCGTCGGCGGCATGAAGTGACCGTCATAGGTGAGGGCCCACAGCGTGCGGCCGGCCACCTTCACCTGCCGCCTCTCCACGACCATCCGCACCCGTAGGAGCCCGTTGTGGCTGACCAGTTGCGGCGGATCCCGCAGTTGGGGCCCTTCTCGCGCCGATGGTGACGGCGCCGGGCCATGTGCGAGACCGCCCATCGGTGGGGCGACGGCCAGCATCATGGCTGCGGCGAGGCGGGTCAGGAAGAATAGGAATCGAGACCCCATCGCACTCCCCGATGTGGATGCCCAGGTCAAGCGCCCCACTTCGGTGCGCCATCGACCCGTTTTCACCTATCTTCGTTATTGACCGGCATCGCCGGTGTGAAACGCCCTGATGAGACGCCACCACGCTGGGCGCGCCCCTGAGCGTCCGTAAGACGTTAACGATCCCCCCAGGGACGGGAGAAGGACCGCGCCGGTCACGCGGAATCGCGAGCGCCCCAAGAAAGTTTGTGCTCCGAACCTGTTGTTCATGTGGCGAGAGGTATGTCACACTCGCTCAGCCGAGCGAGCGCTAGCTCGGCTCTTCTCATGAGTTTCGGACATGGAGGTACGGGATGACCTTGACGGCTGGGGTCGACACGGCGCAGGCCGATGCCGTGGAGGTGTTCTCCACATCGCTCTCGCTTGCCGAAATCGTCGACAACATCGTCCGCGGAGCCGCACACCGGCCCGCGGGGCAGGAGGCCTGATGTCCGACCCGATAGTGCAGATCAGTCAGGGTGAACTCGTGGGGACCGTTGAGCAGACCCCGAGTGGGCCGGTGCACCGGTTCGCGGGGATCCCGTTTGCGGCGAGCCCGGTGGGTGTGAAGCGGTTCGGTCCGCCGGAGCGCGCACCGTCGTGGGAGGGCCCGCGTTCGGCGGCCGGCTTCGGCCCGTCGCCGGT
>JAOPYM010000261.1 GCA_025964615.1 Actinomycetes bacterium
TCGACCGCGCCAACCGCACGTTCCTCTCCATCTGCTCGGTCGAGGGCGGCATGGAGATCGAAGAGGTGGCGGCGACCACCCCGGACCGGGTGGCGATGGTGCCGATCTCGGCGCTGGGCCGGGTGGACCGGGTCAAGGCCCGGGAGATCGCGGCCGCGGGCCGGTTGCCGGAGGAGGCTCTGGACGGTGCCTCGGAGCTGATCGAGCGACTGTGGGCGGTCTTCATCGACGAAGACGCCACGCTGGTCGAGGTCAACCCGCTGATCCTGACCGGCGAGGGCCAGGTGGTGGCGCTGGACGGCAAGGTCACCCTGGACGACAACGCCTCCTTCCGCCACCCGCAGCGTCCGGCACTTGAGGATGCCGCTTCGGCCGACCCGCTGGAGGCGGCTGCCAGGCAGAGAGATCTCAACTACGTCAAGCTGGACGGCTCGGTCGGCGTCATCGGCAATGGCGCGGGCCTGGTCATGTCGACGCTGGACGTGGTGGCCTACGCCGGAGAGCAGTTCCCCGGCACGCAGGGCGAGGGGCAGAAGCCCGCCAACTTCCTCGACATCGGCGGCGGCGCCTCCGCGGAGGTCATGGCCAACGGACTGGAGATCGTGCTGTCGGACCCCGGCGTCAAGTCGGTGTTCGTCAACGTGTTCGGCGGCATCACCGCCTGCGACGCCGTCGCCAACGGCATCGTCTCGGCGTACCGACTGCTGGCCAAGCGGGGAGAGCCCATGGACCGGCCGCTGATCGTCAGGTTGGACGGCAACAACGCCGAACTCGGGCGTCAGATCCTCTCCGACGCCGCGCTTCCGGGTGTCGAGCGGGTAGACACGATGGACGAGGCCGCCGGTCGCGCCGCCGAACTCGCCGCGACCGGAAAGGTGGCATGAGCATGGCCATCTGGCTCACTGAGAACAGCAAGGTCATCGTCCAGGGCATGACCGGCTCCGAAGGGTCCAAGCACACCGCGCGGATGCTGCGGGCCGGCACCGACGTCGTCGGCGGGGTGAACGCCCGCAAGGCCGGGACCAGCGTTGATTTCGACGGCACCCGGCTGCCGGTGTTCAGCACCGTGGCCGACGCGATGGCGCAGACCGGCGCGGACGTGTCGGTGGTCTTCGTGCCGCCGAAGTTCACCAAGGACGCCGTCGTCGAGGCGATCGACGCCGGGATCGGCCTGTGCGTCGTCATCACCGAGGGCGTCCCCGTCCGCGACTCGGCCGTCTTCTGGGCGTACGCCTCGGACAAGGGCAACCTCACCCGGATCATCGGGCCGAACTGCCCCGGCATCGCCTCACCCGGCAAGTCCGACGCCGGCATCATCCCCGCCGACATCACCACACCCGGCCGCATCGGCCTGGTCTCCAAGTCCGGCACCCTGACCTACCAGATGATGTACGAACTGCGCGACATCGGCTTCTCCACCGCGGTCGGCATCGGCGGCGACCCCATCATCGGCACCACCTACATCGACGCCCTGCAAGCCTTCCAGGACGACCCCGAAACCGACGCGATCGTGATGATCGGCGAGATCGGCGGCGACGCCGAAGAACGCGCCGCCGCCTATATCGAGGAGCACATCACCAAACCCGTCGTCGGATACGTCGCCGGGTTCACCGCCCCCGAAGGCAAGACCATGGGCCACGCCGGCGCCATCGTCTCCGGCTCCTCGGGCACCGCCCAGGCGAAGAAGGGGGCTCTGGAGAAGGTCGGCGTCCGCGTCGGCAAAACCCCGAGCGAAACCGCCCGCCTGATGCGCGAGATCCTCACGCCGGCCCCGACGACGAGCTAGAACCTCCCAGGACCCGCTCCGAAGGAGTGAGATGCGCTACGACGTCAACCTTTCCATGCTGTTCACCGAACTGCCGCTGCTCGAACGGCCCGCCGCGGCGCGGGCCGCCGGATTCGACGCGGTGGAGATGTGGTGGCCCTTCGCCGTCCCGGTCCCCGGCGACCGGGAGATCGACACGCTGCCGGACGCAGGTGTCCGGTTCATCCACATCGACATCGAAATTGTCATGATCAATAACGAGTATCTGGGGCTGATCCGCCAGGCCGAACTCCCGTACGACATGAACTACGCCGTCGACCTGCACTACGGCGAGGGCGGCGTCGATCACGTAAAGGTGATGGAGGCGTTCGGGTGCCCGGCACGCCGGGTCGAGCGTCCCGGCGACATCGCGGTGGCGCTGCGGTGGGCGTCCGAGGAATCGGCGCGTGCCCGGCTCCCGGTGCTGGCCGAGCTCATGGTCGAGCGGGAGGCCAACGCGGCGATGGGGCCCTCGCTCGACGCGATCACCGAGTTCGAGCCCGTACCCGAACTGGTCGCGCTTTCCGACTGACCAGCGTCGCATCCAGCACTCGGAGGTCTGATGTCTCTCATCCTCAAGCCCGGAACATCCTGGACGAGCGCCTACGCGCGTTGCCTGGCCGTCGCCCCGGAGGCGTTCGACGAGGACCGGGTCCGTAACCACTGGGACGGGCGGTGGCACCGGGACGGCGCGCCGGTGCCCGCCACCTCACCGGTCGACGGCACCTCGATCGCGGGTCCGCCGCTGCTCTCGGCCGCGCCGGCCACCGCGGCCGTACGGGCCTCCCTCGACCGGCACCGTGAGTGGCGGCACGTACCGCTCGCCGAACGCAAAGCCCGGGTCGGCGCGGTGCTCGACGCGCTGACCGAGCACCGCGACCTACTGTCACTGCTGCTCACGTGGGAGATCGGCAAACCCTGGCGGCTCGCCACCGCCGACGTCGACCGGGCCATCGACGGGGTGCGCTGGTACACCGCGGAGATAGATCGCATGCTGGAGGGACGTCACCCGCTGGACGGGCCGGTCAGCAACATCGCGAGCTGGAACTACCCGATGAGCGTGCTCATGCACGCCATGCTCGTGCAGGTCCTGACGGGCAACGCCGTGATCGCCAAAACTCCGACCGATGGCGGGCTCGCCTGCCTCACTCTGGCCTGCGCCCTGGCCGCTCGGGAAGGGCTGCCGATCACCCTGGTCAGCGGCGCCGGCCGGGAGCTGTCTGCGGCCCTGGTCCGCGCCCCCGAGATCGGATGCGTCTCGTTCGTCGGCGGCCGGGACGCGGGCGCACAGATCGCCGCTGCCGTGGCCGACCTGGGCAAACGGCACATCCTCGAACAGGAGGGACTCAACTGCTGGGGCGTGTGGGAGCACTCCGACTGGACGTCCCTCGGCGGGCAGATCCGCAAGACGTTCGACTATGCCAAGCAGCGCTGCACGGCCTACCCGCGGTTCGTCGTCCAGCGGTCCCTGTTCGACCGTTTCCTCGAGGCCTACCTGCCTGCGGTGCGGGCGGTGCGCTTCGGTCATCCGCTCGCGGTCGAGAACCCGGCCGACCCGCTGCCCGATCTCGATTTCGGACCACTCATCAACGACTCCAAGGCCAAAGAACTCGGAGACCTGGTAGACGAGGCCATCAGCAAGGGTGGTGTACCGCTGTTCCGGGGCTCGCCGGCGGACGGGCACTTCGTGCCCGGCCAGGACACCTCCGCCTACCTGGCGCCGGTCACGATCCTCGGACCGCCGCCATCGTCGCCGCTCCACCACGCTGAACCGTTCGGCCCCGTCGACACGATCGTGCTGGTCGACACCGAGGCCGAGCTCCTCGCCGCGATGAACGCCTCCAACGGCGCACTCGTCGCCACCCTCTCCTGCGACGACGAGGCGACCGCCCATCGGCTCGCCTCGGGAGTCCGGGCCTTCAAGGTCGGGATCAACGAGCCCCGTTCCCGCGGTGACCGGGAAGAGCTCTTCGGTGGCTTCGGCGCCTCCTGGCACGGCTCGTTCGTCGGCGGTGAACTACTCGTCCGGGCCGTCACCCAAGGACCCGAGGGAGAGCGCCTCCCGGGCAACTTCCTCACCTACACCCTCCAATCGAGCTAGCGGGCCCCCGGCGTGATCCTGCGAGATCACGCCGGGGGGTCGGGTTTGTCGATCACCGAGAGACGGACGCAGGAGAGCGTCTCCAGCCTCGGCACCGGCGAGCTCATCGACGCGGCGCTCCGCGGCGGCGCTCGCCACATCGTGCTCGGCTTGGGCGGCAGCGCCTGCACCGACGGCGGCACCGGGATGGCCACCGCCTGTTCGAGGCGATGGAGACGGTCATGGAGCTGCACCCCCGGCTGCTGATCCACGGGCACGCCGGGCTGACCGCCGCGTACACCATCGAGGCCTTCCCCGGGCTGCTCGCGGCCTTCCGCGACCTGGACGACGCCGTACGGGCCGGTATCACCGACGGGCTGACGCTGGTCGAGCCCTAGCTGGTGGGTTGCGTTGCGGGTGATTGATCACCGAGGGCATGCCGGCGAAGCCCGAGTACCGAGAAGTCTCCGACGGGACGGGCCCGCTCCTCGAGCCGCCCGGCCCGCATGACGGCGACCTCGTCGGCGACGGCGAGGATCTCCTCCTCCTCGCTCGAGACGACCACTACGGCGACGCCATGTTCGTGCGCCAGGCGGGCGATGATGTCGTGGATCTCGGCCTTGGTCCCTATGTCGATGCCCTTGGTGGGCTCATCGAGAAGCAACAGCCGCGGGTGCTGGAGCAGGGCCTTGCCGAGCAGCGCTTTCTGCTGGTTGCCACCGGAGAGCCGCTCGATCGGAGATGAGACATCACCGCGGATGTCGAGGGTTTCGAGCACCTCGCGTGCCGCCCGGCGGGCCGCGCGGCGCCTGATCACGCCGAAGCGGGAGTACCGCGCGAGCACTGGCAGGGCGGCGTTGTCGAACGCGTCGGTGCCCGGGATGAAGCCGTCGGCCTTGCGTTCCTCCGACACGTAGGCGATGCCGGCTTTCATGGCTTCGGCCGGCGAGCGCGGCGCGTAGGGCCGGTCGAACAGCGTCATCGTGCCGCGCGTGGGCGACTCGAGACCCATGATCGTGCGTAGCGTTCGCGTCCGGCCCGAACCCACCAACCCGTAGAGACCCAGTACCGTCCCGGGCCTGATCTCGAGGTCCACATGGCGCAGCCGGTGTGTGACCAATCCCGTGATCTTGAGGGCGGGCGCGCCGGATGAGCTGATCGAGGGGGTGGGACGGGGTCTGCGCCACGATCACCCCGTAGCCGCTCTCCAGCGGGACGGCGGCCAGTACCGGTGAGGTGCCGGTCAGGCCGCCGTCTGGAAACGACACGAGCGTCGAAGCGTCGATCTTCGCGAGCATCCGCCCGTTGTCCCAGGCCAGGGCGCCGGGTTCACGCCCGGCGGTCACGGTCTCGGGGTGGTCGGCCGGCGCCGCCGCCGGTCACATCGTCAGGGCGAGGACGATCGCGGCGACGTGCGTGACGAGGACGACGCCGATCACCCAGGTGAACACGAGCGCGGCGGGCCGGTGGTCGAAGTGCTTTCCCGTCGACCGCAGC
>JAOPYM010000280.1 GCA_025964615.1 Actinomycetes bacterium
CGCCACCGGGCCGCTGATCGCCGACCGCGCCCTGCGGGACGTACCCGGCCTCACCATCTCGGCCTTCTGCCTGGGCCTTGCCGCCCTCGTCTACGCACCCGCGGCGGCGTTCACCTGGCCGCACCACGTCCCGCACACGAACGTGCTCGGCGCGCTGGCCGTACTGTCCGTGATCTGCACCGCGGCCGCGTTCGTGCTGTTCTTCCGGCTGATCGCCGATACCGGCCCGGCCCGCGCCACGCTGATTACCTACGTCAATCCGGCGGTCGCCGTCGCCGCGGGCGTGGCCATCCTCGGCGAACCCCTGACCGCCGGGATCGTCGTCTCCTTCGCGCTGATCCTCGCCGGCTGCTGGCTGGCCACCCGGCCGGGAACACCCCTGCCTGAGGACCCGCCGCTACCCGACACGGCCGACATCCGGACCGGGCCGGAAGAGCCCGTCGGCGCCGCGGCCGGGCCCGCAAGCTGACGGACCACTACGCGAGCGGAGCGAGCGCCAGCTAACCGGTCCCTTCCGTTCTGGAGTGGCGGGCCTACAATGTCGTCGTGATGGAGGGCCGTTCACCACGTCCCACAGGGCCGCTCACCCGTCGGCAGAAACGGGTGATGGCACTGGGCGCTGTCGTTCTGGCGGGCGGCCTGGTCGGCGTGAGCGCGTGGGCGGCGAGCCATCCAGGTGCATACGGCCACTCCCATGCCGGCTGCATCACCGTTCAGATCCCCAGCTCCACCGGCGGGGCAATGGCTCACAGTTGCGGCTCCGAAGCCCAGCGGTACTGCGCCTCGGCGTACGTCCGCGAAGACCGGATCTCCCTGGTCATGCGCCCTGAATGCCGCCGGGCCGGGATCGGCCCGGCCTCCAGGACCTCGCCGAACAGCCTGGGCCGGCCCCTTTGGATCCAGCAGGCCCGATCAGCCCCTGCGCCGGCTGAGCATGCCTAGCTGCTCCGCCCGCTGCCGTACGCTGGACCCGAACCGGAGTCAGGGAGCATGACCCACCTGGAGGTTTGACGTGAAGTACGTAGTGCTCTACGACTCCGCTCCGGACGTGCTGGACACCGCACCGGCCCACTTCCCCGCGCACAAGGCCCGGTTGGATGATTTCCACGCCCGCGGGTTGCTGCTGATGGTCGGCACGTTCGCCAATCCCGTGCAGGACGGTTCGATGGCGATCTTCAGTACCCGGGAGGCCGCCGAGGAGTTCGTGAAGGATGACCCGTTCGTCGTGCACGGCGTCGTACGGTCATGGACACTGCGCGAGTGGAACGAGATCCTCACGCCGTAGCGAGAACAGGTCACCGTAAATCGACCTCATCCAGGCTTATCGGCGGGTGGAGGTGAGCGCGGCCTCGATTGATACGCGGCGTGACCTGGACCTCGGAAGCCTTACGTGTGACCGTTGAAGGGTGGCGTTTCGCGAGTTGTTGGGCAGCGCTCGTACCGCCACCTTCGCCGCCGGGGCACTCCCGATCATCTCGTTCCCGCGTCCGGGTCTGGACTGGCTCGCCTGGGTGGCCCTGGTCCCGGGCCTGTTGCTGATCCGTGCCGCGCAGTCCGGCCGCGAAGCGGCCATCCGCGGCTGGTGGTTCGGTGCTGGGTACTGGGCTGCGGCCGGTTACTGGCTGCTTCCCGACATCGGTCCCGGAGTCGCCCTGGCTGCCTTCGTCTTCGGCGCGCTCTGGGCGGGCTGGGGGTTCGCTGCCTGGAAAGTACGATCCTGGGCCGCCCTCGTCGTTGTCCCGAGCGTATGGACGGCGGTCGAATTCGTGCGATCCTGGCATTCCCTCGGCGGGCCCTGGGCGCTGCTCGGTGCCAGCCAATGGCACCACCCTGCGGAGCTCGGCCTGGCCGCGATCGGCGGGGTGTGGCTGGTCGGCTTCGCCGTCGTCGAGGTCAATACCGCGCTCGTTCTGCTGCTCACACAGCGGTCACCGATGTATGTCCCGGCCGTAGTGGCCGGTCTGCTCGCCGGACCCATCACCTACGCCCTGACCGCGCCTCCCGCGAGCGGATCGACCGTGCGTGTCGCCCTCGTTCAGGTCGGTGTGATCCATGACCCGGCCGCCCGCCTCGACGCCGCTCTCCGGATCACCGCCGCCCTGCCGCCGGGCCGCCTCGATCTCGTCGTCTGGGGAGAGAGCTCCGTAGGGTTCGACCTGGACCGCTCACCTGGCCTGATCGGCCGCCTGGAGTCCGCAGCATCCCGGCTTGGTGCCGATCTGCTGGTGAACGTGGACGCCCCGGACGCGCTCGGCCGGATCTCGAAGACCTCGATCCTGATCGGCCCGGCCGGAATCGCCGGCCGCTATACCAAGACCCTGCTGGTGCCGTTCGGCGAGTACATCCCGTTCCGCCCTGAACTCGGCTGGCTGACCGGGATCAGCCGCGCTGCCCGTCAGGACCGGGTTCCGGGGACCGGCGTCCGGGTCCTGCAGACCGGTGACCTTACTTTCGGGCCTTTGGTCTGCTTCGAGGCGACCTTCCCCGACCTGGGCCGGGCGGAGGTGCGCGGTGGCGCGCGGATGATCGTCTACCAGTCCGCCATGTCCACCTTCCAGGGCAGTTGGGCGCTGCAGCAGCAAGCCAGCCTCGGTGCCGTCCGGGCCGCCGAGACCGGCCGTCCCGTCGTTCAGGCCGCCCTGTCCGGAGTCTCGGCCGGGTTCGACTCCCGCGGCCGGTTGCTCGCCTGGCTCGACTCCCACCGGACCGGTGCGCTCTCGGTCACCCTCACACTCCCGCCCTCGACCGAGGGCACGCTGTACGACCGATTCGGGGACTACGTCCC
>JAOPYM010000285.1 GCA_025964615.1 Actinomycetes bacterium
CACGGGGCAGCGGCCGACGGCGCCGATCATGCCGTTCAAGCGGTCTGCGCATCCTGCCCTCCGGATCGGCAGGTTCCCTTCCCTGAGGCCGACGAACGATGAAACGTAGGCCCGCGCCGAGTCCGCCACCCAGAACGAGCAGGATCGTGACAGCGGCCGCCGTCGGCACCGCAACCATCATGGCTCCCACCGCTGCCGCGTCATCGACGGTGTAGTCACCCGGATCGGCCAGGCTGAACATCGCGCAGACGTACCAGGACAACAGCATCGCCGTCCCCACGGGGATCGAGGCCGCCACCGCCCACCACGCCCGATGCCAGCCGAGCGAGAAACCCCACAACACCAAAGACCCCGCGCCGATCCCCGCCATCACCTCCAAAACCTGGAGGTGGGCCGACGCACCCGGTTCGGTCGCGCTGGAGGCGTCCGTTTCCATCACGAACGGCAACAGCAAGCCGAACAGCACCAGCCATGCGATCCCGATCACCCACAGCCAACCGGGCACCGGCGCCACCAACCGGGCCCACCGTGACGGCCAGGGCGTCAGCGGGATCCAACGGTGCCCGTTCCACCGCCAACCGTCGGCACCGGGGCGCGGCCCAACCGGACCGGCACCCTCATCGCCCATCTCGGCCCCTCCGGTCCCAGCCGCCGCATGATCTAGGGCCAATGCAAACAGATCACCCGATCCCGGAACGGATCACCGGCTGACCTTCACCGGATCTCCACACGACACGGCGACGAACGGTAGTCAAGCCATTACTCATGTGCCATCCTTCGTGGAGCGCACCCATGACCATCAACGCATCCACATCAGACTTGACGGTTCTGCAGCGCACACGCATCACATCGCAGACCACCACCAACAGAAAGGGTAACGACCATGATCGAGACGACGACCGGGAGAGATCCCGACGTGCTCACCACCCAGGAACTGGCCGCCAGGTTAGGGCTCTCGCCACAGACCGTCCGACGGATGGCCCACGCGGGACAACTCCCGGCGCTCAAGACCGGCAAGGACTTCCGGTACTCCTGGGAAACGGTCCGCGACGTGCTGCGCCGCGGCGCCGGCGACCTGGAACCCGAACAGATCATCGCCAACCTCGTCGAATCCCGCGAACTACCGACCGACCTGTGGATGAACGACCCACCGGTTTCGACCCACGCATCTCAGACCCGACCATCCCGGCGAGCAGGTCGTCCTTTCGGACTCGGGACAGCGACTTGACCGCCTTGAACAGGTCCTCGTTGGCGAGCTGAGCGCCCTGCAGCGCCGAGTCGGCGTCGACCGACTCGAAGATTCCACCGAGGGCGGGCAGCGCGAGGGCGGGCAGACCGCTCTCCCTGCCGAGGCCGTCCAGGACGAGGGTGAGGGCCTGCCACTGGTCGGTATGCGCATTACCCCGCCGCCGGGCCGCGACACCGCGGAGCCGGTCCGTGGCGAAGTAGGAGTGGTAGCGCTCGTGGGCTGTCTCCGGGGCATGCGGGTCGAGCAGCACGTCACGGTCTTCGGCGACGAACAGGAACAGCAGCCGGTAGGCGGTGCGCAGCAGCGCCCGGTGCAGGGTCTCCGGGGTGACGGCCTTGTTGCCGCGGTCGGCGAGCTGTCTGCGGAGCTCGGCGTTGTCGGGGTGCTTGATGAAGCCGGTGCCGAGGGTCTCGATGGCCTCCCGCACGGTGATGCGGAGCTGGTCGAGCACGCGGGCGCCGGAGCTGATGGCCTCCAGGCGCCACTTCTCCAGCCAGCACGAGGCCGGTCCGGCGTCCTCGCCCTGGAGCTCGAAGCGGGAGACGTGGGCGACCCGGTAGAGCAGGACGAAGTCGTTGTAGAGCTCTCCGTCGAAGATGGCTTCCAGGTCGAACTCGACGTACGCGGCGCCGGCGAGGGCGCTGGAGTCGCGCAGGACGCGTAGCAGGCGGCCGTTGGTGACGATGCCCCACAGCGCGGCGGCGCTGCGGTTGAGATACTCCTGCACCAGTGACTGTGGGGCGGAGTCGGCGGCTCCGGCGACACCTTTGCTACGGACGTCGAGCTTGACGCCCCAGCCGAGCAGGTGGATCGGGACGTGCTCCCAGTGGTGGCTGATGGCGAACTGCTTCTCGCCGTCATCGGAGGCGAGACCTCCCGCCAGGGTGGTCGGAAGCCGGCCGAAGCCCAGCTCGTGGAAGAGGCGGGTCAGGAAGTATTCGCGGGTGACGCCCACGGCGGGATCGTTGTCGGGGAGCTTGGCGAGCTGGTCGCGGAAGGTGGCCCACTTGCCGCGCAGGTAGGACCAGGAGCGTTCGGCTGCTTCGTCGACGGTCTCCCCCGCGCCCAGGTGGTAGTCGGCGGGCTTGGCGCCGGGTACGTCCCGGCCGCCCGCGATGAGCATGAGGATGTCAGCGGGCAGCAGGCCACCGACCGAGGCGACCCCGGCGGGGAGGGTGTTGGGCTGACTCATCGGGCGACCTCTCCGGCAACGGCGGCGGTGCCGGGCGTGACCGGCAGGTAGACGTACAGGCCGAGGACGTCGGCGTCCTCGTCCGCGATCACTCGAAGGCCTCGTCTGGCCGTTCCGGAGGCTTCCCGGACCCGGCTGTGCGCGGCGTGCAGTGCGGTGGCGAGTTCCTCGCCGTACTGCTTGAGGTGCGGCATCACCTCGTCCAGCGGCGGGAGTGCCCCAGCCGGGCCGTCCAGGATGCGTTTGGCGGTGGCGACGGCGAACTCGGCGGCGGTGTTCTCGTCGGCCCTGGCGTCCAGGAGGGCGATGGCCTCCTGTTCGGTCAGCCATTCGGCCTTGGCGGGGCTGCCCCGGAAGGCGAGCACCCGGGCGTCCTCGGCGATCTGGTGGCGCACTCCCCCGTCCCGGGTCGGCAGCCGCAGATGGAAGCGGTAGCGGACCAGCAGCAGGATGGTGCGGGTGCTGACCGCCTGGGTACGGATCACCCCGCACCGGCGGGCCGGTCGCTGCCAGCCGTCCATCTTCGGGTCGAGGGCGGCGTCGAGCACGAACCGGGCGATCGTGCCGACCGACCGTCAGGGTGTGCCGGCGTGGCGGGAGGCGCACTCCGCCGCTCGTCCTTGCATGGTCGAACGCTCCTGGCTGTTCTTGGTCAGGGCTGCGGCCTGCAGGAACTGCTGGCGTGCTTCTTCGTGCCGACCGGCCCGACAGAGCAGGTCGCCGGCGACCGCTGGCAGCAGGTGGTAGCGGCGCATGCTGGGCAGCTCGAAGAGGGGGTCCAGGAGGGCGAGCCCGGCGTGCGGCCCGAATGCCTGCGCGGTGGCCACGGCGCGGTTGAGCTCCACCACCGGCGACGGGCTGATCTGGGCGAGCCCGTCGTAAAGCGCCGTGATGCGCTGCCAGTCGGTGTCCGCGGCGGTCCGGGCTCGCGCGTGGCAGGCAGCGATCGCCGCCTGGAGGGCGTAGGGCCCGGCCGCCCCGCCAAGCTCGTCGACGCGTCGCAGGAGCGCCAGCCCACGGCGGATGAGCAACTGGTCCCAGCGCGTGCGGTCCTGATCCATCAGGAGGACTGGTTCGCCCTGGGGTCCCGTGCGGGCGTTCAGGCGTGACGCCTGCAACTCCATCAGCGCCAGGAGTCCCAGCGTCTCGGGATCGCGGGGAATCAGGCTGGCCAGCATTCGTCCCAGGCGGAGCGCCTCGGTGCACAAGTCGCTGCGGATCCACTGGTCTCCGCTCGTGGCGGTGTGCCCCTCGTTGAACACCAGGTAGATGACCTCGCGTACGGCGGCGAGCCGCGCGGGGCGCTCGGTCTCCTCCGGCAGTTCGAAGCGGATGTTCGCCGCGGCCAACGTGCGTTTGGCCCGGACGATGCGCTGGGCAATCGTCGGCTCGGGTGCGAGGAACGCCCGGGCCACGTCCTCGGTGTTGAGGCCGCAGATCAGTTTCAGGGTGAGCGCCGAGCGGGCGTCGGGGGACAAGATCGGGTGACAGACCATGAAGATGAGCCCGAGCAGATCGTCGGCCAGGTCGCCGTCGACGACCTCGTCAATGTCGACGTCCACGGTCTGCGGGCTGGTGGCGGCGATCTGCTGGTACTTGCTGTGCTGGGTGTCGCGGCGCCGGATCCGATCGACGGCGAGGAACCGCGCGGTCTTGTGCAGCCAGGCTGCCGGGTTGTTCGGGATGCCTTCGCTTCGCCATTTCTCGATGGCGGTGACGAACGCGTCCTGGGCGAGCTCCTCGGCGGTGTCGACGTCCCCGACGAGTCGAACCAGGCGAGCAACGACGCGGGGGGACTCGACGCGCCACAGCGTCGCCACGGTGGTGTCGAGGGCTGTGGTGTCCATGGCGGCGCTGTGGCGGTCGATGGGTCCCGCGCTCCTCAGAGGTCGGAGAACTCAAGGACGCGTCGTACGTCGATCCGCTCGGCACCGACCAGCAGCGCGAACTTGCGCGCGTGCTCGACCGCCTCGGCGAGCGAGTCGACCTCGAGGATGGCGAAGCCGGCGATGAGCTCCTTCGCTTCCGCGAACGGGCCGTCGATGACCCGCACGTCGCCGTCGGTGATCTCGAGCCGGGCACCGGCGGAGCTCGGCGCGACTCCTTCGCCGGACAGGAGTACCCCGGCCATGGCCGCCTCCTGCATGTACTGGCCGATCGCGGCCTGCTCCGCGGGCGAGGGCAGGACACCGTCCTCCACCGCCTGGGTCTGGTAGTGCATCACCATATAGCGCATTGTCTTGTTCTCCTTGTGGTGTACGACGCCCCACCATTGTGGCCGGATCGTGGCTGGTGGGTTCGGGTCGGTGATCAGTGCGTGGTCGGGGCGTAGACCAGGTGCAGCACGCCGGTCTTGAACGTGGTGGCGGTGACCAGGTCAAGCGGCACCTTCGCGCCGTCGGAGAACAGCTTCTTGCCGCTCCCGACCACGACCGGGTGCACCAGCAGGTGCAACTCGTCGACCAAGCCCGCCTCGAGCAGCCAGCGGACCAGGGTGGCGCTGCCGGTCGTGCTGAGCCGGGTGTCCTGCTTGAGCGCGGTCAGCTCCGCCGCGACGTCACCGCTGATGACGGTCGAGTTCTCCCAGGTCGCGTCAGCGAGCGTGTTCGACACGACGTACTTGCGTGCGCCGTTCATCTGCGCGGTGATCGGGTCGTCGGGGTCGGCGCTCGGCCAGTGGCCGGCGAACTCCTCGTAGGTCTGCCGCCCCAGCAGGGTCGCGTCGGCCTCGCTCATCATCGTGCCGACGACTGCTCCCATCTCCTCGTCGAAGTAGTCGAAGTGCCACGTCTCGGGCGACTCGATGACGCCGTCGAGCGAGATGAACACACTGGACTTGATCGATCCCATGATCGTCTCCTTGGTGTGTCGGTGGTGTGTGGGTGGCGTGCTGGCTGTTGTGTCCGGGTCATCGCGTGCCGGCGAGGCAGCGGCTCACCATGGGGATGACCACTGCGGCGGCGACGAGGTGCGCGCAGATCAGAGTGAACTTGGTCGCGTTGTCGGTGCCCGCGGCCGTCAGTGGCGCCACGAGGGACAGGAGGGCGAGCACGACGGTCGCGATGCGGTAGGTACGGGCCGGGCGCGAAGAGCGCCAGTTGATCAGGGCGGCCATCACCGTGCCGATGACCATGCACATCGCGACCGAGAGGGCGCACGCGCCGGCGGTCACCGGGACGACGGAGGAAGCGCTGCCGCCCGGATCGCCGACCGCGAGGTCGACCCCGGCGATCCGGACGATCGCCGTCAGCGTCTCGGTCGCGGCGGCAGCCGCGACCGTTGCGACCAGGCTGACCCGCAGCAGCGCGCGGACCGGGACCTTGGCCGAGGTGGCGGGGGTGCGAGTGAAGGAAGCGGACATCATGCTCTTCGGACTCCCGTGGACACATGGGCACCGGCTTTCGGTGCCTTCCGTACCTGTGCCGAAGGAGCATCCCGGAAATCGACACGTCCGGAAAACTTTCTTCCGTCGCGAACCGGCTCGCCGGATATCCAGGGACTAACGCAACTGGCGATGCAGCTGGACTGCTGACGCCCACGACCAGTGATGTCGTGGGCGATGGACGCTGGCTGGGCCGGGATGACCGGCGGGCGCGCACCCTGCCAGCTCCGCGGCACCCTTGACCCAGGCTCGTAAGGCCGCCGCTCAGGCCAGCGCCGGCGATGTCTGCCTGATCATTGAACACGCAGGCTGAGTCGCCGCTGCATGTTCCGCCGTACCTCGCCGTACATCTTCTTATCTGGACATTCCCGTCTGGTGACCTTTGGTGAAACGCCTCGTTGGTGGTCTTTCGCCTCCTACGTTGACGGTGTTGTCGCGGCGTACGAGGTGCAGGTGGCCGATCCCGGCGCCGGGCCCGGCCAGGGCGGCACTCTCTTTGCGCTGTCGGCTCGCGGGTACCGTCCCTGCGTTATACCGGTAGCGCAACGGGCCCGTAAGGATCGGACCAAGGAACGAGAGACGACGACGGTTGTTGTATTCCGCCTTCCGGCCTCGGGTATCTCCTTGTCGCCGCCTGGATGGGGCGTTCGAGCAAGTCCTCGCGCCTTGGTATCAACCACCGCGCGAGCCAGGACGAGAAGACAGGAGCCGGCGTGGCGATCGAATCCGGCAAGACAGCCGATACGAGGAAGATCGCCCTACCCGGGTCGGTACTCGGCTTTGGACTGGGCGGATTCGTCGACGGCATCCTCCTGCACCAGATCCTCCAGTGGCATCACATGCTCACCAGCACCGACCACGACAACATTGGCGTGAAGTACTACCCGGCCGACACCGTCTCTGGACTGAGGATGAACACCGTATGGGACGGGATCTTCCACGCGGTCGCCTGGGTGTCGGTACTCATCGGTCTGGCATTGCTGTATTCACGAGTCACCCACTCCCGTGGCCGCGTGTGGGCCTCGCGAATGCTCTGGGGATGGATCCTTGCCGGGTGGGGGATCTTCAACCTCTCCGAAGGGATCCTCGACCATCACATCCTCGGCATCCACCATGTGCGCAAAGGCCCCTACCAGACCTGGTGGGACCTGGGATTCCTCGGCTTGGGCGTCCTGCTGGTGATCGGCGGATGGGCACTGCAGCGCAGCGGCGCTCCGATCGACCTCTGCCGGGACGCCGAGCGCTCGGCCCCTTCGACATCATGACCTCCCTGGCACACGGGGCGCAGCACCATGGTGACGGGTTCGCGGGCGTGTTGCCGTCGGCCGTCATCGTTCTGCTGTTGGGCGTATATCTGGCGTCGGCGGCGCGCCGGCGCCGCGAGCCCAAGGGCTGGAGCCCTTGGCGGACACGGAGTTTCGGGACCGGCGCTCTCCTCCTCGCCGTCGCCCTGGTGGGCCCGCTGGCATCATTCGCCGAGACGGATTTCCGCGGCCATATGCTGCAGCACCTCCTCATCGGGATGTTGGCCCCGCTGGGTCTGGTGCTGGGCGCGCCGATCACGCTACTGCTGCGATCACTCCCCGCCGCCGAGAGGCGCCGCGTCGGCAGGGTACTGCGCAGCCGCGCTCTCCACCGCGTCGCGAACCCGTGGACCGCGGTCACCCTCAACGTGGGCGGCTTGGCGGTGTTGTACTTCACTCCGATGTACCAGATCACAACCGGCAATGCGGTCTTGCATCACCTTGTCCATGTGCACTTTCTCCTGGCGGGGTATCTGCTCGCCTGGGTGATCGCCGGACCCGACCCGGCCCCGGAGCGTCCGTCCGTGCCGACTCGGCTGATCGTTCTCGGCGTGGCGATCGCCGTCCACGCGACGTTGTCCCAGCTGATGTACGCGGGACTCTTCACCACCGTGCCCGTTCCCGCGAATCAGCTACGCGGAGCCGCTGAGATCATGTACTACGGCGGTGACATCGCCGAGCTGCTACTGGCCTTCGCTCTGGTATCGACCTGGCGCCCCCAACGACGGCCGGCGTCCTCTGATCGGTCGCGGACCTATGCTCTCGTACGGCGTTTCCCCGACGTCATGAGATGATCAGGGGCGCCGTAAAGGGTGGTCGACGTGCCCACCGCTGCACGTTTCTTCGGGCTGGAGCTGGTTGAGCCCAGCGTCGTGTCATGCTCGCGCTGGCGCCCGGCGGCCATGCCCTGGGGTGAGCCCGACGAGGTAGCCACGTTCGGCGGAGTCGGTCATCGCCGAGATCTGCCGAGAGCCTCCCGGTCACGGCTGGCGGGGCTCTCGTCGTGTCGGCCGATCAGTAGCGAAGGTGCCGTGTTTTCGGTGAGCAGTGACTGGCCGCCCTTGACGCACTACGCCGAACGGCTGCGCTGCAGGTCGTCCCCGACTCGCAGGTGATGGCGCAGGTCGTCGGGTCCGATGATGATGGCGAACGGCGGGACTGATCGGCCGTTCTCACACCGTGTCGCAACGGTGATGCCGATCAGGGCGTGGCCGTCGATGTACTCGGCTCCGGATGTCGCCGAGCACAGCACGCCGGCCCGGGGGCGAAGCGTCTCCGTCGAGACGCCCGTGCTTCCCCATCCGAACAATGCCATCATCGAGCAGATAACGCACACCCACCGGCACCAGCACCAACGCGACCACGGCCACCGGGATGATCACCCGCGGGTGCCAGAGCCACCGGCAGAGCCAGGGCCGGTCTCGGTGATGCAATCATCGATCAGCTCGCTGCGCCCCGACCATCAAACGGGTCATCTCGACCGGCCGGTTGCTGGTGCAGCTCAACCGGCGGCAGATCTCCGCCCGGCGCGGCATCATCATCAGCGGCGCCTCTGGGACCGGCAAGACCACCGCGCTCACCCAGTTCGGCCGCGCACACGAGCTGGCGGTCCGCAAACGCCACCCCGACGACGAGACTTTCGGGCTCCACCCGGAGGATACGAACCGCTGCTCCAGGCCTGATCCGCCGCCAGGAGGGCC
>JAOPYM010000305.1 GCA_025964615.1 Actinomycetes bacterium
GCCGCGTTGGCGCGGGCCTGCTCGGGAGTGCGGGCGCCGGGGATCACCGTGCTGACGCCGGGTTGCTGAATGATCCATCGGAGCGCGGTCTGTGCGGGAGAGGCCCCGGCCGGGGCGAGCGCCGAGAACTCCCGTGCGGCCTCCACTCCGGTGTCGTAGTCGACCCCGGAGAAGGTCTCGCCCACGTCGAAGGCCTCGCCGTGGCGGTTGTACGTGCGGTGGTCGTCGGCGGCGAATCGCGTGTCGCGGGTGTACTTGCCCGACAGCAGGCCGGAGGCCAGCGGCACCCGGGCGATGACGCCCACTCCGGCCGCCGCGGCGGCGGGCAGGACCATTTCGAGCGGCTTGCGGCGGAAGGCGTTGAGGATGATCTGCACGGTGGCGGTACCAGGTCGCGCGATGGCGGTCAGCGCCTGGTCGCAGGTCTCAACGCTGACCCCGTACGCGGCGATCCGCTGCTCGGCCACCAGCGCGTCGAGGGCGTCGAACACCGCTTCGGACGAGAAGACCGGGGTCGGCGGGCAGTGCAGCTGCACCAGGTCGAGCGTGTCGACGCCGAGGTTGCTGCGGGACCGATCCGTCCACGCTCTGAAGTTGTCCAGGATGTAGTGAGCGGGATCCTGCTCGACCCGGCGTCCCATCTTGGTGGCCACGAACAGCTCCGGATGGTCGCGCAGGAACCGGCCGATGATCTGTTCGCTGCGCCCGTCGCCGTACACGTCGGCGGTGTCCAGGAACGTCACACCCGCCTCGACGGCGGCCTCCAGGACGGCCATGGCGTCCTTCTCCTCGACCTGTCCCCAGTCGGCGCCCAGTTGCCAGGTGCCCAGCCCGACGACCGACACCGTACGACCCAGCCTGCTTACCATCCGTTGCTCCATGCCTCCCATTGTCGCGTGATCCTCCTGCCGAGCCGACCGCCCGCCGTCGGCCCACTACGAGGATCACGCCGGGTTTCAGTCCCGGTAGCCGGGGGCCACCCGGTCCAGGAGGCGGAGCAGGGCGGCCCAGGCCAGGTCGTAGGCGCCGTCGTCGGCGAAGTCCGCCTCGGCCTCCCCGGTGAGCTGCTTAGCGGTGTACTCGCACACCTCAGGCGATGGGACGACCAGCGGGCCGCCGCCGGCCTGCGCGGTCGTCTGGATCTCGCAGGCCCGCTCCAGGTAGTGCATCCGCAGGAACGCCTGCGCGGCGCTACCGCCGACCGTGAGCAAGCCGTGGTTGCGCAGGATCAGGACCGGATGGTCGCCCAGATCCCGCACCAACCGTTCCTGCTCGGCCAGATTGAGTGCCACGCCCTCGTAGTCGTGGTAGCCGACCCGGTTGTAGAACTCCAGCGCGATCTGGCTGAGCGGCAGCAGCCCGCCTTCCTGCGCGGCCACCGCGCACCCCGCCTTCGTGTGGGTGTGCAGCACGCACTGGGCGTCGGACCGGGCTCTGTGGATGGCGCTGTGGATCACGAAGCCGGCCGGGTTGACGCGGTACGGACCGGGCTCGACGAGGTTGCCGTCCAGGTCGATCTTCACCAGGTTCGAGGCGGTGATCTCCTCGAACAGCAGCCCGTAGGGGTTGATCAGGAAGTGGTGCTCCGGGCCGGGCAGCCGTAGCGAGATGTGCGTGAAGATGAGGTCGGTCATCTTGAAGTGTGCGACCAGCCGGTAGACGGCAGCCAGTTCGCGGCGGAGTTCTGCTTCGGTCATGTGAGCGCCTTCGCAACGAGGTTCTGGAATCGAGCGGTGATCTGATCCCAGTGCGGGACCAGGTGGTTCCGGTCGGCGGCGGGGGAGGTCTTGCCGCGCTGGAGCCGCTCCAGGATGGGCACGTCCTGGTCGTTCACCTCGTACAGCACCTTGCTGAGCGAGGCGCGGGCCTCGGCGTACTCCGCGGCGGCGGCCGCCTCGTCCACGAAGATCGCCATGTGCTCGACGGTACGGCCGGGACCGGCATGTTCCAGGCCGATGACCTGTAGCCAGTCGGCCTCAAGGAAGAGCAGGGCATTGGGGAAGACGCAGAAGATGTCCTGCCGGTCGCGCAGCTTCTCCGGCACGTCGCCGAGCAGCGGAAGCGGGACGGCGGTCTTGGCCGCTTTGCCGGTCGCCTTGCCGTTCGCGCCCCGGGGGTAGCAGCCACCGATGATCTGGTCGGTGAGCGTGAGGTCGTCGACGTCGAGTGCGGCCGCGGCCGAGCCGACCTGTGGGTGGACCATCGGCAGGTGGTAGAAGTCGAGGAAGTTCTCGGCCACCAGCTTCCAGTTCGCGCTGATCTCGTACCGCCGCTCCTCGGCGAGGTGCAGCCGCGTGAGGTCGATCCCCTCCCACCGCTCCCGCAGAGGGGCCAGCAGTTCCTCAGCGGTCCCCGAGGGCGAGCCGAGGTGGACGAAGACCATCCCGGCCCAGACCGTGTGGTGTACGGGCAGCAGGCCGAGCTGTTCTCGTGTCCCATCGTCGGGGGAGGACGCCTTCTCGCGGTTCCAGTAGGGGGTTCCGCAGAGCGCGCCGTCCAGTTCGAACGTCCAGTTGTGGTACGGGCAGCGCAGGCGGGCCCGGGTGCTCGGCTCCTCCGACAGGAGGATGCCCCGGTGCCTGCAGATGTTGTGGAAGACGCGCACTGTCCCCGTCTCGTCCCGGGTGAGCAGCAGCGGCCGCCCAGCGACGGTGATCGGCCGGGACATGCCGGGCTCGGCGACCCAGTGCTCGTACCCGGCCCACACCCACTGGCTTTCGAAGATCTCCCGGATCTCGGTATCGAAGACGGCCTGATCGGTGTAGGCGGACGTCGGGAGAATGCTGCTCCCGACCGTACGGCCATCGAGCGGACCCGCGGTCATCGTGATTCCTCCGTCTCCGCGAAGAGTTCCTCGGCCCAGGACTTGAGCAGCAGGGCCTCGTGCCAGCGGTCGGACAGCTCAAGCCCGTCCGGTCCGGTGATGGGATATGGGGCGGTGCCGAGCTCGCACAGGAAGACGCAGTCCGCGTCCGCGGCCGCGCGTGACCGCCAGGACCGGAAGGCTTCGGCCCACCAGCGGCGGAACCGCTCCACTGCGGGCCGGTGCTGCGGGAACTCCAGCGGGACCTGGATCTGTTCACGGGTGGCGACGCGTCCTTGCAGGGACGCGCCCCGTTCCAGCAGGAGGCCGATCATCTCCTCGACCCTCGGCACGTCCAGGTCCGGTAGCTCGTTGCCGACCACGTAGTGCGAGAGGTCCAGGGCCAGCTCCACTTCGGGCACCTCCCGGACCAGGCGAGAGGTGAAGCTGAGATCGTTGGTGAGCGTGTAGCGGTGTGTCTCCAGGTGCAGCGCGATGCCCGCGTCCAGGGCCTCCTTCAGCCACGACCGGACGAGATTGGCGGCCTCGCCCACCTCGTCCGGGAAGACCTGCCCGCAGACCACGACCAGCTCCGCGCCGAGGGCGGCGGCGTAGTCGAGGCCGACGGTGAGCGGCCTGGTCTCCGTCACGAACGCAGTCACCGAAGTGCGCAGGCCGGCCGCGCGCAGGAGCGGGCCGATCACCTCGGGCCGGGGTGCCCGCTCCAGCGAGTAGGTGTCGATCCCTACCCCGGCGAATCCGGCACCGGCGACCAGCCCGATCTGCTCCTCCAGGGTCCACGGTTCGGCTCGACGCCACGGCAGCCCCTCCATGGCCCAGAGCGACTGGAAGACCGAGAGTGTCTGTGCTGTCAACGTGCTCCTCCTTGACTGGGGCAGGCGATGGCACCGGCCGGCTCGCGGCCGGCGAGGACGTCGGCGACGTAGCCGCCCGCCTGCCGGAACGGGCGGGTCATGGCCTCGGCGGAGTACCAGGCCGCGTGCGGGTTGAGGACGAGGTTCGGGCAGTCCAGCAACGGGTCGTCTGCTG
>JAOPYM010000308.1 GCA_025964615.1 Actinomycetes bacterium
CACCGCCACGTCCAGGATCGCGCCGGCGACACAGGTCACGTACTTCGCCTGGCCCGGCGGCACGTCGGCGAAGTGAATGCCGCGCAGGACGCCCCGGGCCGAGACCGAGCAGTTGGCCTGCGCCAGGGGCAGCGAGTGCCCGAGCTCCGCGGCCAGCGCGTCCGCCCGGAACCACTCAAGGAACACACCCCGGTCGTCGGCGTGCACCTGGGGAGTGAACACGTACGCGCCACTGATACCGAGTTGTTCCATTCGCGCGATCCTAGTCCGGTCGGATCCAGCCCCCGGCGGCCAGCAGCTCGAGGACGGCCTCGACCGCGGCCTCGGGGGAGATCGTTGAGGTGTCCAGTGTCAGGTCGGCGTCACCCGGTTCCTCGTACGGGTCGGAGATCCCGGTGAACTCGGGGATCAGGCCGGCCCGCGCCTTGGCGTACAGGCCCTTGCGATCGCGCCGCTCGCACTCCGCCAGTGGCGTCGAGACGTGGACCAGGACGAAGTCGCCCTGCTCGGAGACCATCCGCCGTACCTCCGCGCGGGTGGCCGCGTAGGGGGCGATCGGCGCGCAGATGGCCACCCCGCCGTGCCTGGTCACCTCGGCGGCCACATAGCCGATCCGCCGGATGTTGAGGTCACGGTCCTGCTTGGAGAACGTCAGGCCGGCCGACAGGAGCTGCCGGACCACGTCCCCGTCAAGCAGGCTGACGGTGCGGCCGCCGCGTTCCACCAGCGCGTCGGCGAGGCCGCGCGCCACCGTGGACTTGCCCGACCCGGACAGGCCGGTGAAGAACACCGTGACCCCGCGCTCGTGCCGTGGCGGCCGGGCCCGTCGCAACTCCGCCGCGACCGGGGCCGGGGTGAACCAGCCGGGGATCTCCTCGCCCAGGTCCAGCATCCTGGTGAGCTCCGCCGCGCTCAGCCCGGCCTTGACATGGCCAGGTTCGATCTTGGCGACGGGCCGCCATACCTCGACGTCCGCGTCGTACGCCCAGGGCTCGGGGACCACCGCCGCAATCGCGGTCCCCTCCTCGGCGGCCTCCACGAGCAGGTGGGTGGCGCCGTACGCCGCGGCCACATGGGAGCGCAGCCGCACATCCCGTTCATGCACCGGCAGCGGCACCGGCACGATCTCCGCGGCGTCCGGAAGATCCTTCTGTACGGCGAGGAGCGCACGGACCAGGGACTCGTCGTGCGCGCCGCCGAGCAGTGCCAGCACCAGTACCTTCGCCTCCAGCTTCTCGGCCACCTGCCGGAGCTGCCCCAGCTGCCGCCGGTGCAGCGGCTCCCTGGTGGCCACCGCCAGCAGGTTGCCCGGCGCGTGCTCGAGCTCGTCGGGACGCCTGCGCAGCCGGTGGAACGGCCCGTACGCGGGTGCCCGCAGCCGCTGCGGCGTGCCCGCGAGCCGCCAGTCTCCGGTCACCGGGTCCTGCCACCCCTCGGTCACCTCCAGCACCGCCAGCGGTGTCCCCTCGGGATCTTGGAGTACGAGCCGGGTGGCCTTCGTCAGCTCCACCGGAACCGTCAGCGTGACCGGTACCGGCCACGGCGTGCCGTCCGCGAGCCGCCCGCCCGCGATCACCGTGGCGGTGTCGATGGCCCCGAAAAACCCGGTCAGCGGCCGGTACGCCCCCGACAGCAGCAGTTCCAGATCGGCAAGCTCGCCCGCACCCGGAGTCCAGGCGGGCAGATCGCGCAACTCGTCCGGCAGGGCGGTCACCAGGGACACTCCGATCCAGATCACTCGGTACTGAGACCCAGAACGGTAACCCGGCCGCCTCCGGAACCCTAAATCAGCGGGGGAGCGCGGTGAGGTCGAGCTCGATCGGGAAGGGCACAGAGACGCTGACCTTGCCATGGTGGATTCCGGCGAGACCGTAGGTCTTCGAAGCGGGATCGAGTTCGTAGACGTACACGACCGGTTGGTCGCCGTTGTTCTCCACGCGCCAGAAGTGCACGATCCCCGCCGCCGCGTAGCGCAGCGGCTTGGTGAGCCGGTCCCGTTCCTCCGACTCGGGGGAGACCACCTCGATCACCAGATGCACCTCAGCAGGCACGTAGTACGTGCGATCGAAGTCATCGGCCGCCGCCGCGTCGATCACGAGTACATCAGGGACGGGCCGCTGGCGATGACCGAGCTTGACGTCCATCTGATCGACAACGCGGAGACTCGCTGGCGCCTGCTCGCCGATGGCGTTCGAGAGCCCGTGGATGACCCACTGGTGGAACCGCTTCTGGGGGGACATGAAGACGAGCGCTCCATCGATCAGCTCGACACGTTTGAAGAAGTCGGGCTCCCCGTTCGGACCCTCCAGGCCGAGCTGATCGAGATCATCAGCGGTCCACCCTCCCGGAGGGGGGTACGGCCAGGAGTCCAGCGCCCTGCGCGGCATGACAATCATCTTAGCCCTCCTACGGGTGGACGACCGGAGTGATCTCTGCAGGGCGTTCTCGGAAACCCGTTCGGACTATTAGAGCGCGGATCGGCGCCTTCGGCGAACCCAAGAGGCGTCGGTGAGGATTTTGTGGCCTGCCGGTCAGGTGAGGCAGGCGGGTCACGATGTCTTCGTACGACGACATTTGGTATTGTGTCGCTGAACGATGACATCACGTCCGGAGGTTCTCAGGGTGCGGGTCGCGAGTGCGGTGGACTTGGGTGGCGTTGTCCGGGCGCGGCGAAAGCGCCTGGGCTGGACGCAACAGGAACTCGCCGACCGCGCGGGGACGAGCCGTCAGTGGATGGTCGCGCTCGAAGGCGGCAAGGGCCGCGCCGAGCTCGGACTCGTGCTGAAGGCCCTCAATGCCCTGGGTCTGACCGTCGATCTGACCGCCCAGGATGCACCGGCGCCCCGCCCCTCTGGCGGCAGTGTGGACCTGGACGCACTGCTCGCCGCCTACCGGAGGGATCGTTGATGGTCACGCGGACACTGCGGGTGCTCTTGGCAGGTGAGCACATTGGTGAGCTGGTTCAGGACCAGACCGCCAGGATGAGTTTCCGCTACGAGGTGGCGATGCCGGGCGGTTCCCCGACCCCGCTGTCGCTCTCCATGCCACTTGCGTCGGCGGAGTATTCCGGAGACGTGGTCAGCGCCTTCCTGTGGGGGTTGCTCCCGGAGAGTCCCGGGGTGCTGGCCAGGTGGGGGCGGGACTTCCAGGTCTCGGCGGCCAACCCGGTGGCGTTGCTGGAGCACGTGGGTCTGGACTGCGCGGGCGCGGTCCAGTTCGTACGCCCTGAGCGGGCGGATCAGGTCCTCGACCAGGGCGGCGTGGAGTGGTTGGACGACGCCGGCGTCGCGCAGCTGCTCCGCACACTGCACAGGGACTCCACCGCGTGGCATGCCGGTGTGGAGGACGGCCAGTTCAGCCTTGCCGGAGCGCAGTCGAAGATCGCCCTCCTACATGAGGATGGCCGCTGGGGTAGGCCGTGGGGGCGGACCGCCACCACACACATCGTCAAGCCGGCGATCCCCGGACTGGCCGACCAGGATCTGAACGAGCACCTCTGCCTGGCGACGGCACGCCGGCTGGGCCTGACGGCTGCCAACACCGACGTGCGCGCGTTCGAGGATCAAACAGCGGTCGTGGTGGAGCGCTATGACCGGCTGCGGAGCGACCAGGGGTGGATCCGGGCGCATCAGGAGGACCTCTGTCAGTCGCTGGGGGTGCACCCGGTCAACAAGTACCAGAGCGAAGGCGGGCCGGGGCCGGTCGACATCGTGAGGCTGCTTCGCTCTGTACAGACGCCCGATCGGGCCGAAGAGTCAGTCGGTGGCTTCGTCGATGCGCTGGCTCTGAACTGGTGGCTGGCGGGCACTGACGCGCACGCCAAGAACTACTCGGTGCTGCTGTCAGAGGATCAGGTACGGCTCGCGCCGCTGTACGACATCTCCTCGGCGCTTCCGTATCCCGATCAGATGAACCCGCACAAGATGAAACTCGCCATGAAGATCGGCCGGGAGTACCGGCTGAAGTACATCAGCCGCAGGGAGTGGGTCAGGCTGGCCGGAGATCTGGGCCTGGAACCCGATCGGGTGCTGAGCCGCGTGCGGGAACTCGGTGTGGCCCTCCCGGAGGCGATGGCCGAGGTCGCCGCGGACCCGGCGGTTCGGGCGCTTGGCAGCGAGCTGCCGGGACTTCTGGTGGCTGCGGTCGCCGAACGGGTCGCCGTGCAACTGGCCGACCTTGCTCGCTGAACCAGCCGGTTCACAGGAGGCGGGCGAAGCGGTTTTCGGGTTTGCGGATGACGAAGGTGACCTCGCTGTGGTCGGCCGGGAGGCGGCCGCCGGTGCAGGCGGCGACCAGGCGGGCGGCGGCGGTGAGGAGGCCGCTCCACGGGCCGTGGTGCGCAGCGGTGTCGCGGGAGACGTACTCCTCGGCGACCATCAGGCCGCGCATCACGCAGTACAGGTGGATGCCCTTGTACGAGGCGACGGGTTCGTACACCGACGGGGCGGACTCGCCGAGGAGACGGCGGCGGAGCGGGCCGGGGATGAGGCGCTCGACGAAGCCGAACGCGGTGTCGCGGTCCCGGAACCTGACGAGCAGCAGGCCGCCGGGCTTGAGGGCGGCGATGAACCGGTCCAACGTGAGCTCGGCGTGCGGGATGCGCTCGATGAGGAACGGGACGCAGACCACGTGGAAGGTGCGGGGCGGGAGCGGCACCGTGCGCAGGTCGCCCAGGTGCCAGCAGTCCAGGTCGGCGCGGTCCTCGGTCCTGGCACGCAGCACGGGGGTGTCGACGTCGATCCCGGTGACGTGCCGCTCGACGTGCGAGTTGAGCTTGTCGGGGTCGAACCCGTACGTCCCGCCGCAGCCGGCGAGCAGGATGGCGAGCTGCCGCAGGGGCTTCTCGTACGAGTACTGGCGAACCCGTTCTGAGAACAGATCGCCGTCGTTGACAGGCGGCGTGCGCAGATCGGTCACAATCCCGCAGCGTAATCGCTTGGATGCACAGTGTCGGCGATTTACCCATTCTTGACGTACCCGTGTCGTCTGCGGGAGTTCGCCGGTCGTTGACCATCCCCCCTGACCGGCCGCTTAGACTTAGAGATTGATGACCCTTTCCGGACTGCTCGACGTCACCCGCTCCGATCCCGCGCTGCGCCGTGCGCTGGACGAGGGCGGGGCCCACGATCTCGTCGCACCTCCCGCGCTGCGACCCATGCTCACCGCCGCACTGGCCGGCACCGGGCGCACGGTGCTCGCCGTGACGGCGACCGGCCGGGAGGCCGAGGATCTCACCGCCGCGCTCACGAGCCTGCTCGACCCGGCCACGGTGGCGCACTTCCCGGCCTGGGAGACGCTGCCCCACGAGCGCCTTTCGCCGCGCTCCGACACCGTCGGGCAGCGGCTCGCCGTGCTGCGCAGGCTCTCGCACCCCGACCCGGGGGACCCCTCCAGCGGGCCCCTGCAGGTGGTCGTGACGCCGGTACGGGCCGTACTCCAGCCGATCGTGTCGGGCCTGGGCGACCTGGAACCGGTACGGCTGCGGGGCGGCGAGGACGCCGACTTCGACGACGTGGTCCGCAGGCTGGTCGGGGCCGGGTACCGCCGGGTCGACACGGTGGACAAGCGCGGCGAGATCGGCGTGCGCGGCGGCATCCTGGACGTCTTCCCGCCCACCGAGGAGCACCCGCTGCGGGTCGAGTTCTGGGGCGACACGGTCGAGGAGATCCGCTACTTCAAGGCCGCCGACCAGCGTTCCCTCGAGGTCGCGCAGGACGGGCTGTGGGCCCCGCCGTGCCGGGAGCTGCTGCTGACCGAAGAGGTACGGGAACGCGCCAGGGCGCTGGCCGAGGAGCACCCCGCGCTGCGGGACGTGCTGGAACGGATCGGCGACGGCGACGCGGTCGAGGGCATGGAGGCGTTCTCCCCGGTCCTGGCCGACCACATGGAACTGCTGCTCGACCTGCTGCCCGCCGACTCGCAGATCTTCCTCTGCGACCCGGAGCGGATCAGGTCCCGCGCCGAGGAACTCGTCCGTACCAGCCAGGAGTTCCTGGAGGCGTCGTGGGTGAACGCGGCGGCCGGCGGCGAGGCCCCGATCGACCTGGGCGCGGCGGCGTACAAGAGCCTGGCGGAGATCCGCGAGCGGGCCTCGGGCCTTGACCTGCCCTGGTGGACCACCACCCCGCTGACCCAGGACGAGGAGTTGGACGGGAACGCGCTGACCATCGGCGCGCACGCGGCCGAGTCGTACCGGGGTGAGACCGGCCGGGCGATGGCCGACATCAGGCGGTGGATCCACGACGAGTGGCACGTCGTCATGGTGACCGAGGGGCACGGCCCCGCCGAACGGCTCGCAGAACTGCTCCGCGAGGAGGGGCTCGGCGCCAAACGGCAGGACCTGCCCGACCCGCCCGAGCCGTCGGTCGTCTACGTCGCGACCGGGCGCCTCGACCACGGCTTCGTCTGGGACTCGGTCAGACTGGCCGTCATCACCGAGACGGATCTGTCGGGACAGAAGTCCTCCACCAAGGACATGCGCCGGATGCCGTCCAGGCGGCGCGGCGCCATCGACCCGCTGCAGCTGTCCACCGGCGACTACGTCGTGCACGAGCAGCACGGCGTGGGCCGCTACGTCGAAATGGTCAGCCGCAGCGTCCAGGGCGCCACCCGCGAGTACCTGATCATTGAGTACGCCAAGGGAGACCGGCTGTTCGTGCCCACCGACCAGCTGGACGAGATCACCCGGTATGTCGGCGGGGAGGCCCCGTCCCTGCACCGGCTGGGCGGCGCGGACTGGCAGAAGTCCAAGTCCAAGGCGCGCAAGGCGGTCAAGGAGATCGCCGGGGAGCTGATCCGGCTCTACTCCGCCCGGATGGCCTCGCCCGGCATCGCCTTCAGCCCCGACACCCCGTGGCAGCGGGAGCTGGAGGACGCCTTTCCCTACGTGGAGACGGCCGACCAGCTCGGCGCGATCCTGGAGGTCAAGGCCGACATGGAGAAGCCGGTCCCGATGGACCGGCTGATCTGCGGGGATGTCGGCTACGGCAAGACCGAGATCGCGGTGCGGGCGGCGTTCAAGGCCATCCAGGACGGGCGGCAGGTCGCGGTGCTGGTCCCGACGACGCTGCTCGTACAGCAGCACCTGTCCACCTTCTCCGAGCGGTTCGGCCAGTTCCCCGTCACGGTGAAGCCGATCAGCCGGTTCCAGTCCACCTCCGAGCTGAACCAGACCATGGAGGGCATCGCCGACGGCTCCGTGGATCTGGTCATCGGCACCCACCGGCTGTTCTCACCCGGCACCAGGTTCAAGAACCTCGGCCTCGTGATCATCGACGAGGAGCAGCGGTTCGGGGTGGAGCACAAGGAGGAGCTCAAGCGGCTGCGCACCCAGGTGGACGTGCTCGCCATGTCGGCCACCCCCATCCCGCGGACCCTGGAGATGGGCCTGGCCGGGATCAGGGAGATGTCCACGATCCTCACCCCGCCGGAGGAACGCCACCCCGTGCTGACCTTCGTCGGCCCCTACGACGAGAAGCAGATCGCCGCCGCGATCCGCCGGGAGCTGCTCCGCGAGGGCCAGATCTTCTTCGTGCACAACCGGGTGAGGTCGATCGACCGGGTCGCCGCGACCCTGAAGGACCTGGTCCCCGAGGCCCGGATCGCCACCGCGCATGGGCAGATGAACGAGCACCAGCTCGAACAGGTCATGGTGGACTTCTGGGAGAAGAACTACGACGTCCTCGTAGCGACCACGATCGTGGAGTCCGGCCTGGACATCCCGAACGCGAACACGCTGATCGTGGACCGGGCCGACGCGTACGGGCTGTCCCAGCTGCACCAGCTGCGCGGGCGGGTCGGGCGCGGGCGGGAGCGGGCGTACGCCTACTTCCTGTACCCGCCGGAGTCGCCGCTGACCGAGACCGCGCACGAGCGGCTCGCGACCATCGCCCAGCACACCGAGATCGGCGCGGGCATGTTCGTCGCGATGAAGGACCTGGAGATCCGCGGCGCCGGCAACATCCTGGGGGCCGAGCAGTCCGGTCACGTGGCCGGCGTCGGGTTCGACCTCTACACCCGGATGGTGGGCGAGGCGGTCCGCGAGCTGCGCGACGAGGCGCCCGCAGAAATGATCGAGACCAGGGTCGAGTTGCCCATCGACGCCCACGTACCGCACGAGTACGTGCCGGGCGAGCGGCTGCGCCTTGAGGCGTACCGGCGGATCGCGTCGATCCAGTCCGACGACGACATCTCGGCGGTGCACGAGGAGCTGAAGGACCGGTTCGGCCCGCTGCCCGTGCCGGTGCTCAACCTTCTCGAGGTGGCCAGGTTCCGGGTCAAGGCCCGGGCGGCCGGTCTCACCGAGGTGGCCCTGCAGGGCACCCACGTACGGTTCGCCCCGGCGAACCTGCCGGAGTCCAAGCAGGTACGGCTGCAGCGGCTCTATCCGAAGAGCCTGCTCAAGGCCTCCACCGAGACTCTCATGGTGCCGGTCCCCAAGACGGCGTCCATCGGCGGGCGGCCTCTCCGTGATCAAGAACTCCTGAAATGGGCCACCGACCTGGTCGCCGCCCTCTTCGTTCAATAGATTGGTCGACCGTGTCCCTCATCTCTATCTCTCTTAAAACAGTCGTCGGCGTGCTGGTCGTCAGCACCGCCCTGACCGCGTGCGGCGGCCCCGTGAAGGCCGGCGCGGCGGCCACCTTCGGCGGCGGCCGGATCAGCACCGCTTCGCTGGACCAGACCGCCATCGACTGGAAGAAGCAGTACGACAAGAACCCCGCTGCCGACCAGACGCGGCAGTCGATCGAGGCCCAGGCGTCGGGCGGCTCGTCGATCGACGCGAACTCGCCGCCGCGCAACGCCCTCACCCAGCTGATCGACTTCCGGATCTGGGACGAGGTGGCCCATCAGCAGAACGTGACGGTGACGGCCACCCAGGTCGACGCCCTGATCGCAGCCAGTGGCGGGCAGGCCAAGCTCGACACCCTCACGCTGGCCGTTGGACTGCCGTCGAAGTACAGCCGGGACTACGTCCGGTCGTACGACATCCGCAAGACGGTCCAGCAGGCGATCCTGCGGGACGCCGGGGTGACCTCGCAGAGCACCAGCAACTCGCCCGAGGTGCTGCAGGCGCAGAAGGCCTACGTCATCATCTACCTGCGCGCGATCAAGGCGCTCAACATGAAGATCAACCCCCGGTACGGGAAGTTCAACCTGGCGACCATGGCGCTCGGCAAGGTCGAGTACAGCCTGTCCAGGACCGAGACCGGACTGACCGGCGCCTGAAGTGCCGCTCACACTGCTGGCCACCAGCCACCGGGTCGCGCCGGGCCTGCTCACCTGGCGGGCCTGGGAGGCGCTGCGCTCGGCCGCACTGGTCCTGGTCGGATCGGCCGAGCACGTCCAGGTGCCCTACCTGCTCGATGCCGGGATCGCCGTCGACGTGGTCCCGGCCGACCCGGCCACGCTGGTCGCGCTCGCGGCCGGCGAGGCGGTGGTCTGGGTCGGGGCCGCGGACGGCGACGAGGCGCTGCTGCGCGGCATCGGGCAGCTGGCGGTCGCGGCTTCGGGCGAGGTCCCGGCGATCGAGGTGCTGCACGGGTCCTACGACCTGCCGGGCGCGCGCCTGCTCGACCTGGTGCACGTCATGGACGTGCTGCGCAGGGACTGCCCGTGGGACCGCAAGCAGACCCACGCCTCCCTCGCGCCGTACCTCCTCGAAGAGGCCTACGAGCTGACCGACGCCATCGCCGCCGGTGAGCCGGCCGGCATGCGCGAGGAGCTCGGGGACGTCCTCATGCAGGTGGCCTTCCACGCGGTGGTCGCCGCCGAGCGGGACCCCGGCGACGGCGGGTTCACCATCGACGACGTCGCGGCCGGGATCGTGGACAAGCTGATCCGGCGGCACCCGCACGTGTTCGCCGACGTCACGGTCTCGGGGGCCGACGAGGTCAACGAGAACTGGGAGCAGATCAAGGCGGCCGAGCGGGCCTCGAAGAGCGATGACCACTCGATCTTCGACGGGGTGCCGATGGGCCAGCCCGCACTGGCGCTGGCGGCCCAGCTGCAGCGCCGTGCCGCCCGTGCCTCGGCACCCGCCGAGCTGTCGGAACCCTCCGGCTCCTCCCAAGGGCTGGGGGCCGAGCTGTTCGCGCTCGTCGCCCGGGCCAGGGAGCAGGGACTCGACCCGGAGGCCGAGCTGCGCGCCTTCGCCCGCGGCTTCCGGGACCGCGTGCAGGCCTGGGAGCCCTGACCTAGTTGCTGGCACTCGCTCCGCTCGCGCGGTGCTTGGGCCCTTACGCGCGGCCTTCCCTCGTCACTCAGTCGCTACGCTCCCTCGCTCCTCAGTCCAGGCCACGCGGCCCAAGCACCTAGGGGTTTTTCCCCACAAGATCACCAATTGGGTGGATTGCTGGTTCATTGCCGCACTTGCGGTCTACGCTGACTCCGTGGCTGTTGGGGTCCAAGGACGGAGCAACGCTCTGCGCGCGGTGCGCAGGCTCATGAGCATGGGCGTCCTCGCCGGTCTGCTCCTTGCGATGATCATCGTTCCGACGGCGTGCGCGGTGGGGGTCGGGGCCAGGAACGCGGCCAACTGGTTCTCCGACATACCGAACGTGAACACCCTCCTGCCCGTACCGCAACGGTCCCGGATCCTGGCCACAGACGGTTCCACCCTCGCCACCTTCTTCTTCGAGAACCGGGTCGACGTCCGGCTCGACCAGGTCACGCCGATCGCCCGTCAGGCGGTACTGGCCATCGAGGACAGCCGCTTCTACCAGCACGGCGCACTCGACACCCGCGGCACCATCCGGGCGCTGGTGAACAACCTGCAGTCCAACGGCTCCACCCAGGGCGGTTCCGGGCTCACCCAGCAGTACGTGAAGAACCTGCTGATCGAGACCGCGCAGACCAAGCAGCAGGCGCTGGACGCGCAGGCCCTCACCCCGGCCCGCAAGCTCAAGGAGCTGCGGATGGCGATGGCGATGGAACGCCAGCTGTCCAAGGACGAGATCCTGCGCCGCTACCTCAACATCGCCTACTTCGGGGACGGCGCGTACGGGATCGAGGCGGCGGCCCGGCACTACTTCTCGGTCTCGGCGGCCAAGCTGACGCTTGCGGAGAGCGCCATGCTCGCCGGCATCGTCCGCAACCCCGCCGCGTACAACCCGAATCTGCACCCGGTCGCGGCCCGCACCCGGCGAGACGTGGTGCTGACCAGAATGGCCGCGCTCGGCTTGGTGCCGCAGGCCGCCGCGGCCGCCGCGGCCCGCGAACCCCTGGTGCTGCGGATCAGCGCCAGCCAGAACGGCTGTGTGTCGAGCGCCGCGCCGTTCTTCTGCGACTACGTACAGCGCGAGCTGCTCACCAACCCGGTGTTCGGCCCCACCGAGGAGGCCCGCAAGAAGCTGCTGCAGCGCGGCGGGCTCACCATCCAGACCACCCTGGACTGGAAGGTGCAGCGGGCCGCCCAGAACGCGATCAACGACCACGTGCCCGCGAAGAACTCCGCGCACAAGGCGGCCGCCGAGACCCTGATCCAACCGGGCACCGGCGAGATCAAGGGCATGGCCGTGGACCGGCAGCTCGGGCCCGACAAGCAGCGCGGGAAGACGTGGATCAACTTCGCGGCCGACGCCGACCACGGCGCCAGCATCGGCATGCAGTCGGGCTCCACCTTCAAGGTGTTCACCCTGGCCGCCGCCCTCGACCAGGGCCTGCCGTTCGGTACGAAGCTGAACGCCCCGACGGCCTTCGACCCGGTCGGCTTCCGGAACTGCGCGGGCAAGCCCGCCAATGACCCCGGCAACCTGCTCCGCAACTCCTCCGACGGCGAGGGCGGCAAGCCTTTCACCCTGGTCACCGGCACCTGGCACTCGGTGAACACGTTCTTCCTCGCCCTGGAGAAGAAGATCGGGCTCTGTGACACGTACAAGATGGCCGCGAAGCTCGGCATGCGGAAGGCGAGCGGGAAGCCGCTGGACCAGCTGCCGTCCCTCACGCTCGGCTTCAACACGGTTTCGCCGACCCGGATGGCGGCGGCGTATGCGGCGTTCGCGGCCCGCGGCAGGTACTGCTCGCCGATCGCCATCCGGAGCATCACCGACGCGACGGGCGCCCACCTGAAGGTCCCGGACGCCGGTTGCCACCAGGCCATCGACGCGGGCGTGGCCGACGCGGTCAACTACATCCTGCAGGGCGTGCTGACTGACGGTACGGCCGCGGGCCAGGGACTGAGCAGGCCCTCGGCGGGCAAGACCGGCACGGTGGACAACTTCTCCGCCGCCTGGTTCGCCGGTTACACGCCGGACCTGGCCTCCGCGGTCTGGATGGGTGACCCGCGCGGCGGCTTCGCCCACCCGATGGACAACCTGTGCATGGACGGCACGTGCTACGGGTCGGTCTTCGGGGCGACCATCCCGGCGCCGATCTGGCACGACACGATGGCGGCCGCACTGTCGGGGACCCCGTGGCACGACTTCCACAGCCCGCCAGGCCGGTTCTTCGCCCAGGGCAACGGGCTGGATACCGTCAACGTCCCCGACGTGCGGGGGATGTTGGTCGCCGATGCCGCGGCGGCCCTGCGCTCTGCCGGGTTCTCCGTGCGGATCGACCCGACCGCGGTGTTCTCCTCGCAGTACGCCGCCGGGATGGTCGCCGACATGAGCCCGGGCCCCGGCTCGTCCGCGCAGCCGGGCGACACGGTCACCCTGATCGTCAGCAAGGGCACGAACCCCCAGGTGAGGCCCAGTCCGCGGCCCAACCCCAGTAAATCTCCCAAGCACTGACCTATCCTGTTGGCCACATCCGGCTATCGCTCGGTGGAGTTATCCGCCCCGTTGTCCGATCTGCGGTTGTGAGCGCGTATCTGCGCAATAAGGTCCC
>JAOPYM010000359.1 GCA_025964615.1 Actinomycetes bacterium
TCCTGGGCGTCGACCGGCTGAGGGCCCGCGACGTCGTGGCCGATCTGATGGTGGAGCGGATGCGGCAGTTCGAGCACATCATCGCCAACGACCTGCCGGCGCTGTTCGACGACTTCGCTCTCGACGACGGGGCCCGGGAGATTCTCACCCGCCACGCGGAAGACCTCAAGGAGTGGATGTCGGGAATCTTGGAATGGCACCGCACGTGCGTTCGATATGGCGAGGCCGAACTCCGGCGGGACCGGCAGCCGGGTACGCCGTTCCTGCCGACTGGGCTGGGCACCTCGGCGGTACGGTTCGCGGCGCCGGCGAGGGCAGGCGGATGAACGGGGAAATGAGTATCGATGCCGAGTTCGAGCAGGTCATCGGGGTAGCTGTACGTCTGTTCGCGGAACTCGGCTAGGACGGCGGCGAACTGACGGTAGCCGATGCGGCGAGGGTCAAGCTGTTCTGCACCGAGGTGCAGCAGCGGGTGGTCGACAAGTGCCTGCGGTTGCACGGCGGATACGGCTATATCCTCGAATACCCGATCGCCCGTCTCTACGCGGATGCCCGGGTCGGTCGCATCTATGGTGGCACCCGCGAAGTCCTCAAGACCATCGTCGCCAAGTCCCTCGGCCTCTGAGCGCAGGAGTACCGCCATGACCGAAACGAAGATCGCCGTTGTCACCGGGGCCGCCCGCGGCATCGGGGCCGCGACCGCGCGCCGGCTGGCCCAGGAGGGCTTCGCCGTCGCGGTCTGCGACCTCGACGAGGCAGCCTGCGCCGAGACGGTGCAAGCCATCGAGGACGGCGGCGGCCGGGCGCTGGCCGTCGGCGTCGACGTCTCCGACACCGCCCAGGTGACCGCCGCGTTCGAAAAGATCGTCGCCGAGCTGGGCCGCCCGCAGGTACTGGTGAACAACGCCGGGATCCTCCGCGACAATCTGCTCTTCAAGATGACCGACGACGACTGGGACGCGGTCATGGACGTCCACCTGCGCGGCGCGTTCCTGATGAGCCGGGCAGCACAGAAGCACATGACCGAGATGGGATGGGGCCGGATCGTCAACCTGTCCTCGGTGTCGGCGCTCGGCAACCGGGGCCAGGCCAACTACTCCGCGGCCAAGGCTGGGTTGCAGGGTTTCACCAAGACCTTGGCCATCGAGCTAGGCCGGTTCGGGGTGACGGTCAACGCGATCGCACCCGGCTTCATCGTCACCGAGATGACCGCGGCCACCGCCGCCCGGATGGGTACGGACTTCGAGGAGTTCCAGAAGGCGGCCGCCCAGCAGATCCCGGTCCGCCGGGTCGGCAGGCCCGAGGACATCGCCGGGACCGTCGCCTTCCTGGTCGGCGAGGACGCCTCGTTCATCTCCGGCCAGGTCATCTACGTCGCAGGCGGCCCTCGCGGATGAAGCCCGGCGAGGGGACACGCCGCCGCCCGGGATCGTTCCACGACCGGGAGGCGACCGAGGAGGCCCTCCGTAGCGCCGCCGTCGGCCTTCTGCACCGGGACCTGGCCGGGCTGAACCTGCGTGAGGTCGCAGACGCCCCTAGTTTGCCGGCGCTCGCTCCGCTCTGATGCCCGGACCACGCGGCCGAAGGTCAGTCCCAGGCGACGCGGAGCAGGGTGGTCGCGGCGAAGGGGCTCTGGCCGCGGTGGGTCGCCATCACGCCCGCACCCTCCGGGGAGGCGGCGAAGACGGCCGCGCCGTGCGACACCCAGGTGTTCCAGGCCCACTCGAAGGCATTGACCCGTTCGCGGTTCTGCCCGAACAGCGACGGCACCGCGTGAAAGACGACGCTGTCCGGCTGGGCCCGGTCGCGCAGCCAGGCACGGGCCCGTCGCTGCCGCTCCCGGCCGAAACGGGCGCGCACGACGTAGCGCGGAATCACGTACCGCGGGCTCGTGAGGGGAGAGAGCACCTCGTCGAGCGCCTCGGCGAAGAGCTGCGACGTCGCCGTGTCGACCTGCGAGAGCGCGAAACGGTAACTGCCGTCCGGCTCGGGCAGGGCGGTCACGGCCGATGCGCCCAGTGGCGACAGCCCGGCCGCGTTCAGTGCGTCGGCCACCGCGTAGGCGAACCGCTCCAGGGGCGGGCCGGAGGCGAGCTCATCGAGCCGCTCGGCCGCCTGGGCCTGCGGTCTCCAGACCATCAGCTGCCATCCGGCCCCCAGGACGAGCGCGAGCAGGCCGACCGTCGGGATCAGCCAGGGCGTCGGGTCCACGCTGCCGTTCCCGAGCATGCCGAGGAGGGACACCACCCCGGTCCCGATCCCGGCGGTCCACATGATCTCCACCGGGTCCGCGGGGCCATCGGACCAGGTGGAGGGAAGCGGATGGGCGCACCGCGCGGAAGGGAGCACCGCGGGCGGGGCCGGACGACCGGAGACCGGAACCGACGCGATCGCCCGGACAGGGCTCCGGATCCGTACCGTATGGACCAGTTCGTCGCGGAAGGACGAGCCGAGCCGCCACGCCTCCCGGATCGCGGCACGGTCGCCGGCTCGGGCGAGCATCGCCGCGTTGACGGCGTCGAAGGTTCTCACGTCCGGTGGCGCGTAGGGCGAGAAGGACGGGTCCACGTGCGCGACGCCGGACACGATCTCGCCGTGCGCAGTGGCCACCAGATAGCCGTGGTGCTTGCGGACGAACCGTCCCCAGTCGGCGGCACCCTTGGGGTGGTGACCGGTCACGCAGACGACGGTCCAGGTGTTCGCGGTCTTGTCCGGCCAGTCCGGATCGATCCGCAGGGCCCTGCCGCGGGTCTGCACCACCGAGGTCGGAGTGGTCGCGGTGGTCAGATCGATGAGCGTGTTGACCCCGCGTGCGTCCCATCCCTCGCCGAGCAGGGCGCGGGTGCCGACGAGCGCCTGGCACTGCCCCTCTTCGAAGAAGGTCGTCACCCTCGGCACCCACGTCCGGGAACTCCACGCGCCGGTGATCAGTGCGATCCCCCCGCCCACCGGCTCGACCGTCAGATCCTCACCGGCGAACAGCCATGCCGTCTCTTCGGCGGCGGCGACGGTCTTGCCGGTGACGAGCATCGGCCCCAGCTTGCGGGTCCGCGGGTCGGCGACCAGGTTCTCCAGCATCTGCCAGGCCGACCCGGCCTCGGTGTCCAGCACGTCACGCAGCCGCGCCGGCAGCGTCGCCCCGGCCCGTTCGTGATCGCACAGCACCAGGCAGCGCAGCCGCTGACCGAGCGCTGAGGACTCCGCGGCGATGATCTCCACGCCGCCGTAGGTCTTGGCCGCGCTCCGGGCGAGCACCCGGTCGACAGGGGAGCGGGCGGCGCGGATGCCGCGTTTGGTGAGCTGATAGCCGACTGAGGGAAGCGCCGACCTGATCGCGTTGTAGGCCTCTGCGTCCTCGGGCCGGTCGCTTGGCAGCAGGCAGTTCCTGACGTAGTCGTTGAGCAGTGCGACCCAGTCTTCTGCGGTCGGCGGATGCAGATGCTCCTCGCGGAGCCTGGCCCCGTCCGGTAGTGCCAGGAGCCCGGCGTGGTGGAACCGGAGCGCGGCGTCCGCCACTGCCGGCTCGTCCCTGGCGATGCGGTCCCAGTTGATCGGCTCACCCTCTGGTCCGGTACGGGTCCGGCGAGCGACCAGGCGCGCGTCCAGCCATTCCAGGAAACCGACGGCCGCGAACCCGGGTGCCAGCAGGTCGGTCGTCAACTCCGCGAAGCGCTCCGCCTCTCCCCGCACGTAGGACTGCTCGACCGCGGTGGGCTGGGTGAGCCAGGCCAGCTCCGTGAAGGGTGCCAGATAGCCCTGCCGTACCAGCGCCGGTATGGAGGCGCCGAGGATCGGCTCGCCGAAGAGTGCGTCGACCAGCTTCACGGTCTCCGGGGTCAGTGAGCCGGGTGGTGTCGCGGTCAGCCCGATGACCCGCGCATCCGGCAGCTGGTCCAGCACCTCGGCGAGCAGCCGCCCCCACACGTCGAGCAGATGGTGGCACTCGTCCAGCACGAGGGTGAGCGGACCGGCACTCCGTAGTGCGGTGATGAGTTCCTGGCCGTTGCCGTGCAGCCGCTGCATGAGGCCGCGCTCCCTGCCCTCCTCGTCGGTCTCCTGGTCGGCGTCGAACACCGCCAGCGACTGGTAGGTGAGGACGTTGACCTCGTGTGCGAGGTCCCTCGATGTTCCGGCGGCACCGCAGTGCGCGGCCCACTGACCCTGGATGGCGGTGTTCGGTACGAAGACCACGGTCCTGCGGCCCAGTTTCCGTGCCGCTTCGAGGCCGACCAGCGTCTTGCCCGAACCGGGTGGCAGCACGACCCACGCTCGCTTGCGGCCGTCCGCCCAGCCACGGTCGAGCGCATCTAGAGCCTGGAGCTGGTACGGCCGGAACTGCACCCCCGAGAACGTCACAACGGACATATTGCCTGCAATGCTCGGGGATTGGAGACCGTTCGAGCCTCCCGTTCCGGTAGGTCGCCTTTCAGGTACCGGCGAGTTCGTCGGTACGGCTGGGTGGGTCTGCCCGGCGTCGTGCCGCAGCAAGCCACGGCAACGTCCACCGGACAACAAAGGCCGCAGGGATCAGCCCGCCACCGCCGTGAACACCGGCAGGTAGCCGAGGTTCTGGCCGGTCGCCGTCGGGTGGTACGACTCGCCGATCGGGATCGTGATCGAGTGCAGCCAGCCCTGTCCGGAGCAGAGCTCATGCCCGGCGAACTGGCTGCGTACGTCGGCGAAGGTGAAGCCCGCGTCGGCCGCGCCCTTCGCGAGAGCGGCATCGAGGTGGTCCGCGCCCTGGTTGAGAGCCGTCCGCTTGGTGTTGTCCAGCCCGATACAGAAGCTGACGATCGTGTACAGGTGCGGATAGTCGACGACGACCACATGCGCAGCGGGCGCACGGCCGTGAACCGCGGCGAACAGGGTCCGCAGCGCCGGCGGCAACTGCGTGTCGGCGTACTGTTCCCCGGCGCTGACGGCGCTGAGGCAGGCACTGTCCGATCCCAGCACGCACGTCTGCATGATGTTGCTGAAGCCGACGTCGTTGCCGCCGATGGTGATGCTCACCAGCGTCGTGCCAGCGGCCACCGCGCTGAGCTGGCTGCTGAGGACGTCGGTGGTGGTGGCGCCCGCACACGCCACGGACGTGAACGAGGCGGGCGCGTGGGCGGCCGCCCAGGTGGCGGGGTAGGCGTTGGTGCTGCGCAGGCAGCCGCCGGAGGCCGGGTCGTAGCTGCCCGCACCATCGCCTGAGGCGTAGGAGTCGCCGAGCGCGACGTACGCGGCCGGGGCGGCGGAGGCGGGCGCGGCGCCGAGGGTGGCGAGCAGGAGAAGTGCTGAGGAGAGCGCGATGGGGGTGAGTCGCCGAAGACGCATCGGATGCTCCTTGAGCCGGGGGGTTGGCTCCACGGAAACACCGGAATGTCCGGTTGACGAGATGGCCGGAGAGGCCGCTACTGGCCAGTACAAAGCCGCGTGCGAAGGTTTGCGGCGGGCTCGGTTCTCGGTCAGCCGCCCAGAGCAACTCGGGTCTGGGTATCGGGTGGGTATCTTTACCGGTTTCGGCATTGCTCAGGGCCCGGAGGGCACGTGATCCTGTTCGTCATCCCCCGGCACCCGATCGAAGGAAGGCCCGATGGCCGACGTGACCCCCTCCGCGGACTTCTCTGCGGACGACAGCCCGCTGAGGGAACAGTTTCAGAGTCTCGACCGGGACGTGGACGGCTTCATCACGGTCGATGAGCTTGCGACCCTCCTGCGCGCCGACGGCGACCAGGTGAGCGACGAGGAGATCGCCGAGATCCTCCGGAACGCGGACGAGGACAACGACGGCCGCCTCTCCTTCGAGGAGTTCCGGGCGGCGATGGAGGTGTAGTCCCGGCTTTCACGCCGTTCACCCCGGGCCGCCCGAACATTCGGCCCGGGGTTGTTGGCGTACAAACCGGCACGTCAGGGGGCGAGTTACAGCTCTGTTAGGTACTTTTGGGCAAGATGTGGCAAAGGAACGGCAAGTTTGTTGATCGTTTGGAGCTGACGGTGCCTGGGGTGAGTGCGACGCAGGGCCAGGCGACCTCGCATCGCATGGTCGCACCGGTGGTCTCGGGCGGGGTTCTGCCCGGGCCCGGGCCGTTCTGGGCGCGGGCGCTGCTGACCGTGATGGTGGCCGGGGCCCTTCCGGTGCTCGGGGTGTGGTGGACGGACACGGTGCCGGGCTCGCTGCACGGCACAGGGGACTACCTGGTGGCCGCCGGGCGCGTTTCGGGGCTGCTGGGCGCCTACCTGCTGCTGGTCCTTGTGGCGTTGATGGCCCGGATTCCGTGGCTCGACAACCGGGCCGGTTCGGACGTGGGGACCCGCTATCACCGGGCTCTCGGTGAGTACACCGTCATCCTGCTGGGCGCGCACGCGGTGCTGCTGGTCGTGGGGTACGGGTTGCAGTCGGGGACGAATCCGGTGTCGGAGACCGTCTCCGTCGAACTGTCGTACCCGGACGTTCTCATGGCGACGGCGGCGTTCGGTCTGCTGGTCATGGTGGGCGTGGCGTCGGCGCGGGCGGTGCGCCGCAACCTCGCGTACGAGACGTGGTACTTCGTCCATCTGTACGTGTATCTGGCGATGGCGCTGGCGTTCGCCCACGAGTTCGCGGTGGGTGCCGACTTCGCGGGTTCCCTGCGCAACCGGGTGCTCTGGTCCGCCGCGCACGTCGCGGTGTTCGCGCTGCTGGTGGTGTTCCGTTTCGTGATCCCCCTGACGAGGTCGGTCAGGCACTCCGTACGGGTGGCGCAGGTCGTGGTCGAGGGACCCGGGGCCGTATCGATCTATCTGACCGGGCGGGGCCTGGACCGGCTGGGTGCCGAGTCCGGGCAGTTCCTGCGGTGGCGTTTCCTGGCCCGCGGACTGTGGTGGGAGTCGCACCCGTACTCGCTGTCGGCGCCACCGACCGACCGCACGTGGCGGATCACCGTGAAGGATCTCGGTGATGGCAGCGGGCGGCTGGGGCGGCTGCGTCCCGGCACGCGGGTGTGGTTCGAGGGGCCGTACGGCGCGTTCACCGCACAACGGAGCAGGTCCCGTCCGGGCCGGCGGCACCGCAGCCTGCTGATCGCCGGCGGTGTGGGGATCACCCCCATCCGCGCGCTGTACGAGACCCTGCCCGGGGCGGGTGCGGATGTGATCCTGATCTACCGGGCGTCCAGACCGGAGGACCTGGTGTTCTGGCAGGAACTCGAGGCCATCGCCCGGCACCGTGGCTTCGGGCTCTACCCGGTGATCGGCAGCCGCATGGAACACGACGGTGATCCGCTCGACGCCAGAGCTCTGCTCCGGCTGGTGCCCGATACCGCCCGGCGTCATGTCTATCTGTGCGGGCCCCCGGGCCTGGTCGAGACCACGACCACGCAGCTCAGGGCGGCGGGAGTGCACCGGCGCCGCATCCACGTCGAAGCGTTCGACATGTAGAGGAGGATAATCCGCATGATGAAGGTCGTCATGGCACTGGTGTCCACGGCCGTCGGCCTGGTGCTGCTGCTGTCCTTCAAGGCGCAGTCGGCGAGCGCGCCGAGGTCCGCACTGGCCGGTGCGGACCCGGGAGTCCCGTCGACTGCGGTGACCGGCCCGTCGACTGCGGTGACCGGCCCGTCGTCGCCGTCCCGGCCCCACGCGAAGAAACGGCCGAAGGGATCGGCACGTCCCGCGGGCAGGACCGGCACGTTCACCGGGAACCCGATAAGCACCCCGTACGGCACGATGCAGGTGGCAGCGGTCATCAGCAACGGCACGCTCACCGATATCAAGCTGCTGCAAGAGACCGACGGCGGCCACAGCCACCGGATCGACGACGCCGCGATCCCGGTCCTGAAGTCCGCAGCGCTGGCGGCGCACAGCGCCAAAATCGACATCGTGTCAGGCGCGACCTACACCTCACAGGGGTACGCCCAGTCACTGCAGTCCGCACTCGACAAGGCCGGGATATGACCGACCGGCGCACGGCGACGGCCACGATCATGGGTACGGTGATCTCCGTCGCAGCGCCGGGCGGCACCGACCCCGGGCTGTTCGCCACGGCCGTGGATGCGGCGTTCGCCGGCCTGCGTCAGGCCGACGAGGTGTTCTCGCCGTTCAAGCCCGACAGCCCGGTCAGCCGGATCAGGGACGGCCGCCTGGCGCTCGCCGGCCTCGGGACGCACCCGGACGGTGGACGGATCCGGGAGATCCTCGCCGTCTGCGCGTCGCTGAAGGCCCAGAGCGCAGGGGCCTTCGACGCCTGGGCGGTCGGTGACCCGCCTGTCTTCGACCCGTGCGGCGCGGTCAAGGGCTGGGCCGCCGAGCAGGCGAGCGCAACTCTTTCCGCACACGGCCTGACCGGCCACGCTCTCGGCGCCGGCGGCGACGTCCGCGTCCGCGGGGGGTCCGAAGAGGAGCCGTGGCGTGTGGGGATCACCGATCCGCACACCCCGGGGCAGATCCTGGCGGTCGCCGAACTGCCCGACGGCGCGGTGGCGACCTCGGGCACCGCCGAGCGCGGCGTTCACATCTGGGACCCGCGTAGCGGGAGCCCGGCCTCCCACCTTGTGCAGGTGACCGTGATCGGCCCCAGCCTGACCTGGGCCGACGGGTACGCGACCGCCGCGATGGCGCTCGGTTCCCAGGCGTACGGCTGGCTCACCGCCCTCGCCGAACGGACCGCCTACCAGGCCCTGACCGTTGACCACGAGGCCGGCATCTGGTGGACGCCGGGCATGGCAGGCCACGTTCCGGCGCTGCGTGGTCACCCGGCGGCCGTTGGAGGAGGATGAGCTTATGAGAGTCTTGGTCGTCGAGGACGAGGAGCGACTGGCCGCGCACATCACTGACGGCCTGCGCGACCAGGGGATGGCCGTCGATGTCAGCTACAACGGCGACGACGCGCTCGACAAGATCCAGATGCACGGCAGCTACGACGTGGTCGTCCTGGACCGGGACCTGCCCGGCCGCACCGGCGATGAGATCTGCAGGGAGCTGGCAGGATCCGCCAACGCACCGATGATCTTGATGTTGACGGCGCTGGCGGGCACCGAGGACCGCGTCACGGGACTGACACTCGGTGCCGATGACTACCTGGGCAAGCCGTTCTCGTTCGCCGAGCTCGTGTTGCGGATCAGAGCGCTCGGCAGGCGGGGCCGCTCGCACGCCGCGACCGTGACGAGGGGCGAACTGACCATGGACACGGTCCGCCGCACCGTCTCCCGGTCCGGGCGGCCGATCATCCTGACGGCCAAGGAGTTCGCCGTTCTGGAGGTGCTGCTGGCCGAGGACGGCGCGGTCGTCAGCCAGGAGCAGCTCCTGGACCGGGTCTGGGACGAGCACGCCGACCCGTTCACCAACACCGTGCGGGTGACGGTCAACAGGCTGCGCCGCAAGCTCGGTGAACCTCCGATCATCGAGACGCTGATCGGCTCCGGCTACCAGATCACGGACTGACCGTGGCCGATCTCAAGGCCACGAAGGGCAGGCCGCGGATGTTCTGGCCGCTCGGCCTGTGGCGGCGCCTGAACATCCGTACCCGGCTCGCCCTCGCCAACGCCGGGTTGTTCCTGGCAGGCGGAACCGCGCTGGTCGTCGCCCTCACCGCCTCGCTCTACCATGAGCTGCAGAGGCCGCTGCCGCCGGGCACGGTGCCGGGGAAGCTCGATCCCGACCACGATCGGCTCATCGGCCTGGCCGACCAGATCCGCGACACCGCGACCGCCCACCTCCTGCACCGGGCGCTGGAACTGCTGGTGGTCGCCGTCGTGGTCTCCGCGCTGCTCGGCTGGTGGATCGCCGGGCGGATGCTCGACCGCCTCACCGCCATCACCACGGCCGCACGTCATGCCAGCGACACGACCCTGCACGAACGCCTCAACCTGGACGGCCCGGACGACGAGCTGAAGGAGCTCGGTGACACCTTCGACTCGATGCTCGAACGCCTGGACACCTCGTTCGCCGCGCAGCGGCGCTTCGTCGCCAACGCCAGCCACGAACTGCGCACCCCGCTGACGGTGACCCGCACCGCCGTGGAGGTGACGCTCGCCAAACGATCCGTCACCGACGCCCAGTGGCGGTCCATGGCCCGGGACGTCGCGAGATCCACCGACCGGGCACAGCGGCTCATCGACGGCCTGCTGACCCTGGCCCGCTCCGAAGAACAGCTCACCGACGTCGAGGACGACGACCTCGCGGACCTCGCGGCCGAGGCCCTCGACCAGATCGTCGCGCCCGCCCGCCTCCGAGGGCTGCGGATCATGCACGACCTGGGACCCGCACCGGTACGCGTCAATGTCGCGCTGCTCGGTCGCGCCGTGGCCAACCTGCTGGAGAACGCCGTGAAGTACAACACCGACGGCGGGCTCCTCCAGGTCCGGACAGGAGCCACGGACCGCTGGTCGGAGCTGACGGTGTCCAACGGCGGGGCCCTGCTCGATCCCGCCGCGGTGCCTGAACTCTTCGAACCCTTCCACCGGGGAGAGCACAGCAGAGGCCACGGTCGCACTCGCGACCGCGACGACTCCGGTACGGGCCTGGGCCTGTCGATCGTGCATGCCGTCGTCCACGCCCACGGCGGGCAGGTCACCGCCAGGCCCCGCCCCGGTGGCGGCCTGCAGATCACCCTCCGGCTTCCGCCTGC
>JAOPYM010000375.1 GCA_025964615.1 Actinomycetes bacterium
GACCACCGCGGCCACCCGTGAGTGGGCCCTGGAACGCCTGGATCAGCCGCTCCCGCTGACCGAGCTGGCCGCGCATGCCCGGATGAGCCTGCGCACCTTCACCCGCCGGTTCCGTGACGAGGTGGGCCTCAGCCCCGGCCAGTGGCTCACCCGGCAGCGGGTCGAACAGGCCAGGCTGCTCCTGGAGACGAGTGACCTGCCAGTGGACCGGATCGCCCGGCAGGCCGGATTCGGCACGCCCGAGTCGCTCCGCCAGCACCTGCACGCGGCCATCGGCGTCTCGCCGATGAACTACCGCAGGACCTTCCAGGGGCAGCTCTAACCGGCAGCGATGCCCAGCCACCCGTCGCGGCCGAGCCGGCGGATGGTCCGGCAGTACGGGCCGTCCCGGGTCATCAGGTGCTCGAGTTGCGGCTCGGCTCCGGAACCGGGTGCGGAGAGCCTGGCGAAGTACGCCCGCAGCTCCTCGCCCAGCCGCTCCTGCGCCGCCGTGTAGGCGATGTGCACGATGAGCTCCTCGCGATCGATAACGCAAGATCTAGGGCGAACCGTGATCGCATGTCAAGGCCAGGGCAGACTGGACCCATGGCCGAGCAGCATGAGCACGACCCGTCCTGCGCCGTCGCGCACGGAGCTCCGGCGGCCGGGGCCGGTGACCGGACCCTGCTCGCGGTGTTCGCGTCGCCGGTGTCGGAGTTCCTGCTCCGGTACGCGGCGGACCTCGGGTACCGGACGATCCTCCTTGAGCCCGACCCGGCGCGGGCCGACGCCGAGAGGCACCCTCCCGGGGACCTCGACGGCACCGTGGACGTCGTGGTCACCGACCACCACCGACCCGAGCTGGGGCCCATCCTGCGCGACCTGCTCGCCTGCCCGGTCCGGTGGATCGGGGTGCTCGGCAACCCCCGCCACCAGGGACCGCATGTGGCGGCGCTCACCGAGCTGGGGGTGCCCGCCGGGGACATCGCGAGGGTGCACCGCCCTGTGGGGCTCAACATCGGGTCAAGGACACCGCCGGAGATCGCGCTCGCGACCCTGGCCGGCCTGGTCGCCGATCGCAATGGCAGGCCCGGTGGCTTTCAATTCTGACCGGGGGCGCACCTGTAACCTTGGCGGATCATGACAACGACCACCCGGCGGGATCCAGATCGGCGCCGCGCTCTGCTTGAGGCAGCCGATCGGATCATCCTGCGGGAGGGCCCGGAGGCCTCGATGGCCGCCATCGCCGCCGAGGCCGGGATCAGCAAGCCCATTCTCTACCGGCACTTCGGTGACAAGAGCGGGCTCTACCAGGCCCTCGCGGAGCGCCACACCAGGAAACTGGGCGAGGCGATCAAGGCGGGGTTCTCCGGGGAGGGCGGCATCCGGGAGCGGACGCGGCTGACGATCGACACCTACCTGTCGATGATCTCCGAGAACCTGGACCTCTACCGGTTCCTCATGCACCGGGCGAGCGCCGAGGACGCGGCCACGCACAGTGCGATGAGCACCATGATCCGTGGTATCGGCCAGGAGCTGGCCGAGGTGATGATCGCCCAAGGGGAGCTGGCGGACGCGACCCGCGCCCATATCTGGGGGCACGCGGTGATCGGGATGGTGCAGACCGCCGGGGACTGGTGGCTCGATCATCCCGAGGTCGCCAGGGAGACGGTGGTGGACAGCCTCGCCGATCTGATCCTCGGCGGGCTGCCCGCCGCGGCCAATAGGCCCCTCGAACCCTGATCACGGTCATGACCGGGTAATCTGCCCTCTTATTGCCAAACGACTCCCGACTTCTGAGGTGTGATGCAGACCACTCCGCGACGCGACCCGGCCGTTGTCACCGACCAGCGACCCTGGGGGAGCTTCGAGCGTTTCACCCTGAACGAGATCTCCACTGTGAAGATCATTCATGTGCTGCCGGGGCAGCGCCTGAGCCTGCAGCGCCATGAGTACCGTGACGAGCTGTGGGTGGCCCTCGACCCGGGTGCGGTCTTCGAGGTCGCCGGCGAGCGGATCGAGCCCGAGGTGGGCGAGCGGATCCTCATCAAGGCAGGGGACACGCACCGGCTCAGCTCCGCCGGGCCCGAGGTGCGCATCATGGAGATCGCCTTCGGGTTCTTCGACGAGGACGACATCGAGCGCCTCGAGGACAACTACGGCAGGGCATAACGCTCGACGGGAGGCCCGGGTTGGAACTCGAAGCGCTGGCGGAGGTACTGGTCCCGGCGTACGGCGACGGCGTCGAGGTCACCGGGCTGCGCCGTGACAGTGGCGGCGCATCCCGCCTCACCTGTGGCTTCGACGTCATCACCGTGGCCGGGGAACGACACCCGCTGATCCTGCGGCTGACCACCCCGGGCCTGCCCGCGGGCCGCCCGCTGCTGCACGAGGCTGCGCTGATGCGGGCGGCCGCCGCCGAGGGGGTACCGACGCCCGCGGTGATCGCAGCGGGTGGTCCGGAGAGCCTGCTGGGGGCCGACTTTGTGATCATGGCGCGGATCGAGGGCGAGACGATCCCGCGCCGGATCCTGCGCGATCCGGCCCTCGCGGCCGTACGTCCCCTGCTGGCGGCGCAGTGCGGTGAGGCGCTCGCCGCGATCCACCGTATCCCCGTCGCGACGGTGCCGGAGCTGGACGCGAGTGACCAGCTCGTCACCTGGGGCGCGCTGCTCGAGGGCACCGGCCTGCCGCATCCCGCCCTGGAACTCGGTCTGCGCAGGCTCGGCGGGCAGCGTCCCGTGCGGGACGCCATGACGGTGGTGCACGGGGACTTCCGGAACGGCAACCTGATCATCGGCCCGGACGGGATCCGGGCGGTGCTCGACTGGGAACTGGCCCACCTCGGCGACCCGCTCGAGGACCTCGGCTGGCTGTGTGCCAAGGCGTGGCGGTTCGGCTCACCCCTGCCGGTCGGCGGGTTCGGCACCTACGACCAGCTCGTCTCCGCCTACGAGCGGGCCTCGGGCACGAAGGTGGACCGGGCCGCGTTGCACTGGTGGGAGACCTTCGCCGTCTTCAAGTGGGCCGTCGTCTGCATCATGCAGGCCCAGCGGCACCTGTCCGGCGGAGAACGCTCCGTCGAGCTGGCCGCGCTGGGCCGCCGGGTCGCCGAGAGCGAATGGGACCTGCTTCAGATGCTCTGACGCTTCGCCCTGTGACTGCCGGTCAGATGCGCATAGACGATCACGTTGTCGACGTAGGAGTGCGCCGTGCGGTCGAAGCGCCCGCCGCAGGTCACCAGGCGGAGCCCGGCGTACCGCACGGACCCGTACACCCGGTCGGTCGGGAAGCGGGTCTTGGGGACCTTCTCCACGGCGTCCACCTCGAAGACCCCGACGCTGCCGTCCTTGCGGGTCACGTTGACCTCGTCCCCCCTGGTGACGGTGCCCAGCTTGTAGAACGCGGCCGCGCCGTGCGTGTCGTCCACATGCCCGAGCACCACCGCGGCGCCGCGCACCCCCGGCGCGGGACCGTACTGGTACCAGCCCGCGTACGACGCACGGCTGAAGGGCGGGACCTCGACGGTGCCGTCGGGGTTCTGCCCGACGGGCATCACCTCGGCGTGCACCCCGGCGTCCGCGATGTCGACGCGGAGCGGCGGGGAGGCGGGCAGCGCGCTGCCGTCCGGGATGTGCTGGAGCGCCCACATCCCGGCGAACCGGGGGTCGGGCGGATCGACGTGGAAGGCGCCCTTGCCGAGTGTGACGATACCGGCGACCGCCAGCACGGCGGCGACGCCGTAGGCGCCCTTAGACGCGCCCACGAGACCGGGCCCGCAGCAGGGTGAGGCCGCCGACGCCCGTGGCGCCCGCCAGCAGGGCGAGCCCGACGGGTGCCGCAGGAAGCCCCGGACCCCCGGCCGTTCCCCCGCCGCCGGTCATGGCGCCCTCCCTGGGCGGGTCGCACCGCCTGTTGTCTCTGCCGAAGCCGCATGATCTGTCATGCCGGTGGAAGTCGCACTCTCTGCCGAAGCCGCATCTGTCGTGCCGGTGGAAGTCGCACTCTCTGTCGAAGCCGCATGATCTGTCGTGCCGGTGGAAGTCGCACTCTCTGTCGAAGCCGCATCTGTCATGCCGGCGGAAGTCGCATTCCCTGTCGAAGCCGCATCTGTCATGCCGGCGGAAGTCGCACTCCCGGTTTTCCCTGTCAAAGCCGCATCTGTCATGCCGGTTAAAGTCGCTGTCATCCCCGTTAAAGTCGCTGTCATCCCCGTGAAAGTCGCACCTCCTGTTGTGCCTGCCAAAGCCGCACGATCCTCCCCCTGTCACGGTGATGTCGTTTATGGCGGTCGCCCTGGAGGTGTTACAGATGAGGGTGACTTCATAGTGCCTGGACGGCACGTCCCTGACCCTTGTGATGATGCTGACCCGGCCGTCGGAGCCAACATGTCCCGATTCCTTCTCCAGTGCTTCACTGGACACCGAGGCGAACGAATCTCGGTCCTTATCGCATCCGCCGGAGATGGTCACGGAGGTGCCGGGCGAGGCCGTTTCATGGCTGATGTCGAGGCCGCCGGCAAGAGCTGCCGTCCCCATGAGGGATACCGCGCTTGCCAGTACTCCGACCCCAGCGGTGAAGGCCTTGATGTGCACAGTTCCCCCCGGATACCGGTAGGCGGAGCACTCGCTCCGCCGATCAGGTGATTCCCCGGGGTGCCGAAGGCAGGCAAGGACGCGTCGTGCCTTTGCGGAACCATTGCATACGGTACTGGTTATGTTCCGCTATTTCTCAGCGCAGGCCGAATTCCCAGTTTCCGCCTTTTTCGTACTCCTTGAGAATGCGCCGGGCCGTGGTGGTGATGTGCACCTCGTCGGGCCCGTCGTAGATCCGTCCGGCGCGGGCGTGCCGGTACATGTGGTCCAGCGGGGTGTCCTCGGTCAGTCCCTGCGCGCCGTGCACCTGGATGGCCCGGTCGATCACGTTGTGCAGCATTCGCGCGCCGACCACCTTGATCACGCCGATCTCGACCCTCGCCTGCTCGCCCGCGTCGATCTCGTGGGCGGCGTGCAGGGTGAGCAGCCGGGCGGACTGGATCTCGGCGTAGGAGTCGAAGACGTGCTGCTGCATGAGCTGCTTGCGTGCCAGCGGTTCGCCGAAGGCCGTGCGGTCGTGCAGCCGCGCGCACATCAGGTCGTAGGCCCGCTGCGCCTGACCGAGCCAGCGCATGCAGTGGAAGATCCGGCCGGGGCCGAGCCGTTCCTGCGCGATCACGAAGCCGTGCCCGCGCGGCCCGAGCAGGTTCGCCGCCGGGACCCGTACCTCGTCGTAGAGCACCTCGCAGTGGCCGCCGTCCAGGCCCAGCACCGGGGTGTCGCGCACGATCGTGTAGCCAGGGGTGTCGGTCGGCACCAGGATCATGCTGTACGACAGGTACGGGCTCGTCCCCTCGGGTTCCGTACGGCACATCACGGTGGTGTAGGCCGCCCGGTTCGCGAACGTGGTGAACCACTTACGGCCGCGGATCACCCACTCGGCGCCCTCCAGGGTCGCCGTGGTGGTCAGCTGGGTCGGGTCGGAACTGGAGATCCCCGGCTCGGTCATCGCGAAGCTTGGGTAGATCTCCGCCCGGACCAGCGGCTCCAGGAACCGGCGGCGCTGTGCCTCGCCCGCGTACCTGGCCAGCATGAGCGAGTCCTGCAGGGTGAACGTGCCGAGCGCCAGCTGGCCGTACTCGCTGCGGCCTTGCACCTCGTTGACATAGACGTAGTCGAGGAACGGCAGGCCCCCGCCGCCCAGCTCCTTGGGGTGCCCGAGCGCCCAGAGCCCCTCGGCCTTGGCCTCCCGCTGCAGCTCCCCGACCAGCGCGGCGGCCTCGTCGTCCTGCCTGTGCAGCACAGGCTCGGCCGGCTCCACCCGCTCGGTCATGAACGCGTACACGGCATCTCGTACGGGCCGCACGGACGCGGGAACCTCGAAGCTCATAGCCGGACCTCCACTTGTCTAGAATCGCATTCTGCTTCGCTCCGAGGAGATGCGCCATGTCTCAGCCGCACGATGCTCCGATGGCCCGTGAGTTGGTCGAGGCCGTCCGCGAGTTCCTGGAACGCGACCTCCTCGGCACGCTGGAGGGACGGCTCAGGTTCCACACACTCGTTGCGATCAACGTGCTCGGCATGGTGGAGCGGGAACTGGAACTCGGTCCCACCCAGGAGACCGGGCACGCGGCCAGGCTCGCGGAACTGGGCTTCGGGTCCGACGCCGAGCTGGCCGCCGCCATCCGGTCGGGCTCCCTGGACTCCCGCTACGACGAGGTGAGGACCGCCCTCCTGGATTCGGTACGGGCCAAGCTGGAGGTCTCGTCCCCGGCGTACCCGCATTAGCCGCCGGTGAGGTCGGCTGCGATGTCACGGTTGCCGTAGCCCTCGGGGGCGGCCACCTCGACGATCGGGTCGTCACGGTCGTCGAACTCCAGGCGCAGCGCCTTCGACATCGTCGCATGCATCTCGTACAGGCAGGTCGTGTAGGTGAGTTCGAGGATCTGCTCGTCGGCGAGATGCCTCTTGAGGGTCCCGAAGACCTCGTCGTGCACCCGGCCGCCGCCCAGCACCAGCGCGTCGGTGTAGGCGAGGACCGCACGTTCCAGCTCGTCGAAGTGCCCGCTCACCTCCCAGTAGGCCACCGCCTGGATCTTCTCGTCCGGCACCCCCATCGCCCGCATCTGCTTGCAGTGCTGGGAGAACACGAACTGGCTGCCGCGCGCCCAGCCGGCCCGGCTCTGGCCCAGCTCGCGCAGCAGCGGGTCCAGCTTGACGTTCCGGTACACGTTGAAGCCCTGGACGGCATGCTTGAAGATCGCCGAATCGAGGGCGAACACGGTCCACCAGTCACCGGGCGAACCGGTGGCGGTGCCGGGCTCGGCCACCGGATCCCGGTCCTTTCCGAACAGGCTGTCGTAGAAGAACAGGACCAGCTTGTCGTCGGTCTCGGCGCGAGGTACCTGGCGGAGTCGGGGCACGGGTGGTTCCTCTCAGATGGTGCGGTCGGCGGCGGTCCTGGGCTCGTGCCGGACGTCGGCCGGCAGGTTCAGCTCGCGGGTCCAGGCGGCGAACTCGACCAGGATGCCGTCGGGGTCCTTGAAGTAGATCGACCGTACGAACACCCCCTCGTGCACGTCGCGCGAGACCCCGAACTCGCTGTCGTCGTGGTTGAGCAGGACGCCCACGTCGACGCCCTTGGCAATGAGCTTGTCGCGGTACTCCTCGATCCGCTCCGGCGGCACGTCGATGGCGATGTGGTTCATCGAGCCCACCGCGGACAGCAGCTCGCCCCGGTCGGGCAGGTTCTTCGGCGCGGAGACACCGGGGACCGCCTCGGGCGCGTCGGGGAACCAGAAGAAGGCGAGCGCGTTGCCGCCTCCGCAGTCGAAGAAGAAGTGCTGTCCCCAGCCCATCGGGAGCTCGATGGTCTTGATCAGCGGCATGCCGAGCACGCCCTGGTAGAAGTCCACGGTCTGCCGCATATCCGAGCAGACCAGCGCCAGATGGTTGACCCCCCGGAGTTCGAATTCCTCGTTCTTCATCGATCCACCCCTGCCGTAAGTGACCGCTTGCCGTAAGTGACCGCTTTTGTCTCATCCTGGCAGGGTTCCGGATCGAGTAGAAGCCCGTTCGGGTTCGTGGTCGTGTCGACGGGACCGCGCGGCGGGCGGTAGCCTTGCCACATCATGCGAACCGGGACGCGCCAGTGGTGGTGGCGCCGCTGAGGCGGCGCCGGTTCGTGCATGCACTGATCGACCAGGCGACCGCCCTCACCCGGCGGTCGTTTTCCGTGTGCGGCGACCGGGTGCAGGGCCCGAACTTCGAGGGGCCTCCACGGTGGAGACAGAGACGACCCGATATGTGACCGAGGGTGGCGTACGGGTGACCCGTACCGCGACCCCGGTGGACTCCGCGGTCAAGTCGGACGCGCTGAACGACCTCGTCGAGGCCGTGGGGGAGCGGCGCGGTGGCGTCCTCAGCTCAGGCATGGAGTACCCGGGCCGCTACAGCCGCTGGCACATGGCCTACGTGGACCCCTGCCTGGAGATCGTCGCCCGGGGCCGGACGATCGGCGCGCGCGCCCTGAACGCCCGGGGTGAGGTCGTGCTGCCCGCCATCGCCGAGGTGATGCGCCCGATCGGCCGGGTCACCACCGAGACCGGCACGGAGTTCGAGATCTACGTGCCGCCCACCCGGGAGTTCTTCACCGAGGAGGAGCGCAGCCGCCAGCCCACTGTCTTCTCCGCGCTCCGGGCGATCACCGCGCTGTTCGCCGGCGAGGACCAGCACCTGGGGTTGTACGGCGCGTTCGGGTACGACCTGTCGCTGCAGTTCGAGCCGCTCCGGCTGCACCACGAGCGGTCCGCCGACCAGCGCGACCTGGTCCTGCACCTGGCCGACGAGATGGTCGTGGTCGACCGTAAGCGCGAGACCTCGCACCGGATGTCGTACGAGTTCGAGGTCGGCGGCCGGTCCACCGAGGGCCTGCCGCGCGGCACAGAGCCGACCCCGGTCGCCGGCACCCGCGAACTCCCGCCGCAGCCCGAGCCGGGGCTCTACGCCCAGGTGGTCAGGGACGCCAAGGAGAAGTTCATCAGGGGCGACCTGTTCGAGGTGACGCCCGGCCATGTCATGTACGGCCGGTGCGACTCGCCGTCGGCGTTCTTCGAGCGGCTCCGCGAGGTCAACCCGGCGCCGTATGAGTTCCTGTTCAACCTGGGGGAGGGCGAGTACCTGGTCGGAGCCTCCCCGGAGATGTTCGTCCGGGTCTCCGGCGACCGGGTGGAGACCTGCCCGATCGCCGGGACCATCAAGCGTGGCGGGGACTCGCTCCAGGACGCCGAGCAGATCCGGACCCTGCTGTCCTCGCTGAAGGACGAGTCCGAGCTCACCATGTGCACGGACGTGGACCGCAACGACAAGTCGCGGATCTGTGTGCCCGGCAGTGTGAAGGTGCTCGGGCGGCGGCAGATCGAGATGTACTCCCGGCTGATCCACACCGTTGACCACATCGAGGGGCGGCTACGGCCCGGCTTCGACGCGCTCGACGCGTTCCTCACCCACATGTGGGCGGTGACGGTGACGGGGGCGCCCAAGACCTGGGCGATGCAGTTCATCGAGGAGCACGAGGCGACGCCGCGCCACTGGTACGGCGGTGCGGTCGGCTGCGTCGGGTTCGACGGGTCGATGAACACCGGCCTCACCCTGCGCACCGCGCAGATCCGTGACGGCATCGCCGCGGTGCGGGCCGGTGCCACCCTGCTGTACGACTCCGATCCCGATGAGGAGGAGCGCGAGACCTACCTGAAGGCGGGCGCACTGCTCGGCGCGCTGGCCGACGTGGAGGGCGGCGCCGCCGTCGCGGAACCCGCCGCGGCGCAGCTCGCGGGCGAGGGCGTGAAGGTGCTGCTCGTCGACCACGAGGACTCCTTCGTCAACACCCTGGCCGACTATTTCCGCCAGCAGGGTGCGTCGGTGACGACCCTGCGGCACGGGTTCCCGATGTCCCTCCTGGACGAGCTGGCCCCGGATCTGGTGGTCCTGTCGCCCGGCCCCGGCCGCCCGTCGGACTTCCGGACAGCCGAGCTCCTCGATGCCATCGGCGAACGGGACCTGCCCGCCTTCGGGGTCTGCCTCGGGCTGCAGGCCATGGTCGAGCACGCGGGCGGTTCTCTCGACCTGCTTCCGGAACCGGCGCACGGCAAGCCGGGCCAGGTCAAGGTGGCCGGCGGTGAACTGCTCGCCGGGCTGCCCGAGGAGTTCACCGCGGCCCGGTACCACTCCCTGCACGCCACCCCCGACCTGGTGAAGGGATTCCAGGTCACAGCCCTGACCGGCGACGTCGTGATGGCCATCGAGGACCCCATCGCCCGCCGCTGGGCGGTCCAGTTCCACCCGGAGTCGATCCTCACCGCAGCGGGTGGTGCCGGTCACCGGATCGTCGCCAACGTGCTCCGGCTCGCCCGTCCGTGAGTGCTCCCCTCCGGAGCCGCCGCTCAGGCTCCGGAGGGGCGGCGCGTACGGTGGACCCGGAGATACCCATCGTGTCCGGGGGAATACGTGCGTTCAGATCTTGCCGAGTCCGGCGATCCGGCTCTGACGCGTGCTGTGTTCCGGTCGGGGGAGGCCGCTCCGGCACGGACACTTCTCGACATCCTGGACGAGACGGCGTCGCTGCACCCCTGCCGGGCGGCGCTCGACGACGGGCGGATCTGCCTGGACTACGAGGGCCTGCGGGCTGAGGCCCTGCGCTTCGCCGGAGAACTGCGGCGCGCGGGGATCGGCCGGGGCGACCGCGTCGGGGTGCGCGTGCCGTCCGGGACGATGGACCTCTACGTCGCCATCCTCGGCGTGCTCACCGCGGGCGCCGCCTACGTCCCCGTGGACGCAGACGATCCACAGGAACGCGCCGCCCTGGTCTTCGACGAGGCCGCAGTGGCCGCCGTCATCACCGACGGCCTCAAGATCGGCATGATCGGCTCACCCGGCGGCAGGGAAGGGGCTCCAGGCCCGCAGGACGACGCCTGGATCATCTTCACCTCCGGGTCGACGGGCAGGCCCAAGGGCGTCGCGGTGACGCACCGCAGCGCGGCCGCCTTCGTGGACGCGGAGGCCGGGCTGTTCCTGACCGGCGCCCCGATCGGTCCCGGAGACCGGGTCCTCGCGGGCCTGTCGGTGGCGTTCGACGCCTCCTGCGAGGAGATGTGGCTGGCCTGGCGGTACGGCGGCTGCCTGGTCCCCGCGCCTCGTTCCCTGGTCCGCACCGGAATGGACCTCGGGCCCTGGCTGGTCGACCGGGGCATCACGATCGTCTCCACGGTTCCGACGCTGGCGGCCCTCTGGCCCGTCGAGACCCTCGACGCCGTCCGTCTGCTGATCTTCGGCGGGGAGGCGTGCCCGCCGGAGCTGGCGGAGCGGCTCGCGGTGGCGGGCCGGGAGGTCTGGAACACCTACGGCCCGACCGAGGCGACCGTGGTGGCCTGCGCGGCCCCGCTCACCGGTACCGGGCCGGTGCGGATCGGGCTGCCGCTGGACGGCTGGGACCTGGCCGTCGTGGACGCCCTCGGCGTACCGGTCGCCCTGGGGGAGACCGGGGAGCTGGTCATCGGCGGCGTGGGGCTCGCCCGCTACCTCGACCCCGTCAGGGACCTGGAGAAGTACGCGCCGCTGCCCTCGCTGGGCTGGGACCGGGCCTACCGCAGTGGTGACCTGGTACGGGCGGAATCGGCTGGGCTGATCTTCGTCGGCAGAGCCGATGAACAGATCAAGCTGGGTGGCCGGCGGATCGAACTGGGCGAAATCGACGCCGCGTTGCGGGCACTGCCCGGGGTCACGGGCGCCTCAGCCGCGGTCAAGGTCACCGGAGGGGGCCACCAGGTACTGGTCGGCTATGTCGTGCCCGGCGAGGACTTCGACGCGCAGGACGCCCGGGACCGGCTGGCCGAACTGCTGCCCGCCGCCCTCGTACCCCGGATCGCGGTGCTCAGCGACCTCCCGACCCGTACGTCCGGAAAGATCGACCGGGACGCCCTGCCCTGGCCGCTCGCCGCCACCGGCGACGAGACCGCCGCACTGTCGGCGGAGGAGCGGTGGCTGGCCGGATGCTGGCAGGACGTGCTCGGCGAATCCCCCGCGGACCCGGGCGCCGACTTCTTCGCCTCGGGCGGCAGCAGCCTGGCCGCCGCCCGGCTGGTGTCGGCGCTGCGCGAGCGGTACCCGGCGGTCTCCGTCGGCGACCTCTACAACCATCCGACACTGGGCGGGCTCGCCGCCTACCTCCCGGCGCTCGACACCCCGGCGATCGCGACCACCGACAGGGTCGTCGTCCCACTGCCACGACGGGCCGCGCTGATCCAGTCGCTGCTGATGCTGCCGCTGCTGACGGTCGCCGCGATGCGCTGGGTGGTCATGGCGGCGGCCGTGGGCAACGTCCTGACCCTGCCGTGGACTGCGGCGGTCTCATGGTGGTGGGTGGCGGTGGGCTGGCTGGTGTTCTTCTCCCCGGCCGGGCGGATGACGATCGCCGCCGGTACGGCCCGGCTGCTACTGCGCGGGCTGCTGCCCGGAACGTACCCGCGCGGCGGAGCCGTACATCTGCGGCTGTGGTTCACCGAACAGCTCGCCACCCGGATCGGCGCGGCCGAGCTGTCCGGGGCACCGTGGATCACCCACTACGCCCGCGCGCTCGGCGCCGAGATCGGTCCCGACGCGGACCTGCACTCGCTCCCGCCGATCACCGGCATGCTGCAACTCGGCCGCAACGCCGCGGTCGAACCCGAGGTCGACCTGTGCGGGCACTGGCTGGACGGCGACGTGCTGCACGTCGGCGGAATCCGGATCGGTACCGGCGCCACGGTCGGCACCCGCTCCACGCTGCTGCCCGGTGCGGTGATCGGGAAGAACGCCCAGGTAAGGCCGGGTTCCGCGGTGATCGGCGTGATCCCGGCCGGGGAGACCTGGGCGGGGGCCCCCGCCGTCCGGCAGGGCAAGGCACCGCGGACCCGCGCAGCGGACCGCCCGCCGAGGTCCGGGCGCTGGGTGGCGCTCTATGCCGCGACGGCGCTGCTGCTCAGCCTGGTCCCGGTGATCGCCGCACTGCCGGGTCTCGCCCTGCTGGCGGCCGCGCTGCGCGACACCACGACGCCCTGGCGGTCGCTGACCGCCGCCCTGACCGGGGTCCCGCTCGCGACGCTGGTCTCGATGGCGGCGTTCGCGCTGATCACCCTGGTCTGCGTGCGGTTGCTCGGTGCCGGGCTGCGGGAGGGTGCGCACCCCGTGCACAGCCGGCAGGCCTGGCAGGCCTGGGCAACCGGCCGGCTGATGAGCACCGCGCGGGTCTGGCTGTTCCCGCTGTACGCGAGCATGGCGACCCCGGTGTGGCTGCGGGCCCTCGGCATGAAGGTCGGACGGGACGTGGAGCTGTCGACCGTGCTCGCCCTGCCGTCGATGACCTCCGTGGGCGACGGCGCGTTCCTCGCCGACGACACCATGGTCGCGCCGTACGAGCTGTCCGGCGGCCGGTTGCACGTCGGGCAGTCCCGGATCGGCAAACGGGCCTTCCTCGGCAACTCGGGGATGACCGCGCCGGGCCGGAAGGTTCCCAAGGACGGCCTGGTCGGGGTGCTTTCGTCGACTCCGGACAAGGCCAAGGCGGGCTCGTCATGGCTGGGCATGCCCCCGGTGAGGTTGCGCCGGACCGCCGAGGCCGCCGACCGCAGCCGTACCTACGACCCGTCCGCAGGGCTCAAGGCGGCGCGTATCGCCGTCGAGCTGTGCCGGCTGCTGCCCGCGATGGCCTCGGCCGCCGTCGGCGTGGTGACAGTGGGGGTCCTCGAGTGGATCGCGGAGCCGCTGCTCGGCGGCGTTGTGCTACTGGGTGCGGGGCTGGTCGCAGCCGGGGTGACGACCGGGGCCAAGTGGGTGCTGCTCGGCCGGATCCGGGCGGGCAACCGGCCGCTGTGGAGTTCCTTCGTGTGGCGCAGTGAGCTGGCCGACAACTTCGTCGAGGTGCTGGCGGCCCCCTGGTTCGCCGAGCCCTGGTTGGGTACCGCCCCGCTGAACCTGTGGTTGCGCTCGCTCGGCGCCCGGATCGGCCGCGGCGTCTGGTGCGAGACCTACTGGCTGCCCGAGATCGACCTCGTCCGGCTCGGCGACGGTGTGACCGTGAACCGGGGCTGCGTACTTCAGACCCATTTGTTCCACGATCGGGTAATGAGTATAAATACGGTGGTAATGCACGATGGGGCGACCCTGGGCCCGCATGGGGTCGTCCTGCCCGCCGCCTCGATCGGTGCCGAAACGACGGTGGGACCGGCGTCCCTGGTGATGCGCGGCGAGTCCGTGCCGCCGGGCAGCCGCTGGCTGGGGAACCCGATCGGCGTGTGGGCGCCCGCCCCGTCCGTACGACCCGGAAGACAAGATCGAACGTGAACCTGGTCCACCAGACCTCCCCGCGACCCTACTTTCCCGAGCACGGTGACCCGGCCTTCCGGGTCGAACGCTACGATCTGACGCTCGACTACCGGATCGGGCCCAACCGGCTCGCCGGCATCGCCCGGCTGTCGGCCGTCACGAACGAACCGGTCGGCCGGATCGCCCTCGACTTCGGCGCCTTCAAGGTGACCGCGGTGCTCGTCGACGGTGCGCCCGCGCACTACACGCACCGGCAGGACAAGCTCCGGGTCGTCCTGCCCGGCGCCCCGCTCCCGGCGGAGACCGGCTTCGCTGTGGAGGTCCACTACACCGGCAACCCGCGGCCGGTGCACAGCCGGTGGGGTGGACTGGGCTGGGAACAGCTCACTGACGGTTCCCTGGTCACCAGCCAGCCGATCGGGGCGCCGTCCTGGTTTCCCTGCAACGACCGGCCTTCGGACAAGGCGGTGTACCGGATTTCGGTGACCACCGCGTCCCCCTACGAGGTCATCGCCAACGGCGAGCTCATCGATCGCAGCCACGCGGCCTCCACCACCACCTGGGTCTACGAGCAGGCCGAGCCCATGGCCAGCTATCTGGCCACCGTGCAGATCGGCCGCTACCGGCGGTCCGGGACCGTGGCACCGGTGCCCCTGAACCTGGTCTTCCCCAGCCGGATCGCCGACCAGGTCCAGCACGACTTCGCCCGTCAGGAGCAGATGCTGGCGGTCTTCACCAGGCTCTTCGGCCCGTACCCGTTCACCGCCTACACCGCAGTGGTCGTCGGCGACGAACTGGAGATCCCCGTCGAGGCCCAGGGCATCTCGGTGTTCGGCACCAACCACGTGGACGGAGCCCGGGGGAGTGAACGCCTGGTCGCCCACGAACTGGCCCACCAGTGGTTCGGCAACAGCCTCACCCTGGCCACCTGGCGCGACATCTGGCTGCACGAGGGATTTGCGGCGTACGCGGAGTGGCTCTGGTCGGAGGCAGCCGGGGAGGGCGCCGCAGGAGACCACGCGCTGCGCTCGCACCGCCGGCTCGCGGCGCTGCCGCAGGACTTCGCGCTCGCCGACCCCGGCGTCCGGCGGCTCTTCGACGACCGCGTCTACAAGCGCGGTGCCCTCACCCTGCACGCGCTGCGGTGCAGGCTCGGCGACCAGTCCTTCTTCGCGCTGCTGCACGAGTGGACGGCCGCACACCGGCACGGGTCGGTCCGCACGGAGGACTTCGTCAGGCTGTCCTCCCGGTACTCGCCCGAACCGCTCGAGGGGTTCTTCTCGCCTTGGCTGTGCGGGCCTGCGCTGCCCTCCGCCGATCAGATCGGCACGACCTCCACGCGGGTGTCGTGGTAGACGGCCCCGCCGCCCAGGTCCGCGTCCCGCTCGTCCACCAGGGCGTTCACACTTGATCCACCGCTCAGTT
>JAOPYM010000377.1 GCA_025964615.1 Actinomycetes bacterium
CGCGGTCGGGGTAGGTGGAGACCACGATGTGGCCGTGGTCGTCGACCCCGCAGGCCACCGGCGAGAGCTGGGGGCGCCCGCCGGACCGGGTGGTGGCCAGCAGGCCGCGGTGCCGGGGCCGCAGGAATTCGAGCAGCTCAGGCAGTTCAACGCGGTCTGCGGTCGCGATCGTGGGAGCCATCACAGATGCCTTTCGGTGTGAGGTGAAGCCAGGAAACCGTCCAGTCAAACCTTAATGATCAGGAGACTCGTCCTGAGCTATCGGGGGTGCGCGTGTATGACGTACCGCACCTTCAAGGGCCGTCCCGCCGCGCCGCCCGGCAGCGAGCAGCACCTCAACTGGCTCACGTCCTGCGTGAACTGCTCGGCTGGGGCGGCGACCCGCACCTCGGCGACCTGGCCGACCTGGACGACCTGGATGACCTCACGATCGAGGTGCTGGGTCGGCTGCCGGAGCTCAATCAGGAGCGATATGCCGAAGAGGTCAAGGGTGGACTGCACGAGAAGAAAGGTGCCAAGGCCAAGATCCAGGCTGTGCAGGACGGATTGTTCTAGTGGGCTGCTCATATCTTGAGCTGGGCCCAGACCCATTTCCCGCCGGTGGGTGCGGGGGTATAGCCGCACTCGGTCGCGAGGGCTTGGACCAATGGGAGGCCCCAGCCGCCGTTGTTGTCCCAGTTCTCCTCGGAGAGATCGAGGGTCTCGAGGGTCAGATCCTCGGCGGGCTTCGGCGTTGGGGGAAGCGGGCTGGAGTCCCAGACTTCGAGGAGGACTCCGGTGGCGTCCCGGCTGAACCGGAACTTGATCTCCTTGCCCCGTACGGCCTCCGCCGCATTGGCGATCAGCTCTGCTGTTACCAGAAGAGCTGCGTCCGCAATATGTGTGCAGCCCCATTTGCGCAGTCGCTCCGCCACAAGTGTGCGAGCAAGACCTGCCGCCGCCTTTGATGCGAGCATGGTCAGCTGCAGATCGTCGGTCATCATCGTCACCGTTATACCATCCTTGACGCGGTTCGCTATTCCCGCGGTCAGACTGCTACTTTCTGGATATGGTTGGGTGTATTGAAAAGCATCCAAAACTTCAGGGGTTCAACGATGAGCGCCAGTGGTGAGATCGACCCGAAGTCCTCCCTGTGGGCCTGGCTGGCCCGTGACTTGCGTTTTTACCGGGAGAAGCACGGCCTCTCCGGGACACAACTGGGAAAGATCATTGGATGCGTCCGGTCGACTGTTTCGAACCTGGAAGCCGGTCGTTACCGGCTGGACGACAAGCAGGCCAGGGCCCTCGACAAGGAGTGGAACACCGGCGGCCACTTCGAACGCCTCCTGTGGTTCGCCCAGACTGCTCATGATCCCGACTGGTTCCGCACGTACACTCAGTTCGAGGCTGATGCCTGAATTGATTGAGCGCCTGTTGGAGGCCTGCGTATGACGGTTCAATGGCGGAAGAGCTCGCGCAGCACGGCTGTGAACGATGAGGCGTGCGTCGAGTTGGCGCAGTTCAGGGCGGGGGTCGGGGTCAGGGACTCCAAGAACCCCGATGGTGGTCACCTCAACCTGAGCGGCGCTCAGTTCACAGTGCTGCTCGGCCGGGTCAAGCGCAACGAACTCGACCGTTGACGCCCTGCTCCGTCGCCGCAACCTACCCGGGCTGATCGAGCTGGTCCTGGGATCAGCTCCGTACGGACGCCGCCGCCTGCTGCGGGCAGCACCTCAGAACGACCAGAGGATGAGGCACGGTCCGGACCCCGGTCTCGGCAGTGCTTCTCACAACCTTGCCCGCAGTCCCGTCCCAATGGAAATAAGCCCAGCTCAACAGGCATTTCCTCTTCCATTCGAACCTCGGGTTAGATAGTATGTTCGAAGATGCTGGATTCCGGGAGGGGGTGAGTGAGGATGACCGTCACCGTCTCCCCTCGCCCCACCCGTTCGGTCGAGGGGATGCCTCCCGGTCCCGGACTCGCCGCCCTTCTCGCCGGTGTGGATCTGTCGGCGATCGAGGAGTACGAGGTCGTGGATGTCCTGAAGGCCGGCCGCCGGTTGGCGTCCTGGGCCACCTCTCTGGAACTACGGGCGGCAGCCGAGCTGGAGCACCGCACGGTCGCCTCCGAAGCGGAAATGTGGGGTACGGACCGGGCGGTCGAGTTCGTGACCTGCGAGGTCGAAGCCGCGCTCACCCTGACCTCGCTCGCGGCCGGGAACCTGATGCACCTGGCCCGATCCTTAACCGAACGCCTCCCCGCCACCCTGGCCGCACTGGCCGACGGGCGCATCGACAGCGCCAAGGCGAGGGTGATCTGTGACGGCACCCACCTGACCTCCCCCGGCGTATCGGAGTTCGTCGAGAACGCGGTCCTGCCCCTGGCCCCCACCCGTACGACCGGATGGTTGCGTGCCGCGGTCCGTAAGGCCGTGATCGTCGCCGATCCGGAAACGTTCGAGGACAAGCGGCAGAACGCGGAGGCATCCGCGCGTGTCGAGTTGTGGGAGACGCCAGACGACACCGCGAACCTTGCGGGCTGCGATCTCCCGCTGGGAGAGGCGTCTCGCGCTTTCAACCGGATCACGGCGATCGCGACCGCCTTGAAGACCGACGGCGACCCGCGCCCACTGGACTTCGTGCGCGCGCTGGTGTTCCAGGCGCTGCTGCTCGGCCAGGACCCGTTCCTCGGCGTGGAACTGAACCTGCCGCCCGACCCCGACGCTCCGCACACCCCGGACGAGGACGAGGACGCGCCCGAAAGTCCGGACCGAGGCCACGACGAGGGCCCGGACGCAAACGCCCCCGACGCCTGCACGATGACGCCGGTCGAGGCAGACGCCCGGGATCGGACCGACTCGAAGGCCAACGCCAAGCCGGCCACCCAGGCCGCCGCTAAGGTGCAGGCCGCCACCAAGGTACAGGCCGAGACGGTTGTGGTGAACGCGAAGATCCTCGCGAGGATTCAGGCCGAAGTGGACGCCGAAGCGCGGCTCGCCGCTGACCGGAGGGTCGCCGCGTCGATCACCCGAACGGTGCGTGAGAGTCTCACCGAGATCCTGGCCGGGGAGACGAACGCCCAGGACCGGGTGTGGCTGATCGCCGAAGCCGCCCACCGGGTCCGCGAAACCCTCACCGCGCTGAAGGTCCCAGGCTGCGTCACCCACACCGTCGGGGACGGGCAGGTCGTGCACGGGCACGACGGCTACCGCCCGCCGGCCGTCATGCGGCGCGCGATCCAGGCCCGAGACGAGACGTGTCGCTTCCCGGGATGCCGACGACCCGCCACGCGGAGCGACCTCGACCACACTGTGGCCCACCACCTCGGCGGACCCACGTGTGGATGCAACCTCGCGGCGCTGTGCCGACACCATCACAGGTGCAAGGGCTCCGGCGGGTGGACCCTGATCCACCTCTGGCCGGGTGTCCTGCTGTGGATCAGCCCGGCCGCCCACTGGTATCTCACCGGCCCCGATCCCTGATCGGAACGCCCGCAAAGGGGTGCGGCGAGTTCCGCCAGACTTCCGCGAATCCGCCCGGTGAGCGCACATTGCCGGCGAGGAACTGGTCGTGGACGGCGAACGGGCAGGCGTACACATCACCGATCGGGTCGATCAGGCATACCACCCGGCCGGCCCCGCACAGGTTCAGCCCTGGCAGTGGCGTAGAGCCGAGCGCGTTGAGATGGAAGAACGAGTCGCCGGTCAGCACCCGCTCTCCATGCGCTTAGGCGGGTAGCGGACTCATGGTTCGCCGAGGCCGGCACGGCGGGCTTGGACGATCGCTGCGGCGCGGTCGGGGGCCTGCAGTTTGGTGAGGATGTTGGAGACGTTGTTGGCGACGGTTTTGGGGCTGAGCAGGAGGTGTCGGGCGATGCGGCTGTTGGGCCAGCCGCTGGCGAGATGGCTGAGGACCTCGCGTTCGCGTTCGGTGAGGTGGGGGAACGGACCGGTGGCCGGTTGCGGTTCGGTGAAGGTGCGCAGGACGCGGCGGGCGATGTCGGGGCCGAAGACGGCATCGCCTCGGGCGACGGCGCCGATGGTCCGTACGACGTCGGCCTGTTCGGCTCCCTTGAGCAGGTAGCCGTACGCTCCAGCGCGCAGGGCGGCGAACACGAACTCGTCCTCGCCGTACATGGTCAGCATCACCACGGCGATGCCGGGATGGGCAGCGGTGATCCGGCGGGTGGCCTCGATGCCGCCGATCCCGGGCATCTCGACGTCCATGAGGACGACGTCGGGGCGGAGTTCTCCGGCGAGCACGATCGCTTGCTCGCCGGAGGTGGTCTCGCCGACCACGTCGATGCCCTCGACCGAGTCGAGGAGGGTGGCGAGCCCGTCGAGCACGATGCGGTGGTCGTCCACGATGACGACCCGGACGTCTCGCGCTGGTTCGTTCATCCGGTGCTCCTGGCGAATGACAGGGGGAGTTCGACGAAGACCCGGCCGCCGTTGCCGGTGGGCCCGGCACCCCAGGTCCCGCCGAGCGCTGTGGCCCGCTCCCGCATCGAGGTCAGGCCGATTCCGGGCGACCAGGTCTGATCGCCAGGGCCGTCGTCGCGTATGTCGAGGGTCAGCTGATCGGTGCACGCGATGGTCACCCGGCATCCCGACGCCGCGGCATGCCGGGTGACGTTGGTGACGGCCTCGGTCACGATCCGGTATGCGGCGATCTCTACTGCCGCGGGCAGTGCTGGAAGCGTGGCGGGAACCGACAGCGTCACCGGGAGTGCGGCGTGCTGGAGTTGTTCCCGTAGCGCGCCCAGGAGTCCCAGCTCGTCGAGGACCGGGGGCCGCAGCGCGTACACCAGGCGGCGTAGGTCGCCGAGCGCCGTCGTGAGGTCGCGCCGGACGTTGTCGAGGAGGTCTCTGGCCTTGAGCGGGTTCTTCTCCAGCAGGTTGCGGGTGGCGTCGACCTTGGTGGCGGCGGCGGTGAGCACGGGTCCCAGACCGTCGTGCAGGTCGTGGCGCAGGCGCCGCCGTTCCTCCTCGGCCGCGTTCACGATCCGTTCCCGGGACAGCAGCAGCGCCTCGGTGAGCATGACATTACTTGCGGCCACCGCTACGTGGCGGGCGATGTCCTGCATGAGCCGGGTCTCGCGCAGGTCCAGCGCGTTCTGCCCGGAGCGCAGTCCGACGACCAGGGCGCCGATGTCGCGGCCCTGGTGGGTGAGGGGGAAGGGGACGGATGGGTCCTGCGGTTGTGGGTTGCCGTAGGCGATACGGCGGGTGGAGCCGTCCTCGCCGAGCATCTGCACTGCCGCCGACGGCAGCCGCAGTGCCCCGGCGACGGCCTCGAGCAGGTCCGGGAGCAACTGCTCGATGCTCCCGGCCACCTCCAGGCGCGAGGCGAGGCGGCCGATGACCGTGTACGGCTCGTCCCGCTCGCCGTACAGGAACCGGTTGATGAGCAGCTGGATCCGCGACCGGGCCGGGGCCAGGCTGAATGCGGCGCCGAGGGCGGCCATGACCGTCCAAGGCCCGCCCACCGCCTGGCCGAGCAGCGCGAGCACCGCCACCCCGGCCGCGTACACCCCCGCCGCGAACGCGGTGAGCAGGATGTAGACCAAGGTGCGGTTGAGCACCACGTCGATGCCGTAGACCTGGTTGGCCAGCACGACTGTGGTGATGACGACGAGCACGACGACCGTGCCCACCGTGGCGATCAGGTCCCCGGCGGGCAGTGCGACGATCACCGGCGTCACCAGGATCGCGATGACATTGACCACGGCCAGCCAGCGCAGCACCTGGCGCTGCCCGCCTTCGGCCCGCAGCCATCGCACGACGATCACGACCGACCCCAGCAGCAGGCCGCCGGCGAACAGCGGGACGGGCTGCCAAAAGGGAAGGCCGGGGATGGCGAGCGGGTTGGTCAGCTTGGCGCCAGACAGGCTGGGGAACGGCGAGAACAACCCGTACAGCCATCCGGCCGCGCACAGCACAACGCTGGCAGCAGCCGGCCAACGGATCTTGCCGCCGGGGAGTCTGCCGTCCGGGAAAGTCGCCCAGGCCGCGACGAGTGCGAAGTTCTCCAGGGGCTCCCCGCAGACGGCAGCCCAACCCGCCAGCGCGGCTCCCGGCAGTTGCCGGCCGTCTGTCAGGGAGAACACCACCCAGCCGCCGCCGGCGGCGGACGCGCCATGGCCGATCGCGGCGGCCAGCGCCAGCCAGCCGAACACCACCTCCGGGCGCCGGACCGCCAGCAGCCAGCCTGCGACCGTGAACGCCGCGGCCAGGACGAGTTGACTCCATGCGTGAGTGCTGTCCGTGCCCATGCCGCTCTTGGTCAAGGCCGCGTGCCGGTTGACGACAGTCAGTGTCCCTCCGGCGACAGTCAGCGCCAGAGCGGTCAGCGCAGCGAGGTGAGCGGCCCAGCGGCGACGTGTGCGGGCGCCGTCACCGCGTAGGTCGAACACCCCAACATTGTGCATCCCGGGCGATCCCGTGGGACCCGGGAAAACCTCCCGATCCCGCCGGGAATACGTGCTCGGGTGCCCGGGACGCCGCCACCCGCACGATGCGAACACCCGAACCGACCTCGATTTCCCCGCGGCGGGGCCTGGTCGGAGAGGCTCATAGTCACTGTCACAGACAGTCCTGTCTCGCCCTACTTCACGTCACAAGTACAAGTTCGTCACTTGTCTCACGATCTGCAGGACCCACGGCGATCTCGGCCGGTGGATATCGACTGAAGGGTGCCAACCAAGCGCGAGTGTGCAGCATTGGTTACCATGGTGTCCGTGGACGGCTACTGCACTGCGCACGGATGCCCGCATCGGCTCGAGCGGGGGCCGAAGCCGAACACGCCGTTGCCGCCCACCCAGATCGGAAGCAGAGTGGCGTACATGACAGGCAGCTCAGCCGCATGAACCTGACGGACATCGGGTTCCACCTGCGTGCCGCACGGATGCAGCGGGGGATGAGCTTGCGCGAGATGGCCAGGCGTATCGAAGTGTCGCCGAGCTTCGTGTCACAGGTGGAACTCGGGAGGGCGAAACCCTCGGTCGGCACGTTGTACGCCATCGTGTCAGAGCTCGAGCTGTCACTGGACGAGCTGATGGCGGACGAGTCATCGCCTGGCGCAGCGGTCACGCAGCGGCCGGCCGGCGCGGACGGGAGTTCGCAGGTTGTGAGCGCGGAGCCCGTGCCGTCGGCCGTGCAACCGCCCGATGGCAACGACCGTGACGGGCATCCGTTCAGCTCGGCCAACGGCTCCGTGCCGCTGTTCGCCGACAAGTGGGAGGGCAGGCAATCGCCGCTGCAGCGGGCCGAGGCCAGACAGCGGTTGCAGGTGTCGGGCGCGACGTGGGAGCGGCTCACGAACGGTGACGACCCCTTCGTGGACTTCCTGCACGTCACGTACGCGACCAGTGGTGAGTCGTGTCCACCCGACCATTTCATTCACCATGGTGGTCGGGAGTACGGGTACGTCATCAGCGGCAAGCTTCGGGTGCAGGTAGCGTTCGACGACTACGAGCTCGTACCAGGTGACTCGATCAGTTTCGACTCCATGACGCCGCATCGGCTCTCGAACCCGTACGAGGAGGAGAGCCTGTCGCTGTGGGTGGTCGCCGGTAGGCGAGGCTCGATGCAGCTCTGACTCCGGACGGGGACGAGCCTCCTCGGATCCTCCCCGTCCGGTTCTCAGCGCGCAAGGTTCCCCGCCTCGACCGGCAGCGCTACGCCCGTGGGTGCTCGAGGTCCGGTCGGAACAGCCCGTACATGAAGTCGTTGAGAATCATGTCGGTGCCGACCTGGGTGGGGTTGACGCAGTTCACCCGGATCCGGTCCGCAGCGAGCTCCTGTGCAAGGTTCGCATCAACCCGACCACGCCGTGCTTGGCCGCGCTGAACTCCACGGCGTCCCTCTGTGCCAAGCGGTTTCGCGGAGCTGCTCGGACGTTGCCAGCGGGTAGGGGACCCGTGCCGATCTGCTGGCAGAGGTCGACGGCGATGACGTCGGCACTCTCCTGGGCGAAGCGCAACGCGTGGCAGCGACCCTGACCGCGGGCCGCTCCGGTGACGAGGACGACCCTCCCGCTCATCCGGCCCATACGTTCCCCCATCGTCAGAGTGTGCAGTATGGATGGACACTAGTTGCAGTCAACGGTGGTGTCCACACTCCGAAGTTAGGTCACGAAAACGCCCAGGCTCGACACAGGGCATGGTCTCCTCGTGGTGTGGCGCGAAATGAAGGACTGCTTGACGGCATCTGTGAAGTGGTACTAGACATCGTCGTGACTGAAGCATACGGTGATCTGCATCACGGAACCCAGTCGCCAGATCACACTCTCGGCCGGCGGGCTGGCGCGCGTCATTCCCGCGCTGCCGGGCCCGGCGTCCTCAGCATGAACAGATCGGAGATTTTGGCATGGCCGCAAGAGAAGTCGAGTTCCTCAGCAAGGGCGAGACCGTGCGAGGTGACCTGTACCTGCCCGACGGCGATGGACCGTTCCCGACCGTTGTCATGGCCGGTGGTTGGTGCTACGTCAAGGAGCTGCGGCAGCCGCAGTACGCGGCGGAGTTCGTGAAGCGCGGCTTCGCGGCGCTCGTGTTCGACTACCGCCGAATGGGGGCGAGCGACGGCCAGCCGCGCCAGCACCTCGAGCCGTGGGACCAGATCGAGGACTACAAGGCAGCGATCACGTTCCTCGAGACCCTCGAAGAGGTCGACAGCGAGCGCATCGGTGCCTGGGGGATCTCCTACAGCGGGGGTCACGTGCTGATCCTCGGCGCCGTCGATCCGCGGGTGAAGGTCGTCGTCTCCAACGTGCCGGTGATCGACGGCCACGTCAACATGTGGCGCGTCCACGGCACGGAGCGATTCCGCAAGCTCAAGCAGCTGATCGTCGAGGACCGCCGGAAGCGGTTCGCGACCGGCGAGTTCAGTTACATGCCGATGTCGGCCACCCCGCAGGGCCCGGATGACGTGCTGACGACATGGCCGTTCGACGAGGTCAGGGACGTCTTCGTAGAGCTGAAGGC
>JAOPYM010000400.1 GCA_025964615.1 Actinomycetes bacterium
GACCACCCGGCCCCATCGGTCCACCCGGACCACCGGGTCCGCCGGGACCACCGGGTCCGCCGGGACCACCGGGTCCGCCGGGACCACCGGGACCACCGTTGCGAGGGCCGCCCGGGCCTCGACCGCCCCGGCTCCGGTTGCCCTTGGCACGGCCACCGCCCGAGCCACGGCCACCCAGGCGTCCACCGGAGCCACCCGATGGACCCCAGAAGTCGTCGTTGGTGGCGTTTCCGGGGGAGCCCATGGGGGAATGACTCGGGCCGCCGGGGGCGTTGCCACCAGGGAAGTTCGATTCTGGCCCGTACTGGCTTGGGTAACTCACGCGACCTCGTTCAGCTGGGGTACGGCGTTGAAAACCGTCGTCCGACAGTTGCTGCGCAGGCGTGAGCAGGGACCGCCGTGCAGCGTTCTCATGTTCTGTTCGGCTCCACTGGCCGTGGATGCCTAGCCCAGAACGTCCGACACCGTCAAGTGGTTCCACACGTCACTCTGGCACAGCTCGCCCCGATGGGCACCAGGAATCACACGATTCCCGGGCAATCACGGCGACCTCTCCACGATCAAGACGCGCGAGACCCCCTGCCGGTTGGCTCGCCATGCTACTTGGCCTTACGGCCGCTGGTGGGGGGCGGTGGCGTGACCTGCTGGAACGTCGCTCATGATCGCGCGGAATGTCCCCAGTTGCGCTGGTGTCCCACACGACGTATCTTTCCGATGTATCAGCTCGATACATTCGCTCGATACATCAGAGCGAGACATCCGTGGAGGGATCATGAGCACGAGGAAGGGCGCGGGCGTGCTGGAACTCGCCGTGCTCGGCCTGCTCCATGAGTCCCCCATGCATGGTTACGAGCTGCGCAAGCGACTCAACACCTTGCTCGGCATGTTCCGTGCGTTCTCGTACGGCTCGCTCTACCCGTGCCTCAAGCAGCTCCTCGTACAGGGGCTTATCACCGAGGACCGCCCGGACGAGGATGCGCGAACCTTGCCGAGCGGACGATCGAAGATCGTCTACAAGCTCACGGCCGAGGGCAAGGAGCACCTGCAGAGGCTGCTCTCCGAGGCCGGTCCGGCGGCCTGGGAGGACGAGGGGTTCGGCGTACATTTCGCCTTCTTCGCCCACACCCACGCCGACGTACGCCTGCGCATCCTGGAAGGCCGGCGCAGCCGGCTCGAGGAGCGCCTTGAGAGCGTACGGTCCGCCCTGGCGCGGACCCGGGAGCGCGTGGACAGCTACACCCTCGAGCTCCAGAACCATGGGCTTGAGTCCGTCGAGCGCGACGTCCGGTGGCTCACCGAGCTGATCGGCCGCGAGCGCGCCCAGGCAGACCAGACAGCACAGCAACCACAAGAACTGTAAGGACACCCGTGCGAAGCGCGCGGTCTCGTCCCTCGAAGTAGAGAAGAAGGAGCATCCGGATGGGTTCGGTGCGCGTAGCCATCGTCGGCGTGGGGAACTGCGCTGCTTCGCTCGTCCAGGGGGTCGAGTTCTATAAGGACGCGAATCCTGAGACCAAGGTCCCTGGGCTGATGCACGTCCAGTTCGGCGAGTACCACGTCCGCGACATCGAGTTCGTCGCCGCGTTCGATGTGGACGCCAAGAAGGTCGGCCAGGACCTGGCGCACGCCATCGAGGCGAGCGAGAACAACACGATCAAGTTCGCCGACGTGCCGCCCACCGGTGTCATCGTCCAGCGCGGCCACACCTTCGACGGTCTTGGCGAGTACTACCGGGAAATCATCACCGAGTCGGATGATGAGCCGGTGGACGTCGTGCAGACGCTGAGGGACGCCCAGGTGGACGTTCTGGTGTCGTACCTCCCGGTGGGCTCCGAGGACGCGGACCGCTTCTACGCACAGGCCTGCCTCGACGCGAAGGTCGCCTTCGTGAACGCCCTGCCGGTGTTCATCGCCAGCGACCCCGTCTGGGCGCAGAAGTTCACCGACGCGGGTGTCGCGATCGTCGGCGACGACATCAAGTCCCAGGTCGGCGCCACCATCACCCACCGCGTGATGGCGAAGCTGTTCGAGGACCGCGGCGTGGAGCTGCAGCGCACCTACCAGCTCAACTTCGGCGGCAACATGGACTTCATGAACATGCTGGAGCGACAGCGCCTGCAGTCCAAGAAGATCTCCAAGACCCAGTCGGTCACCTCGCAGATCCCGCACGAGATGGCCAAGGCCGACGTGCACATCGGCCCGTCCGACCACGTGCCGTGGCTCGACGACCGCAAGTGGGCCTACGTCCGCCTCGAGGGCAAGTCCTTCGGCGACACCCCGCTGAACCTGGAGTACAAGCTCGAGGTCTGGGACTCGCCCAACTCGGCCGGCGTCATCATCGACGCGGTTCGCGCCGCGAAGATCGCCAAGGACCGCGGCATCGGTGGCCCGATCCTGTCGGCCAGCTCGTACTTCATGAAGAGCCCGCCAGAGCAGTACAACGACGACGAGGCCCGCGAGGCCGTCGAGGCCTTCATCCGCGGCGACATCGAGCGCTGATCCCCACGACCTGACCCGAAGAAGCCCCGGCCACCCGCCGGGGCTTCTTCATCGTCGAGTCGTGGCGTTTCCCGCACCGTCTGCGCTTCAGGTGCGGGAAACGCCAC
>JAOPYM010000463.1 GCA_025964615.1 Actinomycetes bacterium
GCGACACCGGAGGATCTCGCCGACACCCTGGTCGGGCCGATGCGCGCCCGAGGCCGGGACGTCGTACGGGTGTCGGCGCGCGACTTCCTGCGCCCGGCATCGCTCCGCTACGAATTCGGGCGGCACGACCCCGACATCTACTACGACAACTGGCTGGACGTGGGCGGCCTCGTCAGGGAGGTGCTCGCTCCGCTGGAACCGGCCGGTACCGGAAAGGTGCTACCCAGCCTGTGGAACAGCGTCCTGGACCGGGCCACGCGGGCACAGTACCTGGCCGTTCCGGCCGGCGGCATCCTCCTGCTGGACGGCTCGCTACTGCTCGGCCGAGGACTTCCGTTCGACCTGACCATCCACCTGTACCTGTCAGCTGGAGCCCTGGCCCGCCGTACGGACGACGACGAGGCATGGACGCTGCCCGCCTACACCCGCTACCAACAGCAGGCCCAGCCGCGGCGGAACGCAGACGTCGTGATCAAGATGGACGACCCACGCCATCCAGCGCTACTCAAAGAGTGAAGACCTGCTCCGCCCCTATGTGCCGTCGGTGGTCTGGAGACCGTCCCACGACCAGTGGGGTACGGGAAGTCCGGATGGTACGTGGGCGTCGTGCGGCGAGTAGAACATGACCTCGCCGACGGCCCGGGTCATGTAGGACCGCAGGCAGGCGCGGAAGTCGGCGTCGCCGGGAGTCCTGCGTCGTCGGCGGCCTGCAGGAAGCATCTGACGAAGCGTTCGCCGAGATCGGCTTCGGCGTCCGTCCCGGCGTGGATGGCGAGCATCGCCGAGTGGCCGCCGCAGGTGTGCGAGTAGCGCGCGGGGCCGCCGAAGACCTCGGCCCAGTAGCCGGCCAGTCTCTGCACGTGCTGGGGATGACCGGGATGGGAGAACGGATGGTTCAGCACCGGGTCCTGTAGACAGCGCTCATGGTGGGCGGTGGCGAGCCTGAGGAACGCCGGCTCGCCACCGGCGAATTCGAAGATCGACGGTTGCGGCATGGTACGCACGACTCTGCCACAGGACAGGACTCGCATGAACCTCCGTCATAGGGCATGGACGTCGGTGGCAGCGATGGTGCGGGCGTGTGCCGGGTCGTCGGCCTCCAGGACCCGCTCGGCGAGGCGCCGGCACTGGGCCAGGGTGTAGCGGGCGAGCGCGGTGCGTACGGCCGGCAGGGCGCGGGGGGACATGGACAGGCGGGTGATTCCGAGACCTACCAGGATGGGAGCGAGCAGGGGGTCGGCGGCTGCCTCACCGCAGACGCTGATGGATTTGCCGGCGTCTTGTGCGGCCACCGCACAAGCGCCGAGAAGGTGCAGGAGCGCGGGTTGCCAGGGGTCGAGCAGGTCGGCCAGGTCGCCGGTCTGCCGGTCGGCGGCCATGGTGTACTGGGCGAGGTCGTTGGTTCCGATACTGAGGAAGTCGGCGGTGCGCAGCAGGTGGCGGGCGCGCAGCGCAGCGGCCGGCACCTCGACCATGACTCCTGCGGTGGGCAGGCCGTGGTCGTGGACCTGCTGGACGAAGCCGGCGGCCTCGGCAGGGGTGGAGACCATGGGTGCCATCACCCACACATCCGCAGTGGCCCCGGCTGCGGCGCGGGCGATCGCACGCAGCTGGGTGTGCAGGATCTCGGGACGCAGCCGGGACGTGCGCAGGCCACGAAGGCCGAGAGCAGGGTTGGGCTCGTCGGGCAGCCCGAGGAAGGGCAGCGGCTTGTCGGCACCTGCGTCGAGGGTGCGTACGACGACCGTGCGGTGTGGGAAGGCGGCGAAGACCTCGGCGTAGGCGTGGGTCTGCTCGTCGAGGCCGGGCTCCTCGGTACGGTCCAGGAACAGGAACTCGGTACGGAACAGGCCCACCCCGGCGACATCGGTCAGGTCGACGGCGCTGAGGTCGGCGGCCGCCCCGATGTTGACCATCAGGTCGATGGCGTGCCCGTCGGCCGTACGGCCAGGGCCCCGGTCGTTGCTGAGCCCTGCCCGCAGCGCAGCCGCATGCGCCTGAACGTGGGCGGCCTCGGTTTCCGTGACGCCGATCCGCATGTGGCCGGTAGTGCCGTCGATGGTGGCCAGGCCTCTGTCCGGCGCGGTGAGTGCGCCACGGCAGCCGACGATGGCGGGCAGGCCGAGCGCGCGGGCGAGGATGGCGGTGTGGCTGGTCGGCCCGCCGCGCTCGGTCACCACCGCCAGGACCATGGTGGGGTCGAGGGTGGCGGTGTCGGCTGGGGACAGGTCGTCGGCGACCAGGATGAAGGGGTGGCCGGGCGCCGGGACACCGGGCATCGGGGAACCCAGCAAGGCGGCCAGCGCACGGTGGGCGATGTCCTCGAGGTCGGCTGCGCGTTCGGCGAGGAAACCGCCGGCGGCGGTGAACATGGCCCGCTGCTCGGCGAAGGTGTCGTGCGACGCGTGCGGGGCGTCCTGACCTCGCCGGATCCGGGCGGCGATGGCGTCGCGCAACACCGGATCGATGGCGAGTTCGGCCTGGGCGAGCAGGACATCTGCGGCGGTGGCCGTGGTCGCGAAGGCAGCACGGGCCCGTAGGTCCTCGCAGACGGCCGTCAGCGCCCGCTCGGCGTGCAGGACCTCCTCGCCGACGTCGGTGACCGGGTAGACGGCGGGCAGCACCGGCGGGTTCCCCATCGCCAGGACGGGGCCTGCCACCTGACCTGGGCTGACGCCGATGCCTTCGAGCAGATCAGGCATCGGTCGCTCCGGGTACGGCGGGGTCCGGGGCGTCGAGATCGGCTGCGATCAGGGTCGCGAGCTCTTCCAGTGCACGTTCGGCTCCGTCGGCGTCTTCGGCGTGCAGGGTGACCGTGCTGCCCGCGACCGCGCCAAGCGACAGCACCGAGAGCATGCTGTCGGCGCGGACGGGCCTGCCGTCGCCGATCGAGAGCAGGACCTGGACGGGCTGCCGGGCGGCCGCCTCGACCAGGAGCTTGGCGGGGCGCGCGTGCAGGCCCTGGGACGAGCCGATGATCACTGTACGTTGGGGCATGGGAGTGTCCTGTCAGCCGTGCGGGTGGTGGGCCGGTTCAGGGTTGGATGGTGACTTTGACCGCCTCGCCGCGGGAGATGATGCCGAGGGCGTCCAAGGTCGACTCGAGTGGCAGCCGGTGGGTGATCAGGTCGTCGACGCGGACCCGGCCGGTCGCGATGAGTGCGAGGGCCTCCGCGTTGTGGGCAGGACTGGAGCCGTTGGCGCCGATGATGGTCAGCTCGCGGTAGTGCACCAGGTTGGAGTCACAGGCGATGACCGGGTTGTCCTTGGGCAGCCCGCCGAAGAAGCTGATCCGGCCGCGTCTGGCGGCCATCGCCAGGGCCTGTTCCTGAGCTGCACCGGCCGCGGCCGCGGTGATGACCACATCGGGGCCGCGGCCGCCGGTGAGGTCCAGGACGGCCGCGACGACGTCGATCCCGTCGGCGCATATCGCCTCGTCGGGCTTGACCAGGTCTGCGGCCTGGGCCAGGCGCGCGGCGTTGAGCTCGACGAGGAAGACGCGGCCGGCACCGTTCGCACGGGCCATCCGTACGTGCAGACAGCCGATCGGCCCGGCGCCGATGACGACCACATCGTCATCGGGCCCGACGCGGGCGAGTTCCTGGCCATTGAGGACGCAGGCCAGTGGCTCGACGACCGATGCTTCAGCGAACGTGACCCCGTCCGGGATCCGGTTCACGCCGTCGACCGCCAGCACCTTCGCGGGGACGATCATGTACTCGGCGAAGCCGCCGTCGTAGTGGTAGCCGATGGACTCCTGGTTGGGGCAGACCGTCATCCGTCCCCGCAGGCAGTCGGGGCAGCGCCCGCACGGGATGGCCGCGATCACCTGGACACGGTCGCCGGCCCCCCAGCCGATGACGCCCTGCCCCACAGCGGTGATCTCCCCGGCGATCTCGTGACCCATGACGCGGGGCGGCACGATGTGGTGGTGGCCGAACTTGAAGATCTTCACGTCCGTACCGCAGGCGGAGCAGTTGCGGACACGGATCTTCAGCTCGCCGGGCCCCGGGGCCGGCTCGGGTGCGTCCTCGATCCGGATGTCCCCGGGGGCGTAGAAGCGGGCGACCTTCATCAGGCGGATTCCTTCTGTTCTGACTCCGGTTGGAGCAGGTGGATGATGTCGTCGGCGGTGGTGGCCTGGCGGAGCGCCTGCGCCTGTGCGGGATCGGAGAGGATCTGCGCGAGCTCGGTCAGGATCGCGATGTGGCCGTCGCCGCGGGCGGCGATGGCGATGCACACCGTGACCCGCCCGCCGTCCCAGTCGACCCCGTCGGGGAACTTCAGCACGGCGAGGGCGTCGCGGCGTACGGCGTCCTTACCTGCTGTGGTGCCGTGCGGGATCGCCACGCCCTCGCCCAGGTAGGTCGAGATCGACTTCTCGCGCTCGAGCATGGCCTGGATGTACGGCGGGTCGACGGCACCGATGTCGACCAGCACCTGACCGCAGAGGCGAATGGCCATTTGCTGGTCGGATGCCTGCTCGTGTACGCGGATGGCGCGCCGGTCGAGCAGCGCGACCTCACCCATCCAGGACACCGCCGTCCTTGATGACCGCCACGAGATGGTTGACGGCCGGGTCGCCGATGAAGACCTGGAAGGGCACGATGACGGTGCCGGGGGCGCCCCTGCGGGCGCGGGCGGCCAGCCCGGCGTGGCAGACCACCACGTCGGCGTCGGCCGGGATCGCGTCCACCGGGGTGTGCTGCACGTCGACCGGATACTTCTTGAGCTGCTTGCGCAGCTGCCCGGCGAGCATCACGCTGCTGCCCATCCCCGCGTCGCAGGCGATGACGAGCTTGTGGATGTCGGTTCCGTTGATGCTGGTCATGGCGGGTCATGCCTCCTGGGTACGAGGGCCGGCGTCGCCGAGAGCGACCGGCTGCTGCGCCGGAACGGTACCCTCGTCGAGTCCAGTTTCATCGGGCTGGTCCACGGTGTGCTTGCCATTCGTCCGCGGCTCGGCCAGCCGGCCGAAGCCAAGGAGCGCCGATCCGACCGCGAAGGAGACCCCTGCGGCGACGATGACCCCGGCGAACACCCCGAACCAGCCGCCCTTCGGCGTCTCTGCGAAGTAGGCGAAGATACTCCCCGGTGACGGGGTCGCGACCAGACCGGCGCCGGTGATCATGAAGACGCCGATTCCGGAGGCGCCGCCGGCGATGGCGGCGAGGATCATCCGCGGCTTCATCAGCACGTACGGGAAGTAGATCTCGTGGATGCCGCCGAGGAAGTGGATGATGATCGCCGCTGGGACGCTGGGACGCAGCGACCGGGGGCCGAACAGCAGGTAGGCCGTCAGGATGCCCAGGCCGGGGCCGGGGTTGGACTCCAGCATGAACAGGATCGACTTGCCGTGCTTGAGTGATTCGGCGACGCCGAGCGGTCCGAGTACGCCGTGGTTGATGGCGTTGTTGAGGAACAGCACCTTGGCCGGCTCGATGAGCACCGACGCGAATGGCAGCAGATGGTGGTGGACGAGCCACTCTACACCGTTGCCGGCGACGGTGGTGACGTTGCGGACGATCGGCCCGATGCCCCAGACACCGAGGACCGCCATCGCGGCGCCGACGATGCCCGCGGTGAAGTTCTCCACCAGCATCTCGAAGCCGGGCCGCGTACGGGTCTCGGTGAAGTTGTCGATCTGCTTGAGCACGTAGGCGGCCAGCGGTCCCACGATCATCGCGCCGAGGAACATCGGGATCTGCGAGCCGATCGCGACCCCGATGGTCGCCACGGCGCCGACCACGGCGCCGCGCTGGCCGTGCACCAGGCGCCCACCGGTGTAGCCGATCAGGACCGGCAGCAGGACAAGGATGATCGGGCCGACGAGAGCGGCGAACTGTGCGTTGGGCAGCCAGCCGGTCGGGATGAACAGGGCGGTGATGAGGCCCCAGGCGATGAACGCCCCGATGTTGGGCATCACCATCCCGGCCAGATAGCTGCCAAGACGCTGGATGCGTACCTTGACACCGCCGTCGACGGCGAACTGGGGGGTGTATCCGGTGGCCATTGTGGCCTCCTTCTTCTTGTGGGGGGTCCTGGTGGGCTTAAGGGTCAGGCGATCAGGGACCGGTTCAGGTCGAGCCGGGTATGGATTTGGACAAGGTCACGCCGCAGGTCCTGGGGACCTGGCATCCGGCTGGCGGGCAGGGATACGGCTGCGGCTCCCCAGGCCAGACCTTCTGCGAGCGCCTCCGCCCCGCGTGCGCCGGCCGCCAGGAACCCGGCCAGCAGGGCGTCCCCGGCACCGACGGTGCTCTTGGGCGCCGAGACATGGGCTTCCCCGGTGGTGACGCCGTCCTCGTCGACAAGGACCGCCCCATCGGCGCCCAGGCTCACCAGCACGGTTCTGGCGCCGAGGCCACGAAGCCACTGCGCCGCCTCGACGACATCGGCGACAGTGTCGACGGGATGTCCGATGGCTTCGGCGAGCTCCTCACGGTTCGGCTTGATCAGATCGGGCCCGATATCGAGCGCGGCCAGCAGCGGCGGCCCGCTGGTGTCGACGGCGACTCTGACGCCTCCAGCCGCGACGCTCTGGCACAGGTCGGCATAGATCCCGTCGGGCACTCCCGGGGGAAGACTGCCGCAGACCACCAGCCAGTCGGCCTTGCCGGCTTCGAGGAACACGGCCTCGGCGACCTGCCCCAGTTCCAGAGCCGACAACGAGTCACCCGGCTCGTTCAGCTTGGTGACGACGCCCTCCGGCTCGGCGATGCTCACGTTGGACCGGGTCCGGCCGCTCACCCGTACCGCCCGTATCGGAATGCCCTCGGCCGCCAGCAGATGGATGAGCTGATCTCCGTCAGGGCCGCCGACGGTGACCACCGCACGGGCGGGGATGTCGTTGTGCAGCAGGGCGCGGCAGACGTTCACCCCTTTGCCGCCCGGGTCGAGGCGGGCGGAGGTGGCCCGGATCATCGCACCGCGCGTCAGCCGCTCCACCTGGATCGTGCGATCCAGGCTCGGATTGAGCGTCAAGGTGATGATCATGCCCTGATCACCCGCATCCCGGAACGCTCGAAGTCCTCGGCCAGCTCGCCGTCCAGTCCCGCGTCGGTGATGAAGGTGTCCACGTCGGAGAGCTCGGCGAACCGCGCGAAGTAGTCGTTTCCGGCCTTGGTGTGATCGGCCAGCACCACGGCGCGGCGGGCAGCCGCGATCATCGCCCGTTTCACCGCCGCCTCGGCCGGATCGGGCGTGGTCAGCCCCCGCTCGACCGACACCCCGTTGGTTCCCATGAACGCCACATCCACATGGACCTGGGAGAGCAGCCGCAGATTCCAGTCATCGACGGTCGCCAGCGTCCGGCGCCGTACCCGGCCACCCAGCATGATCACCGTCAGGTTCGGGCGCTGCGCCAGCGACACGGCCAGCGGCGGTGCGTTGACCACCACCGTCAGCTCACGATCCATCGGCAGCACCGCCGCCAGCCGCTCCGTCGTGGAGCCGGCATCGATGATGATCGCGCCCTCCTCGGGCAGCTCAGCGAGCGCGGCCTTGGCGATCCGCTCCTTCTCCGCAGTCATCACCGCGTCCCGGGCGGCCAACGCCGGCTCGAACCCGAGCCGCTCAATCGGTATCGCGCCACCGTGCACCCGCCGCACCACACCGGCCCGCTCCAGAACGGTCAGATCCCGCCGGATGGTCTCACTGGTCACTGCCAGCTCCTCGGCGAGCCGCAGCACATCGACTCGTCCATCGGCCCGGGTCCGCCGCAGGATCTCCTGCTGGCGCTCCTCCGCATACATGTTGGATTCACCCCCGTTTCATCTTGGTTTACATCTGTTTACGCCCATACTGGGAGTCGCGTCAAGAGAATTTGGGTGATTTCCCTCACGATCACTACCGCCGGGTGGGAACCCGCCCCAAGCCGCACGGCGGTGATCGCAGCAGACCAACATCGGTGAGCTGCAGGTATGTTCCAGGGCGGCGCACATTCGATCGAGAGGGCGGCCATGACACACAGGACTACACCACCGATCCCACTTGACAAAACCATCGAAATGGGCGTAGGCAGCGCCAACCCAACATGGTCCGAGCGCGCCGGCCAGTACCCGAACGCCGGCTACAGCTCGCGCCGAAACGCGCGCAGCGGAACCCAGCGCGGAACTGGACGACGATGACAGCCTCGAAGCACAACCCTCAGCCCCGCTTCGGCGGCTGGTACAGCTATCAGGAATGGGCCGAGCACGGCTTCATCACCCGTGACGCGCACGAGAGCCACACGCGTCAGCAGCACAACTCCGCCTCCGCAGAAAGTGCGGCGCCACACGAGACGCGGCACAGCTCCGCCTCCGCAGAAAGTGCGGAGTCACACGAGACGCGCAGTCAGCGGGACGCTGAGGCGGCAGAGGTGGCGCGCGGACACGCCACGGCTGCGCGCCTCGCGCTGTCGACTCCGGGCTGGTACCTGATGTACGGCGCTTCCACACGCCTGATCTGGGCCTTCCCCACCTTCCCGGGCGCTCCCCGAGGACTGATCCTGTCCGACCAGGACCCCGTCCGCCTCTACGGGCTCATCCAACGCGCGCAGGCCGAGCACAGACAGTGACCGCCGCTCATCAGGTGAGATTGCGGGTCAGGAAGTCGTTGCCGAACTTGCCGGTGGGGTCATGGCTCAGAGCGAGTTCAAGAAAGTCGTTCATGCGCTCGTACCGGGCAGCGGGCGAGGCGACGAACAGCTTGCCCCAGTGCGGCCTGACCTCGAACGGAGCCAGCGCCTCCTCGATCAGCGGGAGCAATGCCATCACCTGGCGGGTGTCCTTGACCCAGGTGAAGTGGAACGCCACGGAGTCCTGGCGGTAGCAGGGGCTCAGCCACAGCTCGTCGGCGGCCACCGTGCGGATCTCGGAGACCTGCAGGACGGGGGCGATCTGGTCTCGCAGCCCGTCGAGCACGCGCAGCGCGGCGAGGGCGTGCCGCCGCGGCACGAAGTACTCCGATTGGAGCTCCTCCCCGCTGCTGGGGGTGAAGTCCGGCCGGAAGTGCGGCAGCCGCTCGAACCAGGGGCCGGGCCGGCCGCCCTGCTCCGTGCAGTTGCCCGCGGGCATGCCCGGCACCGGATGCCGCGGACCGTCGGCGAGCGCCGCGCCGAAGTCACGCGGCTCCGCGGTGCCGAGGTGCTTCAGCCAGACCTGGTCGATGACCGGACCCCGCCAGCTGGTGAACAGGCTCGCGCTGTAGGCGGCCGACCAGATCTCTTCGAGACGGGCGTCCAGATGGCCGTCCAGCGGCAGCCCCTCGTACACGTACTGAGAGACCTCGAAGGCCGGGACGAGATCGAGGGTGACGCCGACCACGACACCCAGCGCGCCGAGCGCGACGACGGCGCCTTTCAGCGCGTCACCACTGATGTCGATCAGGTCCCCGTCCGCGGTGACGAGGGTCAGCGCGGAGACCGCCGTGGCCAGGTTCCCGTTGCCGTCCCCAGACCCGTGGGTCGCGGTGGCGACCGAACCGGCCACCGAGATGTGCGGCAGTGACGCGAGGTTGCGCAGGCCGTACCCCTTGCCGTGCAGGTACGGCCCGAGGTCTGTGTAGCGGATGCTCGCGCTGACCCTGGCGGTGCCGGCCGCGGCGTCGATCTCCATCTCGGCAGGCAGCCCGGCCGTGCAGACCAGGTCGCCCGGAGTGTCGGCGATGTCGCTGAACGAGTGCCCGCTGCCGAGTGCACGCACCTTGGTGCCGGCCGCGACCAGGCTCTGCAACTGCGCATATGAGGTGGGCCGATGGATCTGGCGTGCCCGGAACGTAAGGTTCCCCGCCCAGTTTGTCGGTCGAGTCGTCACCGGGCCAAGGATAGGTGAGGGCCGTGGCAGTCGCATCGCCGGTCATGGACGGACGGGGGATCCTCTCGGCTGGCCTTGACGTCACGGGCCGGCTGTGAGGTGGGCGGCTCTGGCGTGGAGGTAGCGCTGTAGCGGGAGGCTGGTCGTTCGCCGGGCCGCCGCTTCGTAGGAGTCACGCGCCGCCGCGCGGTCACCGGCCATCTCCAGAAGGTGCGCACGGACCGCGTGCAGCCGATGGTCTCCGGCGATCCGCTCGTCGGTCTCGAGCTCTTCGAGCAGCTCGAGCCCCGCGTGCGGGCCTCGGGCCATGGCCACCGCGACGGCGTGGTTCAGCGTCACCACGGGGTTGTCGGAGATCCGCATCAGCAACTCGTACAGTGCCACGATCTGTGGCCAGTCGGTCGCCTCGGCGCTCGGCGCCTCGTCGTGGATCGCGGCGATCGCGGCCTGAAGCTGGTACGGGCCGGTCGCCCCCCGCGACAGCGCGCCGGTGATGAGGGCCACGCCTTCGGTGATGTAGCCGGCGTTCCAGAGGCTCCGGTCCTGGTCCGCCATCGGTATCAGCCCGCCATCGGGCCCGGTACGCGCCGGCCGGCGTGCGTCGGTGAGCAACATGAGCGCGAGCAGCCCCGCCACCTCGCCGTCGTCGGGCAGCAGCCGGTGGACCATGCGGGCCAGCCGGATCGCCTCGGCCGACAGTTCACGCCGCTGCAGCCTCGGCCCTGACGTACTGGCGTAGCCCTCGTTGAAGATCAGGTACAGCACGTGGAGACCCGCAGCGAGCCGCTGGGAGCGCTCCGGGCCCGCGGGCATACCGAAGGGAACACCACTGTCCTTGATGCGCTGCTTGGCCCGGCTGATGCGCCGGGTCATGGTGGCCTCCGGCACGAGAAACGCACGGGCGATCTCCGCAGTGGTCAGACCGCCGACCGCCCGCAAGGTGAGCGCGATCTGCGAGGCCGGCGACAGCGAGGCGTGACAGCACATGAACAGCAGGATGAGCGTGTCGTCGGACTCCGATCGCGGCCCGTCGGCGGCGGGTGCCAGCCACTGGCCGGGCAGCATCCACCTGGTGACGGTGTCCTCACGGCGCCGGCGCGCCTGCTCACTGCGCAGCAGGTCGGTCAGCCTGCGCGAGGCGACCGTGATCAGCCAGCCTCGCGGGTTGTCCGGAATACCCTCCCCCGGCCACTGGGTGGCCGCCGCGAGCAGCGCCTCCTGCACCGCGTCCTCGGCGGTGCCGAAATGCCCGTACCGCCGTACCACCGCGCCGAGGACCTGCGGAGCCAGCCGGCGCAGCAGGTCCTCGAGCTCGGTGTCGGGCACGGCGGCGATCAGAGGTCCAGGTCCGCCCGGCCATCGAGGATGGGCCGTACGTCCGCGAAGCCGTCGGAGAAGATACCGCCCGGGCTCGGGCAGCTCGCCAGCCGGGCGGCGATCTCGGTCGCCCGATCGAAGCTTTCGCATTCGACGATCGTGTAGCCGGCGAGGACCTCCTGCGTTTCCGGATACGGCCCGTCCGTCACGGCCGGAACGCCGTTCTGCAACTGGATTCTCCTGGCGTGGACAGGGGCTGCCAGGCCGTGGGCGTCGACGAACTCCCCGGACTCCACCAGGTCGTTGTTGAACGACTCCATGAACGCGTGCATCGGCGCGAAGTCCTCCGGGGCCAGGGCCGGCCTGCCGGTGGCCTTCCCGGCCATGGCGTCGTAGTCCTCCTGCGAGCCGTACAGCATGATCATGTACTTCATGATCTCTCCTCTCGGCCGGCACCTGTGCGGTGCCTCTCATCAGAGACGTCGGCGCCACGGGCCCACGTCGGACATCCACCCGCACATCATTGCCACCCGCCCGTGCGTTCAAAGCGGGCAGAGC
>JAOPYM010000468.1 GCA_025964615.1 Actinomycetes bacterium
TTCCCGCACCGTTTGAAGAAAAGGTGCGGGAAACGCCACGAGTCAACGAGAGGTTCGCAGGCCGTGGAAGGCGATGGCGCAGACGGCGTCGGCGAGGTCGGCTGAGCCCTCGGCCTGTGGGCGGTACCACTCGATGAGCGAGTTGACCATGCCGAACAGCAGCCTGGCGATGACTGCGGGGTCGACGTCGGGGCGGATGTCGCCGTCGGCCTCCGCCTGCCGGACCAGATCGGCGACCAGGTGGTCGAACTCCCGGCGCCGGGCCAGGGCGTTCCGCTCGACCTCGGTGTTGCCGCGTACCCGCAGCAGCAGCGTCACGAACGGCAACCGGTCGGCCAGCACGGCGACGCTGCCCCGGAGCAGGTGCTCCAGCCGGTCGATGGCGGGCCCGCCGGAGGCCTGCGCCCGCGCGGCGACCTCGAAGAGCCCGTCGAGTGCCCGGTCGATCGCCAGGCGGAGGAGCTGGTCCTTGCCGCTCACGTGGTGGTAGATCGCCGACTTGGTGATGCCGAGCCGGCGAGCGAGATCCTCCATGGTGGTGGCCTCGTACCCGCGCTCGTTGAAGACCGTGACGGCAACCCCGAGCAGGGACTCCAGGTCATACCCCGGGCGCCCGCGCCGTGGCCGCTGAGAGATCGTCACATTGTCGAGTATGACCGGCTTCCTCCTGCTGGGGATTCCGGGTTAGTATTTACTGAATGATTGGTCGGTAATTAGGGGAGGTCGGCGATGGCTCCGCTGGGCAGCTACGTCTCCGGTTCCTGGCAGGTGGCGCCCGATGAGGGCATGCCGCTGCGGGACGCCGTCACGGGGAAGGAGGTCGCCCGGATCTCCTCGACCGGCGTCGACATGGCGGGCGCCCTCGCCTACGGCCGCCGCATCGGTGGCCCGGTGCTGCGGGAGCTGACCTTCCACCAGCGGGCGTCGCTGCTCAAGGCTCTCGGCTCGTACCTCCGCGAGCACCGCGATGAGCTCTACGCCCTCTCCACCCGCACCGGCGCGACGCTCGGCGACAGCAGGTTCGACGTCGACGGCGGTATCGGCGTGCTGCTCGCCTACGCGAGCAAGGGCAAGCGCGAGCTGCCCAACGACACCCTGCTGCTCGACGGCGATGTGGAGCCGCTGGGCAAGGGCGGCACCTTCGTCGCCCAGCACCTGTGCACACCGCTGCGCGGCGTCGCCGTGCAGATCAACGCGTTCAACTTCCCGGTCTGGGGGCCGCTGGAGAAGCTGGCACCGGCCTTCCTGGCCGGCGTGCCGACCCTGATCAAGCCCGCGAGCCAGACGGCGTACCTGACCGCCAGGCTGGTCGAGCTCATCGTCGAATCCGGCCTCCTGCCCGAGGGCACCGTGCAGTTCGTCTGCGGTTCCGTCGGTGATCTCTTCGACCACCTCACTGAGCAGGACCTGGTCGGCTTCACCGGCTCCGCCTCCACGGCCCGGCTGCTCCGCTCGCATCCCGTGGTGACGGGCCGTTCGGTGCGCTTCAACGCCGAGGCCGACTCGCTGAACTGCTCGATCCTCGGCCCCGACGCGTCGCCGGGAACACCCGAGTTCGACCTGTTCGTCAAGCAGCTTGTCACCGAGATGACGGTGAAAGCAGGGCAGAAGTGCACCGCGATCCGCCGCGCACTCGTGCCCTCGCCGTTCCTCGACGCGGTCGCTGACGCCACCCGTGAACGGCTGGCCGGGGTGACCGTCGGCAACCCCGCGAATCCGGAGGTACGGATGGGGCCGCTCGCCGGTCTCGCCCAGCGCGATGAGGTGCGCGGCGCCCTGAAGTCCCTGATCGACGCCGGTGAGGTGGTCTTCGGTGACCCCGACCGGGTGGACGTCGTGGACGCCGATGCCGACCGGGGCGCGTTCATGTCGCCCATCCTGCTGCGAGCCTCGAACGACAGGCCGCAGCCGCATGAGATCGAGGCGTTCGGGCCGGTCAGTACCCTCATGGCGTACGACTCGGCCGACCAGGTGATCGAGCTCGCCGCACGCGGGCACGGCAGCCTGGCCGGATCGGTGGTCACCGCCGACCCGGACTTCGCCCGTGAGGTCGTTCTCGGCGTCGCACCCTGGCACGGCCGCCTTCTGGTGCTCAACCAAGAGGACGCGGGGGAGTCGACCGGGCACGGCTCGCCGATGCCCGCGCTGGTGCACGGCGGTCCCGGCCGGGCCGGCGGTGGCGAGGAGCTGGGCGGCATCCGCGGCGTTGTGCACCACATGCAGCGCACCGCCGTACAGGCGGGACCGTCGATGCTCACCGCGCTGACCGGACGCTGGGTTGCGGGGGCCCCGCGTTTCGAGGGCGTGCATCCGTTCAGGAAGAACCTGGCGGAGCTCCGCGTCGGCGACACCGTCGTGGCCGGGCCGCGGGCGGTGACCATGGCCGACATCGAGCACTTTGCGGAGTTCACCGGAGACACCTTCTACGCCCACCTGGACGAGGAGGCCGCCAAGGCCAACCCGTTCTTCGGCGGGCGGGTGGCCCACGGTTACCTGGTGGTGTCCTTCGCGGCCGGGCTGTTCGTCTCGCCCGAACCTGGGCCGGTGCTGGCCAACTACGGGCTGGAGAACCTGCGGTTCCTCAGCCCGGTCTTCCCCGGCGACGAGCTGACGGTCACGCTGACCGCCAAGCAGATCAGCCCGCGCGAGGGGGCCGACTACGGCGAGGTCCGGTGGGACGCCGACGTCACCAAGCAGGACGGCTCCTCGGTCGCCAAGTACGACGTCCTCACGCTGGTGGCGAAATGACCGGGTCCTTCGAGGAGATCATCGCCAGGGACCAGCGGATCGAGCCCCGGGACGAGATGCCCGACGGCTACCGCGCGACGATGATCCGGCAGATCTCCCAGCACGCCCACTCAGAGATCATCGGCATGCAGCCGGAGGGTACCTGGATCACGCGGGCGCCGTCGCTGCGGCGCAAGGCGATCCTGCTCGCGAAGGTGCAGGACGAGGCCGGGCACGGGCTCTACCTCTACTCGGCCGCCGAGACCCTCGGGGTCGACCGCGAGGACCTGACCGAGCGGCTGATCAGCGGGAAGCAGAAGTACTCCTCGATCTTCAACTATCCCGCGCTGACGTTCGCCGACGTGGGGGTGATCGGCTGGCTGGTGGACGGCGCCGCGATCTGCAACCAGGTACCGCTCTGCCGCAGTTCGTACGGCCCGTACGCCCGCGCCATGATCCGGATCTGCAAGGAGGAGTCGTTCCACCAGCGGCAGGGCTACGAACTGCTGATGACCATGATGCGCGGCACGGACGGACAGCGCCGGATGGTGCGGGACGCCACCGACCGCTGGTGGTGGCCGTCCCTGATGATGTTCGGCCCGCCCGACGCCGAGTCGCCCAACACCGCCCAGTCGCTGGCCTGGCGGGTCAAGCGGCACACCAACGACGAACTGCGCCAGCGCTTCGTCGACCTGGCCGTACCGCAGGCCGAGGCACTCGGGGTCACCCTCCCCGACCCCGTCCTGCGCTGGAACGAGGAACGGGGCAGGTACGACTTCGGCGAGGTCGACTGGACCGAGTTCAAGCAGGTCATCGCTGGCAACGGCCCGTGCAACGCCCAGCGGATCGCACAACGCCGGGCCGCGCATGAGGACGGCGCCTGGGTCCGGGAGGCCGCCGAAGCCTACGCCGCCAAGGAGGCCGTCGCATGAACTGGCCGCTGTACGAGGTGTTCATCAGGGGCAGGCGGGGACTGAACCACGTCCATGTCGGATCTCTGCACGCCCCCGACGACGAGATGGCCCTGCGCAACGCACGCGACCTCTACACCCGGCGCAACGAGGGCGTCAGCATCTGGGTGGTCAGGGCCAAGCACATCGCCGCCTCCAGCCCGGACGAGAAGGACCCGTTCTTCGCGCCCAGCGGCGACAAGGTCTACCGGCACCCCACGTTCTACGAAATCCCCGACGAAGTCCCGGGGATCTGAGGTCACCATGGCCTTCGACAACGTCTATGAGGCGATCACCGAGGAGAACGACGCCCGGTGGGCCTACGGCACCGGGTTCACCGCCCCGCTCGACGGAATCGACACCACCGTTCCCGAGGGGATCGACCACGCCGACCTCGCGGCGTACTGCCTGATGCTCGGCGACGACG
>JAOPYM010000488.1 GCA_025964615.1 Actinomycetes bacterium
ACATCGACGCGAACCCGATCACCCCGTCCAAGTACGGCGTCCTGGGCGCCCCGACCCTCAACCTCTACGTCAACGGCGAGGTCGTCACCCAGATCCTCGGCGCCAAGCCCAAGCGCCAGCTCCTCAAGCTCATCGAAGAGCACCTCTGAGACACAGCCACACCCACGTCTCACACCTGCGTTGACTCGTGGCGTTTCCCGCACCCGAACTCCGGAAGGTGCGGGAAACGCCACGGGTCAACGGGACAGCAGGGTTTTGAGGTAGGCGGCCCACTGGGGGGCGGGGTCCACCCGGGTCACGCTCTTACTGAGGCGTCCGGGCTCGCCCGGCTCGTAGAACCGGTCGATGGCCGAGGCCAGCGAGGGCACGTCGCCGGGGTCTGCCAGCAGGCCGTCGACACCGTCCCGTACCTGGGTCGCGAAGTCCCCCACCCGGGTAGCGATCACCGGCAGCCCGTACTCGAAGGCCACCCACACGTTCTGCGAAGCGGTGGCGGACCGGTAGGGCAGCACCAGCGCGTCCGCCGAGGCGAACAGCGCGGGCATCTCGTCGGCCGGCTGGTATCCCGGCCGCAGGTCCACCCGCGCGGACAGGCCCAGCGAGGTGATGAGGGCCCGGGTCTCGTCGAGACCGCCCCAGAACTCCCCGGCGACCGTCAGGGAGACATCGTCCCGGCCGGACGCCGCCAAGGCCCTCAGCAGCACGTCAAGGCCCTTGTAGGGCCGTACCATCCCGAAGAACAGGAGCCTCCGCAGCGGTTCCTGCGGCTGCGAGCCGGGGACTCGCGAGCCGGGATCGGGCAGGTGCGGCGGCATGTCGGCGACGAGCACCGGGCGCGGCGTCAGCGTCGCGGCCAGTGCGGCCTGGTCCGCCGAGTGCACGAGGACACCGTCGACCCGCTTGAGTAGGGCCTTCATCAGCGGTACGTCATAGGGCTTGCGCTCGTGCGGCAGCACGTTGTGCACCAGCGCGACCACCCGGGTGCGGCGCCCAAGCCCGCGCAGGATGCCCAGGTAGGCGGGCACCTGGACGGGCGAGAGCACCGCGAGGATCACCAGGTCGCAGGAGCGCAGCCGCCGCCCGCAGGCCAGCCACCCGTCGGGCCGCCGCCAGGACAGCGAGTGCCGGGTGTCAGGGAAGGGCGTGCCCTCGGGCGCGGAGATCGTCTGCTGCCCCGGGTACAGGAAGGACGGGTACTGGGCCTTCCAGGACTCCAGGGTGACGGTGTGCCCCGCGCCCGCCAGCGCATGTGCGAGCTCCATGGTGTGATGGGCGCCGCCCCCCTTGTACGGGAAGGCCGGGCCCACCAGCGCGATCCTCATCAGTCGTCCCGGGAGCGGACGATCAGGTCGGCGAGCAGCGCCATGGAGCCGATGATCATCCCGGTCACGAAGATCAGGACGGTGTTGCTCGGCAGGTAGAACGGCTGCCGGACCTGGTCCACGATCGCCTTCACCACGCCGATGCCGAGCAGCCAGAGCGCCACCGGCATCAGGACCCGCAGCGGGTTGAAGTACATGATCATCCGCAGCACCTGAAGGATGTAGCGGTAGGCGTCCTTGGTGAAGTGGAACTTCGACGTGCCGGCCCGCTTGGCATAGTCGATCGGGAGGTACTGCACCGGGTGCTGGTTGCACAGGAAGGCCAGTGTGATCGTGGTCACGCAGGAGAAGCCGGGGGGCAATAGCCGCAGGTACGGCAGCGACACCTCACGCCGGAACGCCCGCAGGCCGGAGTTGAGGTCCGGGATCGACGAGTCGGACAGCTTCTCGGCGATCTTGCGGATCACCCACTTGGCGGGCACCCGGAGGGCCTTGTGGGTGCCCTCCTCGGTGGTACGGGCACCGACGACCTGGTCCACGGCCGGGTCCTTGTCCAGGATGTCGACCAGCTCGGGGATGCGCTCGTTCGGGTACGTCATGTCGGCGTCGGTCCAGACGACGATGTCGCCGCGGGCCTGCTGGGACCCGATCCGGCGGACCGTTCCCGACCCGCTGTTGTGCTGGAAGGGGACGACCTTCATGTTCGGGTAGTTTGGGGCGGCCTCGTAAAGCCGTGCCAGGGTGCCGTCGGTCGACTTGTCGTCGACGGCCATCAGCTCATAGGTATGGCCGCTCGCATCCATCGCCTTGCAGATGCGTTCGACTTCGTCGATGACATGGTCCTGCTCGTTGTAACAGGGCAGGACAATCGTGACATGCACGGGCTCGGTACTCACGGGGCGTGAGAATACTCGCCCTTGGGACATAATGTGGTCAGCCTCCGCTGAGAGGGACCGACATCCAGACCTGCAGGTCCAGCCGCCAGGTGGCTGACGGGGCATTCACCAGCGTACGTCCATCCTGCCGGGTCCGAATGTGCAGACCGGGTTGCGCCTGGCCATAGGGCGCCACGTCAGAGGCGCTGGCGCCGAGGATCACCGGCCGCCGGCCCGCTGCCTCGATCTTGGCGATGATCCGCTGTACGTCGGCCTGGGTGGCGACGCCGGATCCGGGCGGCGGGGTGACCCGCGCGGTCGGCACTGCGCACATGCCCCGGACGACCTGGGAGAACTTGTCCGCCGTCGACCTCTCGACGAACAGCACCGAGGCGGTATTGCCGATCTTGGAACAGAGCGTGGCGACCTCGGCCAGCTCGCCCTGTTCGGTCTTGACGAACATCAGCGGGAAGGACTCCTTCGCGATCGGCACCAGGACCAGCAGCGCCCCGGCGATCGCGGCGATCCCGGTCGCCCGCCGTCCGTACCCGAGCCGCCGGAACCTGCGGACGCACCAGGCCAGCGCCCACACGGCCAGCAGCAGCAACCCGGGGATCACCACCGAGATCAGCCGCCGGGAGGCGAACGGGTGGTCAGGGGTGATGCCGGGCCGGACCAGCGTGGTGACGGTCGTCCACGCGATCAGTGCGAACGGCAGCGTCCATTCGAGTGACCTGCGGCGCAGCAGCCGGCGGACCATGAGCGCGGCCCCCAGGGTACCGAGCAGGAGCGCGGGCAGGCCGATGTACCAGACCACCCAGTAGAGGCTCAGCTCGGTGTACTGGCGGCCCCACTCCAGCGGGATGTGGGTGACCCTCTGGACGTTCTGCACGTAGTAGGCGTTCGCCAGGTCGTCCGGGCTGAGCGGGACCCGGAAGTCCTTGTGGATGTACGGCCGTACCGCGAAAAGGATCATCAGCGCGATCGTGCCGAGCGCCGCCAGATCGGGGATCCGGGACCTGGCCACCCAGGTGCCGAACCGCCGTAGCGGGTCCCCGGTGACCGGCCAGAGCAGCACGGTGACCATCAGCACCGTCGCGGCCACCAGGACCTCCGCCATCAGCATCAGCGGCTTGAGCGAGCCGCTCAGGTACGTCAGGTACGGAGCGGAGAGCACGTTGCCCTCGACCAGCCCGGCCGCGGTACCGATCGCCAGGCCGAGGAAGAGCGGCAGGCCGGTACGGCGGCGGCGGGCGATCAGCAGGCCGGCGAACACCACGACCGGCAGGATGTCCCGTATCCCGTCGATGCGGACCAGCACGATCAGGCCGAGCGCCAGCCCGGCCAGGAAGGCCCGGACCCGCACCGGCTCCTTCCACGGCGGCTGGTCGGCCTCGCCCTGGAGCTCCCGCACGTCGTGCAGGAGCGAGAGGCCGCCGAAGAAGAGCACCATCGCCGGGAGCTCGCTGAACGTGGTGCGCGAGACGTACTGCATCGGCAGCGTGATCGCCAGCGCCAGGGCGCCCAGCGGGGCCCAGCGGGGGCCGACGAGGCGCGCGGTGAGCCCGCCGAAGGACATCACGGCCAGGGCGCCGACAATCGGGCCCATGGCCAGCATCGCGCCGCTTCCGCCGATCCAGCCGCCCAGCGCCATGACCAGCGGCCAGCCCGCCATGAACTGCGGGACGATCGACGTGCCCACCTGGTAGAACGCGGGGCTGTCGAAACCCAGCGCCGGGTCGGTCCCGCCGAAGGCCGACAGGCTCTGCGGGATCGGCAGGTATCCGTGGTCGGTCAGCCAGGTCGCGAACTGGAAGTACGACGCAGGGTCGCGGCGCACCACGATCTGCTCCGAGTTCATGATCAGCTCGAACACCAGGAAACCGATGGTCACCGCGGCCACGCCGATGACCACCCACCAGGAGGCCGGGTACCGGATCTTCTCCAGCATGGCTCGGGAGGTGGTGCCCCGGAAACCGAGGATGAGGGCGAGGGCGGCGACCGGCACGAACAGCGCCAGCGCGGGGCCGATGCGGAACAAGCCCGCCATCAGCAGGGGCAGCGAAACCACCAGCCAGGCCATCAGCAGGAGGGCCGGGGCTACGGTGAGCCGCGCGAGGGCGCGGGCGGGGCCATGATTGTCCATCAAATCCTGGAGCGTATCGTCCCCTGCCGATCACCTCGTCCCGCATAGGGTTGCCGACCATGCGTCACAGCACCCTGGTCCCTGCCGACCTGCTCAGGAACGTGGTGGCCGCCGAGCCCGCCCGCCCGCTCGTCACGTTCTACGACGACGCCTCCGGGGAGCGGGTGGAGTTCTCCGCCAAGACCTTCGACAACTGGGTGGCCAAGACGGCGAACCTGCTCGTGGACGGGCTCGACGCCGAGCCGGGCGAGACGGCCACGCTGGCCCTGCCCCCGCACTGGCAGACCGCGGTCTGGCTCTTCGCCTGCTGGTCCGCCGGGGTGACGGCCGAGGTCGTCGCCGAAGAGCCGATGGCGGCCGTACGGCTCGCGGGCCGGGAGACCGTGGGGCTGTCCCTGCACGCGCTGGGCGCGCCTCTTCAGATGTGCCCACCCGGTGTGGTCGACTATGCACTGGAGGTGCGGTCGTACGGTGACCGGTTCGCGCCGTACGTCCCGATCGACCCGGACGCGCCCGCGCTGATCACGGAAACCGGCAGTGTGACAAAGACCACACTTTCGGGTACGGAACTGGTGCGGCAGGGCACCCAGGCAGCCACCGACTGGGGTCTTGACGCGCGAAGCCGTGTTCTGGTTGACATGCGATTCACCACACTCAGCGGGCTTCTAGCTGGGCTGATCGCGCCAATAGCGGCTGGTGGATCAGTCATAATCTGTCGAAACCTCGACAAAGTTCTTTTGGAGCGCCGCATCTCGGTGGAGCATGTCACCGCGGTGGCCGGGGAGACCTCGTCCGGCTCCGTGCATCGCCTTGCCTGACCTAAAGTCGTTGGGCCGACGTTAGTGGAGCCGATGAGCAACAATGTCTTGTACGTCGATTACATTGACGACAGCGACCAAGGGCCGGAGCGCCGCCGTGGCTGGCGGATCATCGGCTGGATCTCCATCGGCCTCTCGGTGATCATGGTCGCGGTCTCTCTCGTGGCGTACGCCGGGTACCTCCAGCTTCAGGGCAACATCCACCATGAGGATGTCACCGCCAACATCGGCACGAACCGGCCGAAGAAGCTCAACAGCGCCCTCAACATCCTGATGCTCGGCACCGACTCCCGTGCGGGCGCCAACGCAAAGTACGGCGCGGGCATGAAGAACGACCCGGCGCACTCGGACACGATGATCCTGCTGCACCTGTCGCCGGGCGGCGGCCAGGCGATGGGCATCAGCTTTCCGCGCGACCTGATGGTCCCGATCCCGTCCTGCCGGCTCAGGACCGGGGGCACGTCGGCAGCCCAGTCCGTCGGGATGATCAACTCCGCGTTCACCATCGGCGGCGCGAGCTGCTCCATCAAGACCATCGAGGGCATCAGCAACATCCGCATCGACCATTTCCTGCAGGTCGACTTCACCAGCTTCAAGGGCGTGGTGGACGCGCTGGGCGGCGTCGAGATCTGCCTGCCCCAGAGCGTGCACGACAAGAACTCCGGCCTCAACCTCAGCAAGGGCAAGCACCTGCTGAAGGGCGAGCAGGCGCTCGCCTACGTGCGGGACCGGCACGGCATCGGCGACGGCTCCGACCTGGGCCGGATCAAGCGCCAGCAGCAGTTCCTCGGCTCGGTCGCCAAGAAGGCCCTGTCGGCGGGCACGCTGACCGATGTCGCCAAGATGTGGAAGCTGCTCAACGCGGCCACCAAGTCACTGACCACCGACAAGGGCTTCGACGCGCTGTCGATGGCCAAGGTCGGGCAGGGCCTGCAGGGGATGACCGCGGGCAAGGTCCGGTTCGTGACCGTGCCATGGGGCGGCTACGCCCCCGACATCAACCGGGTGGCGCTGCGGCAGCCGGCCGCCGACGACTTCTTCACCGCGATCCGCAACGACAAGACCGCTCCGAACGAGCCCGCTCCGGCCACCACGACCGGAGCGAAGGCCCCCGCCAAGATCCCCGCGAGCCAGGTGAAGGTACGGGTCTTCAATGCCAGCGGCATCCCCGGCCAGGCGCTACGGGTCAAGGACCTGCTCACCGCCCAGGGCTTCGTCGTGGTCAGGGTGGGCAACGGAACGCCGAGCATGGGCACGACCACCCGCGTGCTGTACGCGAGCGGGGCCGACCAGCAGGCCGCCACACTCGCCGCGCTGGTCCCCGGCGGCAAGACCGCGGCAGGGGGCGGCGGCAGCGCCGGCGTGGTCGACCTGGTCCTCGGCACGGACTGGACCGGCCTCAAGGGCGCCGCGAAGAAGTCCATCCCCATCCCGGCGCTCCAGGGCGAGATCAAGGCCACCGACAACATCTGCAAGGTGCAAGCGCCCTGAACACCACTCACATGGAACGGTAACCACATCTCAACCCAAATGCCCCAGGCACTCGGTAGGCTCGGCTGAATTCACCGCCTCCCCCCTCCCGGAGCCATGGCCGACACACTCCCCGCCCCCGTGCGCGTGCCCGAACAACAGCGCGCCACCGGGGCCACGCCGGAGACCGGGCGCGACCCCTACTTCGACAACGCGAAGTTCCTGGCCATCGTGCTGGTGGTGCTCGGCCACGTGTGGGCGAACTACTACACCCACGACGTCTACACGCGCGCGCTCTACCTGCTGCTCTACACCTTCCACATGCCAGTGTTCATCTTCATGACGGGCTACTTCTCCCGCGGTTACGCCCGGTCCGCGGACAAGGCGCGCAACCTGGTCGGCCAGGTCGCGGTGCCGTTCGTGATCTTCAACGTGCTGTACCGGATCCAGCTCCACCTGGGCGGCGTGCCGCCGCACAAGCTGCTCAACTCCGGCTTCGTGCTGCACACCTTGGCGAAGATCCGGATCGGCGAGTGGTTCCAGCCCTGGTTCCTCATGTGGTTCCTGCTGGCCCTGCTCGGCTGGCGGCTGTCCGCGCCGTTCTGGGTGCAGTTGCGGCGGCCCGTGACCGTGGCGGTCGCGGTGGCGCTGATCGCGGGCGCCAGCCCGATGGTCACGGAGTCCACCGTCTCCCGGATGATGGGCCTGCTGCCGTTCTTCGTCCTGGGCCTCACCGTGCGCCCCGAGCATCTGACGGTGCTCCGCCGCAGGTCCGCCCGGTGGATCGGCGCTGCCGTGCTCGCGCTCGGCCTGGGCGCGGCCTACTGGGCCTCGGTGAACGTCAACAAGAAGATCCACGGCTTCCACATCTGGGCGACCTGGCTCAAGTTCGAGAATGGGTACGACCATCTGGCGGTCTCGAACTCGATGGGCATGCTGGGCCGGTTTGCGGTCCTTGCCCTCGGTCTGGTCATGGGCGCGGCGTTCCTCGCCGTGATCCCGCGACGTCGTACCCGGTTCACCGCGCTCGGCGGTGCGACGATGTACGTCTTCCTGCTGCACGGTCTCATCCTGAAGACGATCGAGTACCAGGGCCTGATGAACGCTTCGTGGCTGCAGAGCCCCGCCGGTATCGTCGGGGTGTCGGTGCTGGCGATCATGGTTGCGGTACTACTCGCCTCCACGCCGGTACGTCGCGCCACCAAGTGGATCGTCGAGCCGAACGTCTCGTGGCTGCTGAGCAGGAAGCCCTGAGCAAGAAGCACCGAGCAAGAAGCACTGACACGTATACTCGTCAACCACAATCCGGCAGGTCGTAGGTCTACTTGATGAGCCCTGAACACGTTTCCCTGAGCGTCATCGTTCCCGTACATGGCGTACAGGGCTATCTGAGGCAGTGCCTCGACTCGATCCTCGAGCCGGGCTACGCCAATCTCGAAGTGATCGCCGTCGATGACAGGTCCCCGGACGGGTGCGGCGCGATCCTCGACGAGTACGCCGAGCGAGACCCCCGGGTCCGCGTCTTCCACCTTGAGCAGAACGTCGGGCTCGGTGAGGCGCGCAACTTCGGCCTCGACCAGGCGACCGGCGAGTACGTCTGGTTCTTCGACAGCGACGACTACGCCACCGAGGGCGCGGTGCAGGCGATCCTCGACCGGCTCACGCGGACCCGGCCGGACGTCCTGATCTTCGACTACGCGCGCGGCTACTGGCACGGCAAGGTCCAGCGGAGCGTCATCAACGACCTGTTCCGCACGCCGCCGCCGCCGGAGGTGTTCGAGCTGTCCAAGCGCCCGAGCGTGCTGCAGCTGATGATGACGGCGTGGAACAAGGCGATCCGCCGGGAGTTCCTGGTGGAGCTCGGGCTCCGGTTCAGCTCGGGCTTCTACGAGGACCTCAACGTCACGTACCCGATCCTGATGGCCGCCGAGCGGCTCAGCCTGCTGGACCGGACCTGCTACATCTACCGGCAGCGGCGGCGCGGCGCGATCACCAGAACCGCCGGGAAGAAGCACTTCGACGCCTTCGCCCAGTACGAGCGGGTGTTCGCGTTCATGGCCGCCCACCCCGAGGCCGCACAGTACAAGCCGCTGATGTTCGACCGGACGATCTGGCACCTGCTGGTCATCCTGGAACGCGGCGACCGGGTCACCCGCAAGGACGAACCGGCGTTCTTCCACGAGATGTCGGAGCTGTACCGCAAGCACATCCCGGCCGGTCACACGCCCCCGGATGAGGGGAAGCTCGCCGCCAAGTACCGCCTGATCGAGCGGGACGCGTACTCGACCTTCGCCCGGCTGCGCCGGATCAACGCGCAGCGGATCGCGGCGCGGCGCAAGGTGGGTGCGGCCAAGCGGCGGGCGGTGTCGCTCGGCGCGCATCTCAAGCGCAGGGGCAGGGCCCTGTACTACCGGCTGCAGCGCAGCCGGCCGATCGATCCGAACCTCGCGGTGTACGCGGCGTACTGGTACCGGGGCTACGCCTGCAACCCCGCGGCGATCTACGAGGCGGCCCAGCGCCTCGCCCCGCAGATCAAGGGCGTCTGGGTGGTCAAGCCCGGCGCAAGGGTGCCCAAGGGGATCCCGTACGTCGTCGCCGGCTCCCAGGAGTGCGCGCGGGTCCTGGCACGCGCCAAGTACTTCGTCAACAACGTGAACTTCCCCGACAAGGTGGTCAAGCGCAAGGGCACGGTGCACCTGCAGACCCAGCACGGCACGCCGCTGAAGAAGATGGGCCTTGACCAGATGGACCATCCGGTCGGCGCCAACGACATGGACTTCAGGAGGCTCATCGAGCGCTCGGACCGCTGGGACTTCCTGATCTCCGCCAATCCGCTGATGAGTGAGGCGTGGGACCGGGAGTTCCCGTGCTCGTACGAGATGCTGGAGATCGGCTACCCGCGCAACGACCGCTTCTACCGGTCGTCGCCCGAGGAGGTGGCGCGGCTCCGCGCCGAGATCGGCGTCCCCAGGGGCAAGAAGGCGATCCTGTACTGCCCGACACACCGCGACTACCTGGCCGACTTCCGGCCGCAGTTCGATCTCGCGGCCTTCATGGACCGGCTTGGTCCCGACTACGTGCTGCTGCTGCGTGCGCACTACTACTACAAGGTGGCAGAACCGGACTGGCCGTCCGGGAAAGTGATCGACGTGTCCGAACATCCGTCTGTCGAAGCCCTGTGTCTCGCCTCCGATGCGTTGCTGACCGACTACTCTTCGATTATGTTCGACTACGCGAACCTGGACGACAGGCCGATCGTGATCTTCGCCAACGACTGGGACACCTACGTCCTGACCCGTGGCGTCAACTTCGATATCACCTCGTTCCCGCCCGGCGTCATAGCGACCACCGAGGACGAACTGGCCCGCGCCTTCACCACCGGTGCGGCCTGGGGCGACGCCGCGGTCAAGCACCGGGCCGACTTCCGGGCCCGGTTCTGCCCGTGGGACGACGGTCAAGCCGCGGAACGGGCGGTCCGGAGGGTCTTTCTCAGCGAGAAGTCGTGACGTTCGCCGCCGCCACTGCGGAACTGGCCCTGCTCAAGGGGCGGGGGCGCCACCGGTTCCTCGCCGAGGCACTCGGCGGGGACCTGCGGGCGATTCTCGACACGCTTCCGCAGGCTTCGGCGCAGGAGCGGGAAGAGATCATGGTCGCAGCGGCGGAGTTCGCGAGGGGGGTGCCGTCGCGGGTCTTCAGGGAGCTGCCGGCGCTCACCCGGCTGAAGTGGCATCTGGCGCAGCGCGGGCTGGTCACCGAACTGGTCAAGGTGATCAGGTACGAGCGCAGCCGGACCAAGCCGGCGATCCGCCGGGACCCGCTGCGCCGCTACGTCGTCTATCCGTACTGGAAGGACGACAAGCTCCAGATCCCCAAGCAGGTGTTCCTGGCCCGCCATGAGGTCGCGCTGCGCAGCAGCGTGCACACGGTGCGGTGGGAGGGCGGGCGGCTCACCGTCACAGGTGAGGCGGTCATCAACTCCGTCAGCGCCCGGCACCGGTGGACCTCGGTGCTGGGCGTGGCGCTGCGCCACGGCCGCCGGAGGGTCCCCGTACTGACCCGGCGGTCCGCCAAGAAAGGACAGTGGACCGGGTTCACCTTCACGGTCGATCCGCGCCGCCTGCGTCGCTTCGGGCGCTGGGTGGACGGCGAGTGGGAAGTACGGGCGGGGATGTTCAGCTCCGGGGTCTACCGGGGCCGGGCGCTCGGCGGCGGCAAGTACGAGCCGCCCCACCACTATGTCTCGGAGGACGTACGGATCGTCCCCGCCATCTCCGGCGGCGCGTTCCGGCTCCGGGTCGAGACCGTGCGGGCCCGCGCGGTGGCCCTGGACTGGGCCGGCGACACCCTCGTCGTCTCCGGGATCGCCACCTCGGAGGTGTCCGTACTGCGCCTCGTCCAGGACGACGTCGTCGTACCGGTGCCGGTCGAGACCGTCGAGGGCGGCGGGTTCACCGCGGCCGTGGCGCTCGAGCTGCTCGGCGGTACGACCCCGACCGGCTCCGACACCCGGCACTGGGACTTCGCCGTGCTCCTCGGCGACATCCAGGTCCCGCTGGTGACGGCCGACGAGGTGCCCGCCGTCCGGCAGCTCACCGGCACCCAGGAGGCCGTCGCGTCGGCCGGCCCCGGCGGTTATCTGCGCCTGACCGTACGGACCGCACGGCTCACCCTCACCGGCTGCGGGCTCCGCGAGGACGGCACCCTCGTCCTGCGCGGGCGCCATCCCGTCTGGTCGGAGGGCGAGATCGTGCTGCGCAACCGGCAACTGGCCAAGAGCCACGTCTTCCCGATGACCTTCGACGGCGAGCTGCGGGCGTCGCTCCCGCTGGCGGCGGTCCCCACCGTCGCGGGCGCCCTGCCGCTGTTCGCCGGCTCCTGGGACGTGCTGTTCCGCCCGCCCAGGGGCCAGGCCCTCGACGTGGCCGCCGAGGTACTCCCGCAGCACGCGGAGGTGGCGCTGCGCGGCTACACGGCCAACGGCGGTCCCGACCGTCTGACCCTCCGGGTGACCTCGAACCTGATGCCCGAGGAACGCAAGGCGGGCAGCAGGCTGCGCGAGGAGGCCCGCCGCAACGTGGCCAGGACCGGGCTGCGCGACGCGGTGCTGTTCTCGTCCTTCAACGGCAGGCAGTACGCCGACAATCCCCGGGCGATCCACGAGGAGCTGGTGCGGCGAGGTTGCGACCTGGAACTGCTCTGGGCGGTCTCCGACGGCCAGGTGCTGCTCCCCTCGTCGGCCCGGGAGGTGCGCCTGTACGGGCAGGAGTGGCACGAGGCGGTGGCGAGCTCCCGCTACATCGTGATCAACCACAGGTTCGGCGACTGGTTCCAGCGCCACCCCGACCAGGTCGTGCTGCAGACCTGGCACGGGACCCCGCTGAAGAAGATCGGCAAGGACGTCAAGGAGGTCCACTTCGCCTACTCCCCCCCCAGCCTCCACAAGGCCGAGCAGGCCGCTTCCCAGACTCCCGCCATACCCGAATGGTCGTACCTGCTGTCCCCCAACCCGTTCAGCACCAAGATCATGCGGCGGGCGTTCCGGTTCAAGGGCGAGCTCATCGAGGCGGGGTACCCGCGCAACGACGTGCTCTACAGCGCCGACGCCCCCGCTCGGGCCGCGTCCGTCCGGGCCGCGATCGGCATCCCGCCCGGCAAGAAGGTCGTGCTGTACGCGCCGACCTGGCGCGACGACCAGTACTACCGCCGAGGCCACTACAAGCTGGACTGGCGCATCGACCTCGCCCGTTTCGCGGCGGTGCTCGGCGACGATCATGTCCTGTTGGTAAGGGTCCATCCCAATGTGGTGGACGGACCACCCGAGCACGAGCTGGTCCACCACGTGTCGCTCTACCCGGACATCTCCGAGCTCTTCCTGATCACCGACGTGCTGGTCACCGACTACTCGTCGGTGATGTTCGACTTCGCCAACACCCGCAAACCGCAGCTCTTCTACACCTATGACCTGCCGCACTACCGGGACAAGCTGCGGGGCTTCTACTTCGACTTCGAGTCCGAGGCCCCCGGCCCGCTGCTGGAGACCTCGGACGCCCTCATCGAGGCGATCCGCTCGATCGACTCGGTCTCCGCCTCGTACCAGAAGGCCTACGACGCCTTCATCGACCGTTTCTGTCCCCTGGACGACGGGAAGGCCGCCGCCCGCGTCGTAGACCGCGTCTTCTCGTCCTGACTGGATCAGCCTGCCGCGACCTTCACCGATCCGTTGCCGAACTGATCATGGAAGCGGGCAGGCAGGGTCGGCGCGACCATGCCAGGGCGGCGGCGAGGCAGGCCAGCGGGACGGCCGGGAGGACGTAGCGGTAGTCGAAGTCAGCGGTCGCGGCGGGCACGACCAGCAGGGCCAGGGCGGAGAGCCAGAGCGGCAGCGCCGGATTGCGCAGCGACCTCCTCATGATCATCCCGGCCAGTCCGATCAGCATGATCACGCCGAACAGGGGGCCTGGCAGGTAGGCCCAGCTCTGGTAACCGGTCATCCAGCCGGCGAACGGCCCGGCCGCGTGCGGATCGGCGGGTGACCTGTCATACCACTGGACGGTCGCGCTCTCGGGTGTGGTGAGCGGGTCGGCCGCGGCGGCGAAGGTGTAGTCGTGCATCGTGTCGGCGTTGGGGTAGGGCGAGCGGCCCCAGGCGAACGCCCGGAACGTGTCGCGTACGACGACCCGCGCGTAGTCACCGGGCTGCGTCTTGATCGCCAGCCAGGCGAACTCGCCGGCCAGTTTGTTGGCCTCCACCCCGGTGTAGCCGTGCGGGATCTCCCACAGCGCGGAGTGCGGACCCCACAGCACCGACCAGGCCGCGGACGCGTCGGGCTCCTTGGGCACGCAGAGCTTCTGCAGTGCCGGGCGCGGCTTCATCTTCGCGCAGTTCGCGAAGTCGGCGGTCCGGCCGTACAGCCAGACCGAGTCGGCCCTGGCCAGCCCGAAGGTGTGGTGCGCGGACTGGAACCAGAACCCGTACCCGAGGACCGGGATCGCGAATGCCACGACGGCGGCGGCCACCGGCCGCCAGCCGGTGCGGGTGATCACCAGCCAGAGCGCCATCAGGACGAGCAGCGGCATCCCGACCGTCCGGCAGAGCGCCGCGCAGGCCAGCAGCGCACCGGCCGCCGCAGCCATCTTCCAGCTGGGGCGGGGCCGCCACAGGGCGATGGTGAAGGCCGCCACGACCAGGAAGATGAACAGCCCGTCGGCCATCAGCTGGTGCTCGAGCTGGATCTGGAAGGCGTCCAGGAGTACGGGCGCCGCGGCCAGGCAGCCGAGCCATGCCCGCCGGGTGAAACGCCATACCAGCGCGTACACCAGCACGCCGGTGGCCAGCCCGAACAGATGCTGGACGACGATCACCGCGATGAGGCTGCCCAACGGGCGCATCAACCATAGGAACACTGAGTAGCCGCTGGGCCGCGCCAGCGACGGCACCAAGTTGAGCGAGGCCTTCACATAGGTGTTCGAGTCGCCGCCGAACCAGACGGGACTCGGGTACCCGAGGACCGTCACCATACGTAGCGTAACGGCTACGATGAGTAGACAAAGGAGTGCTATGTGCGGCCGCAGCCGCCGGAGGGGCGGTATCCGCTCATCCAGCTCTCGTTCGACCAGCCCGACATTGGCCACATCGCACCCGTTCGCTATGTGCTGGATACACTTTCAAGGCTTTGACCGCACAGCATATTTGCCCTTCCTGACAGGGCTGCCATCTGGAGAGCGACGAGCACTTGGCCACAAACATCCACACCGTCCCGCCGGACGGCCTCTCCACCGAGTTCGCCCGGGCCCGCCGGCCGCAGGACTGGCTGGTGCCGCTGGTTCCCGCCGCCGTCGCCCTGGTGGCGGGCCTGTACCGGATCGGGACACCCGCCCTGTGGCGGGACGAGGCGGCCACCATCAGCGCGTCGCGACGGCCACTGGGCGACCTGCTGAGGATGCTCACCCACGTCGACTCGGTGCACAGCCTCTACTACCTGATCATGCACCTGGTGACCTCGGTGCTCGGTACGGGGGCCGTCGCGGTCCGTCTGCCGTCCGCGCTGGCGATCGCGGCCACCGCGGGCCTCATCGCCGTCCTCGGCCGGCGCCTGGCCGGGACGGCCGTCGGCGTCGCGGCGGGGCTGCTCCTCGGGCTGAGCAACCCGGTGATCACCCGGTTCGCCCAGGAGGCCCGCTCCTACGCCCTGTGCGCGATGCTGGCGGTCCTTGCGACGCTGCTCCTGGTCCGGGCGCTGGAACGAGGCGACCGGCGGTCCTACGCCTGGTACGGCGTGGTCGTGGCGCTGCTCGGGTTCATGCACCTGTTCACCCTGCTGCTGCTCGCCGCGCACGCCGTGACCTGGTGGGTCTCGCCGGGCGGCCGGAAGCGGAGCTGGCCGATCGCGGCGGGTGCCGCCGTGGCGGTCCTCCTGCCGTTCGGGCTGTTCTCCCAGACCCAGGACGCCCAGGTCTCCTGGCTGCTCAAGCCGACCGTCGCCGACTTCCGGGTGCTGGTCGAGTCGCTGACCGGGGCGGGCCGGTTGCTCACCACCCTGCCGGTGATCGCCCTGTGCGCGGTCGGCCTGCTGCGGCCGGCCCGGCCGTCGGGGGGCGCCGATCTCCGCTGGGTGGCGCTGCCGTGGGCGGTGCTCCCGCCGCTGATCCTGATCACGGCCTCGTTCGTGCACCCCTTCTACATCTTCCGGTACGTGCTGTACTGCATTCCGGCGGTGTCGCTGCTGACCGCGTACGGGCTCAGCCGGATCCCCTGGCGCCCGGCCCTGCCGATCGGGGTCGCCCTCCTGGTGGTCATGGTGACGCAGGCGCAGATCGGCGTACGTTCCAAGTCCGGCAGGGCAGATGACCTGCGCAAACTGGCGAGCATCCTGGCCACGCACGAACAGCCGGGCGACGCGATCGTCTACCACCACATCCAGTACCGCAGGGTCAACGCCGCCTACCCCGCCGCGTACAAGAACCTCCTCGACGTCGCGCTGAAGACCGACCCGGTCACGGCCGGCAACTTCAACGGCATCGACGTGGACGCGGCCACCCTCGCGCAGCGCCTGCAGAGCGTGAACCGGGTCTTCTTCGTGCACAGCAGGGGGACGCCGGCGGCCTCGGAGAGCCGGTGGGACCGGGTGAAGGAGCAGCTGGTGCAGCACGGCGCGTTCGTGCAGACCGGCGCCTGGCAGTTCCAGGGGGGCTGGGTCTACCTCTACGTCCGCCGCTGAAGTCTCCGCAGGGCGCGCAGGGCGCGGTGCTCGGAGACCAGCACGGTGAAGGTGCCGCGATCGGTGATGTACGGGACGGCCCGGAGCAGTCTCCCGGCCGACCCGGCCGGGGGCATGGTCACCGGTGCGGGCAGCCGGACCCAGCCCGCCGCGCCGCCGACGGTGATCTCGGCCCACAGGTCCCACCGGCCGAGCCCGGCCCCGGCCAGGTCCAGGTCGGCGGTGAAGCCGCCATCCGCGCCCAGGCTGACGGGCACGGGGAAGGTCCTGTCCCCGTCCCTGATCCGGAGCTCCCCCCGCATCTTCGAGGCCCCGGGTACCTCGATCCGGCCGCTGAGGCGTAGCCGTGCGGACCCGGCCCAGACCGCCTCGTCGACCGGCAGCATGCCGGACGGGATCTCGCCGCCGAGCTCCACGGAGAGGTTGCCGGGCTCCGTGAGGTAGGGCCGTACGACCCCTATCCCCTCGGCCAGCCTCGGCTCGGGCACCTCGGCTCCGTCGTCACGGACGGACCCGAACCTGGCCTCGCCGCGCACCCCGCCTGCCACGGTGACGGAGGCGTAGACGTCCCAGTGCCCGCCGTCGGGCAGCGCCGCCAGGTCGATGCGGGCCTCCCCCGCCGTCAGCGGCACCCGGTGCTCTCCGTCGTCCCGTCCTCTCGGGCGCAGTACCAGTTCGGCCGTCTGCGGTTCCTCGATCCGTTCGAGTACGGCCTCGCCCCCGACGGTCAGCTCTCCGGAGGCGGCCCAGCCCAGGCAGGTCAGCCGGTGGGCGGGCCACAGCCGCCCGGTCAGTTCGTAGCACTCGTCGGGGATGCCGGCCGCGGGGTCCCTGAAGTGCGCATGGCGGGCGTACGCCCTCCCGTCCTCCACCAGGATCGGCGGCGGGCCCTGCTCGATGTCGGCCCGGAGGTTCTCCTCGTACAGGTCACGCCGGTCCTGCTCCAGGCAGTGCAGGTTCACCCGCCAGAACGGATGCGCCAGTGCCTGTACGCCGGGGGTGAGCCAGGCCTTGACCAGGTCGCGGGCGGCCGTCCAGGTGGCGCCCTGCTCCTCGGGGCCGATCTCCAGGAACCTGGCCCGCAGCCGGGGATAGACCTCCTGCCGGAAGTGCCGTTCCATCAGCACGTCGCGGTCGGGGCCGAACGCCACATGGTCGGCGACGTTCGTCATCACCTCGGCGATGACCGGGAAGTACGTCGCGGCGGGCGTGAGGGGCTGCTGCAGGGCACTCGTTCCGTCCTCCCGCTCCACCCAGTAGTAGCAGTCGTAGTCGGCGAGCACCGAGATGCCGGCGGCCGTCAGGTAGGCCTGCGAGGTGAAGATCTGGTCCTCGTGGGTGGCCTGCCCCTCCTTGAATCTGAGCCCGGCTATCAGCGACCTGCGGAACAGCTTGAGCGGCGCGAGGGTCTCGTAGACGTCCTGCGGGGTCGCCCGCGGCAGGGTCTTGTGGAACACCTTCTCCGGTACCTTCCGGTTGATCCCGGCGTACCTGCCGACCACCACGTCGGTCTGCTGCTCGTCGGCCATCGCGCACATGCGCTCCAGCGCCTCGGCGCCCAGCCAGTCGTCGGAGTCGAGGAAGAAGACGTACTCGCCCTTCGCCATGGCCAGGCCCGCGTTGCGGGGCCCGCCGGGGCCGCCCGAGTTGGGCTGGTGCAGCACCCGGAGGTTGCGGTGATCGCGCGCCAGCCTGTCCAGATCCGCCCCGCTGCCGTCGGTGGACCCGTCGTCGACGGCGATGACCTCGATGCGGCGCTGGTCGAGGGTCTGCGCGAACACCGAGTCCAGGGCGCGCCCGAGCGTGGTCCGGCAGTTGTACACCGGCATGACGACACTGACCTTTACCACCATGGAGAGGAGATTAGTGCGCTCGTCAACCCACTGAGGCCCCAACGCCGGCGAGCAGCCCGGTCCACCGGCGGCAGACCTCCTCCAGGGCGTACGCGGAGCGCACCTGATCGCGGGCCCGCGCCCGGTCTGTCTCCCAGCGACCCTCCCTGACGCATTCGGCGATGGCACCGGCCATGGCCGACGGGCCCGCGTGGATCCACTCCCGCTCGTAGATCGTCTCCGCGCCGGGCCAGCCGAGCAGTGCCGGCACCGCCCCGGAGGCCATCCCCTCGGCGGGGGCCAGATGGAAGCTCTCGTCGTCGCTGGTGGACAGCACCCAGCCGATCCGCCGCAGCCAGGCCGCCACGTCGCGCCCGTAGTCGTCGAACACCACGGCGCCGGCCAGCAGCGGGGAGCGTCTGATCCGCCGGAAGACCTCCTCGAAGTGCGCCCGTTCCTCGGGCTTGTCCCAGATCCACCAGTAGTCCCAGGGCAGCTTGGACTTGATGAAGAGGGTGAACCTCGGGTCGTCCGCACGCAGCCGTTCAAGGACGTCCAGGGCCAGGTCGAGCCGCTTGCGGGACGGCGCGATGCCGATCATGCCGAGGTGGTGTTCGGCGCCCTGTAGCTTGTCGCGTCCGAGTTGCTCCACGTCCACCCAGTTGGGCACGGTCACGATCTTCTCGGCGGGCCAGCCGGTGAGCTTGCGGGTCAGCTCGGCGTAGTGCGGGCTGACGCAGACGATCTGGTCGACGGCGCCGATGTCCAGCCTCGACGGCCACGCCGCGTACAGCTCGAACCGGTGCAGCCGGACGATCAGGCGCTGACCCGGCCGCTTGTGCTGTGCGTACCAGATCGCGTTGGGACCGCACCACTCGCAGACGATCACGTCGGCCCAGTCCGCGAGCTCCTGGCTGCGTTCGGGGTCGTGGACGTTCAGTGCGGACCAGTGGTCGATCCTGACCTCCATGTCGGGCCTGGTCTGCAGATGGCCGAGCAGCGCGGTGAAGAACTTCAGGTCGTGCCCGGCCACCCCCACTTTGAGCCTTCCGGCGATCTCGGCT
>JAOPYM010000489.1 GCA_025964615.1 Actinomycetes bacterium
CCACGACAGCCTCGGCCTGTTCGCCCAACGCCCCTCCCAAGGCTGGGGCACCCCCGCCCAGGTCACCGACCCCCTCTACGCCTCCCGCCAGTTCTACACACACCTGATCAAAGTCACCGGCTGGCAGGCCCTCCCCCTCACCCAGGCCGCACAAGCAGTCCAACACTCCGGCCTCCCAGGCGCCTACGCCCGATGGGAGCCCTTCTCCACCACACTCGTCAACCAACTCGGCGCGCAAACCAGCACCTGCTCCTCCACCGTCCCCACCACGACCGGCCTGGGCGGCGCCATCGTCGCCTACGCCGAGAAATGGCTCGGCACGCCCTACCAGTACGGCGGAGGCGGCTCCACCGGCCCCTCGGTAGGCCAGAACTCCAACGGCAGTGGACAACCCGGCTTCGACTGCTCCGGACTGACCCAGTACGCCGTCTACCAGGCCACCCACGGACGCTTGACACTCCCCCGCACCGCCGCCGAGCAGTTCCACGACAGCAGCCACGTCAAGCTCATCGGCTACAACCAACTCCAGCCCGGCGACCTGGTCTTCTGGGCCGGCGCAGACGGCACCCGCACCAACCCCGGCCACATCGGCATCTACGTCGGCAGCCAACGCTTCATCAACGCCCCCTTCACCGGCGCCGCCGTACGCTTCGACTCCATGGCCCCAGGCACCTACCGGTACCAGAGCTTCATCGCCGGTGGCCGCGTCGTCACCGGCTGAGTTATACTCAGGTGAAAGCTGCCCGAACCATCGAAACCAGCGTTCAATCCGCACGGGCAGCGTAACCTGGGCTGAGGGAGCAGACGCCATGAGCGAGACGACACCCGACGTGGGCCTGTTCGCTCAGCGCCTGGAGCACCTGTTCGACACGGTCCGCCCCGCAGGCAAGAAGCGCTACACCAACCCGGACGTCGCCGACGCGATCAATGAGGCGGCCGGCGAACAGGTGATCTCGCAAGCCTACATTTGGCAGCTCCGCAAAGGTAAGAAGACCAACCCGGGCTACCAGCACATCTCCGCCCTGGCCAGCTTCTTCGGCGTTCCCCCGCAGTACTTCTTCGGGGATCAGGCCGCCGGATCGAACAGCGGCCTTGAAACCGATGTACAGGTCGCCCTCCGAGACGGAGCTGTCCGCGACGTCGCGTTCCGGGCGGCCGGCCTCTCTGAGGAGACCCTGAAGACCATTCAGGACATGATCGACCGCGCCCGGACCCTGGAAGGACTTCCCGCCGTCGATCCCGTAGAGCATCCCCCCGCGCGCCGCTAAGCGAGCTGTCGTCGCCGCCCTCCGAACGGCCTGGTGTGATCCGGACCCCAACTGGCCCTTGACCAGGTATTTTTACATCAGTATATTTCTCACTAGTAGGTTTCACGCCAGTCCAGGGAGGTTTCCCCGGCAGGCACGGACTGACGAACGGTGAGTGATCAACATATGAAGTCGACCGAGACATCCGAATTCCCTGGCTTGCAGCTCATCGACGTCGACCAGCTGTGCACCCTCTGGGGCGTCAAGAAGAGCTGGGTGTACGACCAGGTCGAGGCAGGCAGACTCCCCGCCCTGCGGCTCGGCAAGCAACTCCGCTTCAGAGAAGCCGACCTCGCCAGCTACCTCGCGGCAGCCGTGGCCTGACCATCACGTGATCAATATCGGCTACGCCACGCCGGGGCATGGCTCAAGGCTCCCCTGGCCATCGCCTGCGGCTAGGCGACAACCGGCCCGTGTCCGCGCCGATCGAGCTTTGGCAACGACGTGGTCCAAGACACCATGGAGGACATGTTCCAGCCGGGCGGACGACCGCCTCTCGGCGGCAGACGACCTTGACAAGGCGCAACGGCACGTTTGCCCTTCGGCCAGCATGACGGTCGGCGCTTAGGGCGATCATGATGGAGGGATGGACGACGAAGTGCGGGCCTACGTCGATGGCATCGCTCCCGAGTACCGGCCACTGTTCGACCGGCTCCACCGACTGATCCTCGAAGTGCACCCCGACGCAGCCGTGGTTCTCTCGTATCAGATTCCGACCTACAAGGTCGGCAGCCGGCGCCTCTACGTCGGTGGGTGGAAGCACGGCGTGTCGATTTATGGTTGGCAACAGGGCCGCGATGCCGGTTTCCTCTCCCACCATCCCTTGCTCATTGCAGGTCGAGGGACCATCAAGCTCCGGCCCGAAGACGCAGCCGACATCTCCGATGACGAGTTCCGTGACCTGGTGCGCGCTGCCCTGGACACTTGAGACGGTCCGGCGGGAGCCGGATGGCAGCGGCCACCCGGACGCTCGCTCCCCGTCCGTCAAGGTCACACCCATGCGACCGGCACTGCGATCACCACCGAGTACATCGCACGACCGCTGGGGGACCCGCTCTCCTAAGCGAAACGGAAGAAGCCCGGCCCCCGCCTGGTAGCAGGGGCCGGGGCGCGGTCATGCTGATCGGCCACGCGGGCAGTTGAGGCCGACCGCCTCGAACAGGCACCACTGGACGAGGTGATCCATCAGCAGTTGGCCAGTGCGGTGACGAACACGCCCGCGAGGGCCTTCTTGGTCTGTGACACGGCTTGTTCCCCTTGCTGCTGTGAGGGCTTCGGTACGGCCCTGTTCTTCCTAGAGAAGCACCCGGAAGGGGCTTGACCGGGGTGGAGACCGGGCCGTGCAAGTTACCGGGGGTTCGGTGAGAAGTACCTCGGCCGCTATGCGAGTTGCAGGCCCCTGTTTGGTCGGTACCTGCGGCTAGGCTCCGAGCCGTGACGATCGAGCGGCGCACACCGCAGGCCGGGCTTGACGGCCGATCCTTGATCCTCGCCGCGGACGCGGAAGGGTACCCGGTCACTCCGCGGATCCTGACCTTCCCGCGCAACGTCACATTGATCCTGTCTGGGGCACGGACGAACCCGCCTCACACGGCGGGTGATGCCCGCCGTGCACGTCACCAAGGCACCACCCCAGCGTCGTCGAAGAACCCGCCGGTCGGGCCGTCGTCGGGCAGGGTCGCAAGTCGGATCGCGATCGCCGCGCCCTGTTCGGGGGT
>JAOPYM010000492.1 GCA_025964615.1 Actinomycetes bacterium
CGTCGCGCCCAGGCCCACCGCCGCCGCTGACGTCATCCGGGCGAGCTGCCCGCCGCCGACCATGCCGACAACCGGCATTCCGGTCACGGACTTCCGCACGATCGGCCCGGCCGGCTCGCAGAGCCGCACGTCCCTCTTAGAACCCGCAGGTGACAACGGTGAATGCACGCCGTGTAGCCTACGCGGAACCACCCATTCCTGGGTACAACTATCGAGACGACACGAGGCGCAGCGTCGCGGCACGCGTCACCCGACCCCCCGGCTACTGCTGATGCAAAGAGCCGAGCCAGCTAACCCCAGCTCACACTGGCCACGCCCTGCAGGGAGTACAGATGACGACGCTAGACGACGTTGAGGTAAGAGAGGGCAACTACGGCGAAAAGGTCATCGCCGTCGAGCCCGGCGGAGCGGAATTCATCCCGCTGAGCGAGCGGCACGGCCGCCCGCTGCAGCTCTTCTGGACCTGGACCTCGCCGAATATGGAGTTCGCGACGATCTTCGTCGGCTTCCTCGGCGTCTGGGTGCTCGGCCTGAGCTTCTGGTCCACAGTCCTGGCGATTGTGATCGGCACCGGGCTCGGCTCCATCACGCAAGGCCTGCTGTCGATCCCCGGGCCGCGCTACGGCGTCCCGCAGATGGTGCTGAGCCGCCTCGGCTTCGGCTACTGGGGGAACGCGCTGCCCGCCGGGATCAACTCGGTGGTCGCCGGGATCGGCTGGTTCGCGGTGAACAGCGTGAGCGGCACGCTCGCGCTTAACTCGCTCACTCACATCCCCGAGGTGCTCTGCCTGCTGATCATCGTCGTGGTCCAGATCGTGGTGGCGTTCCTCGGCCACAACCTGATCCACGTGTTTGAGCGGTACGCCTTCCCGGTGCTGGTGGTCATCTTCGTGATCGCGTCGGTCTGGATGCTCTCCAAGGGGCACCCGAGCGCGAGCCACTCGACGCTCCCCGGCGCCTTCCTGATCGAACTGGGCGCGACGTTCGGCTATGCGGTGGGCTGGAACCCGTACGCGTCGGACTACACGCGCTATCTCAAGCCCGACAGCAACAAGCGGGCCATCGCCCTCTCGGCCGGGCTCGGCCTGTTCCTCTCCTGCGTCCTGCTCGAGACCGTCGGCGCGGCCGCCGGGACGATCCCTGGCGTGCTGGACGTGGCTAACAAGACGGGCAACCCCACGGCTGCCTTCACCAGCGTGTTCCCCACCTGGATCGGCGACCTGACCCTGCTCGCGATCACCATCGGCGCGATCGCCGCCAACGCGCTCAACATCTACTCGGGCGCGATCTCGTTCACCGCGATCGGCATCAAGCTGCCGCTGCACATCCGCCGCGCGATCGTCGCACTCGGGTTCGGCACCATCGGCTTCTTCCTCGCCTGGGCGGGGCTGAGCGACGCCGGCACCAAGTACAACAACTTCCTGCTGATCATCGCCTACTGGATCGGGCCCTGGCTGGCCGTCGTGTTCTGCGACGCGTTCCTGCGCCGGAGGAACTCCACCGAGGAGAACGAGCGGCTGCTGTTCGACAAGAAGTACACCAACTGGGCAGGCCCGGTGGCGATGGTGGTCGGGGCGGGCGTCTCGATCTTGCTCTTCGCCAACCAGACCGAGTACATCGGTGTGGTCCCCAAGCACTGGGGCGCCGCGGGCGACCTCACCTTCGAGGCCGGGAGCCTGCTCACCGCCGTGATCTACCTCACCTGGCGGCTGGTCGTCGATCGGTCGGCCCGCTTCGCCAGGTAACCCAAGAGAGGAGGTCCTCCGGGGGGAAGTCCCTCCGGAAGGCCTCCACTGGGTCGTCGGCATCGCCGGAAGACAGAGCAACGATTCAGTCAAGCCTTAACGTCGCGGCAAAGAGGGTCTACTACCTTGGGTTCGTACCTCTATGAAAGGGGCAAGGCGCGCATGGCCCTCCCAGCTGCCGGACTTTATACCCGATACCGCCACCTCCTACCCGAGCTGCTCAAGTTCGGTGTCGTCGGTGGTATCGGAGCCGTGATCGACCTAGGCGGCGCCGCGTTGCTGCACGGCAAGTATCACGTCGGCCCGCTTGGGTCCAAGGCGATCTCGACCACGCTCGCGATGGTCGTCACCTATCTTGGCTCCCGGTTCTGGACGTTCAAGCACCGCGAGAACCAGGCCCTGGGGCGCGAGGCTGGCCTTTTCCTCGTGCTCAACGTGGTTGGCCTTCTCGTCGCCGAGGTGGTGATCGCCCTGGTGACGTACGGGTTTGGCCGGCACAGCCAGCTTGAGTACAACGCAGCGTCCGTCGTCGGCACCGGCATGGCGACCATTTTCCGTTACATCGCCTACCGCCGGTGGGTGTTCACCGCCCCCGCCGAGCAGTCGGTGCTGGCGCCGGCGGCACCCGACGAGCTCGCGGCCATCCCCGACTACCCGCCGTGGGAGGGCGACCCGGCCTACCTGGCCGCCGAGGTCAGGGCCGCGGCCTCCGCCACGTCCTGGGAGTCGGACGGCGCGCACTCCTGGGGGCCGGTCAGCGAGGGCCGCTCCTGGGATGATGACCCCGAGCGCACCCAGCCCTGGATGGAGTTCTCGAACGATCCCGTGGCTTCGCCTTACTCCCCCGCTTCGGCAGGCACCGGGCAGAGCCTCATCGGGGGCGCCGACCCGGCCGCCTCGGGCGCTCGCGGCCAGGGGCGTCACCGCCGGGGCTAGGCGGGCCCGCTTCTGCTCGCCTTCGCGTGGCTGCCTGGTGGGTTGCGCGGCAGGAACACCGCGAATACCGGGGGCTTGCGCCGGGCGAGCACGATCCGGCCGCCGTCGGCGGTAGCCATCGTGCGGGCGAGCGCCAGGCCGAGCCCGGTTCCCTCCGGCCGCCCGCTGACGGACCGCTCGAAGATCCTCGACACCAGCTCGGCCGGCACCCCATCGCCCTCGTCCTCGACCTCGATCACCACCGAGCTGGCCGACTGCGACCGGCGGATCGTCACCGTCCCCTTGCCGTGCATCAGCGCGTTGTCCAGCAGGGTCGCGATGACCTGGGCGAGCCCGCCCGGCGTGACATAGGCCTGCAGCCGGGACTCGCCGATCAGCACCATCTTCCGGCCGGCCCGCCGGAAGGCGGGTTCCCACTCGGTGATCTGCTGCAGCACGATCCGGTCGACGCTGATCCGGCCGGCGGACCCGGCGCCCACCCGGCGGGCCGGCGAGAGCAGCTGGCTCACCACGTCCACCAGCCGCTCGGCCTGGGCCAGCGCGGCGGTGCCCTCCTCACGGACCACGTCCGGGTCGTCGGCCGAGGCGATCATCTCCTCCAGCCGCATGGATAGCGCGGTCAGCGGCGTGCGGAGCTGATGCGAGGCGTCGATGGCGAGCTCTCGATCGGCCGTGAGCAGGGCGGTGACCCGACGGGAGGCGCTGTCCAGGCCTTCGGCCACCTGATCGAGTTCGGTAACGCCGTAGCGACGGCCAACCGGGCGGGGGTCACCGGTACCAAGCCGCCCGGCCGCTTCTGCCAGCTCCTCCACCGGGCGGGCCGCCCAGCGGGCCACCGCCCCCGAGAACACCACCGCCAGCAGGATCGCGCCGGCCAGCAGCGGCAGGCCGAGTGCCAGCAGATAGTGATCGCGCTTGGCCGCGACCACCAGCAGCGGGACCGCCGCGATCAGCGCGGCGGCAACCGCGACGGCCGCCGCCGACAGCCAGAGCCGCCCCCGCATCAGTATCTCCCCCGGGGGATGACCCCCCGGTGACCCCCCACAGAAAAGGCGATCAATTCAGTCACCGCGCTCGAACCGGAAGCCGACGCCGCGGACGGTCGTGATGTAGCGGGGGTGGTGCGCATCGTCACCCAGCTTGCGGCGCAGCCAGGAGATGTGCATGTCGAGGGTCTTGGTGGACGTCCACCACTTCGCGTCCCAGACCTCGCGCATGATCTGCTCGCGGGTGACCACCTTGCCCGCGTCCCTGAGCAGGATCCAGAGCAGGTCGAACTCCTTGGTGGTGAGGTCGAGCTCGATGTCGCCGTGCCAGGCGCGCCGGGCCTCCGCGTCCACCCGGACGCCGCGCACCGTCCCCGGCACCTCGGCGGTCCCCCGGCGCAGCAGCGCGCGGACCCGGGCAAGCAGTTCGGCGAGCCGGAACGGCTTGGTCACGTAATCGTCGGCACCCGCGTCGAGCCCGACAACGGTATCCACCTCATCTGCCCGGGCGGTGAGAATCAGCACCGGCACCGCATGCCCCTCCGCGCGAACGCGCCGGCACACCTCAAGACCGTCCAGTTCCGGCAGCCCGATGTCGAGCAGGATCAGGTCGATGCCGTCCGACAGCGCCCTGCCCAGCGTCGTCGGCCCGTCCTCGGTGATCTCCACCTGGTATCCCTCACGCCGCAGGGCGCGGGACAGCGGCTCGGAGATGGAGGTGTCGTCCTCGGCCAGCAGCACTCGGGTCATAGCTCAATCGTAAAGCCACGGTAAAACGGATGTGCATCCCGACGCGAGCGGGCGGATGGATCTATCCATGGAGTAAGAACGACCCGGGATGGGACTACGCCGTCGTTCTCCTCTTCACCCACTGACTCAGCCGATGTATCGCCAGGGTTCTTGGGTGTAGGTGCGGCCGGTTGGGGTGGTCCATACGTGCCAGCCTGGTTTGGGTTGGGTGACGTTCCAGCCGGGGAGTTGTTTGACTTGGTGGCAGCGGC
>JAOPYM010000521.1 GCA_025964615.1 Actinomycetes bacterium
CCAGTTCCACCATCCTGGGCGCGTCCAGCCCGGAGGCGAGGTGCGCGTGAACACCACGCACCCGTATCGACGGGGCATCTGCAAGCAGGCGATCGCAGGCCGCGAGTCCCTCCTCGTCCATCCCGAAGGGCGTCGCGCCGCCGCCCATGGCCAGTGCGGCCCCATCGACCTCAAACGGTGGATTGACCCGGACCAGCACCTCGGCCGGCTTGCCGATCACGGCCAGCCGGGCCAGCTCAGTCGGGCTCTCCACATGGATCAGCACGCCGGCATCGACGGCCGTGGCCAGATGGCCGGGCGTCTTGCCCGGTCCGCCGAAGGCGAGCGGGACATCCGGCAGCGCCTCGCGAACGTGCGTGAGTTCTCCGATTGAGGAGACCTCCACCCCATCGATGAATGGCTCCAGCGCCTTCAGAATCGGGCTGTCCGGGTTGGCCTTGGCCGCATAGAACAGCTGAGGTCCGGCCGTCACCGCCGCGAAGGCCGAGCGGATCTCCGCCACGTGATCGCGCAGACCCTCGAGGTCATAGATGAACGCGGGCACACCGTAGCCGGGCAACTTCGCGATGCGCTCCCGTACGTTCTCAGGAACATCGATGTCGGTAGTCATACACAGCTCTATCCAGGTGGCGTGCTCGTTGAGCGTGACGCCCCTCTTTGCGCACGGTACCGCTGAAGGAAGCTCGGATCATCGAGGAGCCCCAGCTCCTCCGCGAGATCCTCGATGAGCGCCGCGTCCATGACGAGCCACTCTGTCGCACTGAGCGGTTCCATCCACTCTCCTTGGCCAGAAGCACTTGGACGAAGACCGTAGTTCTATTACACTGGAGATGCAAGTTCTAGTTTGACAGATATTTCTGCTCTAGCCACCTAGAGTAGCGTCATGGCGAAGGCGATGAGCAAGGCTGCGGTCATCCGTGCGCTGCGCCGGCACGGCTGCGTACTCCTCAGCAACAGCGGGCGGCACGTCGCGGTGCGGATGGCGTGCCTACCGGAAGGATGGTTGCAGTGATCTACACAGGCCGGGTACGGCGCGAGGGAAAGTTCTGGGTCATCGAGATCCCGACAGTGGGTGTGACTCAGGCTCGGCGGCTCTCCGAGATCGAGGCGATGGCCCGCGACCTCGTCGCGATCATGTCCGAAGCAGATGCCGCTGAGGTTCAGGTCGACCTGAAGGTCGAGGTGGGCGATGCCCAAGCTGAACTGGAGGAAGCCCGGCGCCTTCGCTCCGAAGCCTCCCGCATGCAGGAGACCGCGGCCAAAGCGAGTAACGCCGTGGCCCACCGCCTGCATGACGCAGGGCTCTCGATCAACGACGTGGGAACCCTGCTCGGCCTGTCCTACCAGCGCATCCATCAACTGCTCGCCAAATAACCACACGTGATCAGGAGAGCGGTTGTCAGTTGGTGTCGGGGGGGTCTTCGCTTGTGCGGGCGGCGTTGAACTTGTCGCGGCGCTTGCGGGCGCCGGACAGGACGGTGGACGACATCGCGTCGCGCTGGCTGGAGAGCAGCACGTAGCTGATCAGGCCGCTGATGAGCACGGCGACCAGCAGCAGGAAGATCCCGCGCATGGGCGTGACCAGGTACAGGATGCCCGTGGTGACCACGAAGAAGGCAATCCTGGCCGAGGTGTAACGGATGACTGGAAGCATGGCCCTACGAGGTTATCCGCTGTCCTCCGTGCCCGGTACCGGACCCAGTATCTCGACGAGCCGGGCAGGGTCCACGTTGCCGCCGGACAGGATCGAGACGTACGCCGAACCCCTGGGGAGCTCGTCCCGATGGTAGAGGTAGGCGGCCGTGGCGACGGCTCCGGCGGGCTCGGCGACCAGGTGCGCCTGGAAGGCGAGCACCCGCATCGCGGAGCGGATCTCGTCCTCGGACACCGTGACGATCCCGTCGACGTACTTGGTGAAGTGCGCGAACGGCAGGTCGCCGACCTGCTGGACCCGGAGCGCGTCGGCGATCGTACGCCCGGTCTCGGCGGCGTCCCAGGCGACCGGTTCGCCGGCCTTGAGGGAGTCCAGGGCGTCGGCGGCCAGTTCCGGCTCCACGCCGATCACCCGTACCGAGGGACGGAGCAGTTTGAGCGCCGTGGCGACTCCAGCGAGCAACCCGCCGCCACCCACCGGAACCAGGACCACATCCGCCGAACGGCTCTGCGCCAGAATCTCGAGGCCGATGGTGCCCTGCCCGGCGATGACGCGGGCATCGTCGAAAGGCGGGATGAGTTCAAATCCATGCGCCCCCGCCAACTGGGTGGCGGTGCCGATTCGCGCCTCCATTGACGGCTCGACGAACACGATGTCCGCACCGAGTGCCTGGCAGGCCTCGACCTTGACCGAGGGAGTGGTGTGCGGAATGACGAGCACGGCACGGATGCCCAATGCCCGTGCCGCATAGGCGACCGCCTGGGCGTGGTTGCCGCTGGAGTGGGTGACGACCCCGTTCGCGCGTTGCCTCGGCGACAGCGAGCTGATCGCGGCGTAGGCACCGCGCAGTTTGAAGGCACCGACCGGCTGCAGGGACTCCGGCTTGATCAGCAGGGAGGGTTGGAACGGTACAAGCGGGGTGCGCACGCAGACGCCCCGAAGGCGCTCTGCAGCCCCTTCGATCTCTGCCAGGGTCACCAGATCGGACACATGCCTGAGTGTAGCCATGAGCCCGTACGGCCGGTTCTGGGCGGTACACGGCGGGTGGGGAGAGATCGTCGTGACGGGTGTGACGGAAACCCTCTTCACTTACCGTTATTGCCCCTGTTCACGCCACTACGTTAGGTGATGTTTTCTGAAAACAAGGGATTAATCGGTCTTGACCCGGCACACTTGGAAACAGTCCACCCGCACCGAGAGCGGGACAAAGGGGGAGAGAACGTGGAGAGCACGAGCGAGCGCCTGTTGACCCCCGGAGAGGTGGCTGCGCTCTTCCGGGTCGACCCCAAGACCGTGACCCGGTGGGCCGCGGCAGGTCGCATCAGTAGTATCCGGACTCCTGGTGGTCACCGCCGGTTCCGCGAGTCCGAAGTGCACGCCCTGCTGCGCGGCGAAGAACCGCTCGAGTTCAGCAGGTAGACCGGTCAGCAAACGGGACGGCGCCCGACTACTCTCCCTGGGCGCCCTCCTGCTCGGCCTTCCACTCCTCGAACCTCCGCAGCAGCGCCTCGTCTCCATCCCGCCACCCCTGCCGCCTCTCGGTCAGCTCCTCCTCGGTGAGCGCCTGCCCTTCGAGCCGCCGGTAGTCCGGGTCCTCCGGCCCGATCTCGACGTACGCCAGGCCGATGATCTTCCCGTCGTCGGAGGTCGCACTGTGCGGCACCCGCAGGTTCCCATTCGGGAGCTTGATCACGTACATGGCATCACATCCCGTACCGGCGATTGAAAAAGAGCATCACGTCGAGTGCCGTCCGGATGTCGCCGCCCAGCATGTCGATGAGGGCGGGCCGCTGCTTGGACGCGATCGCGGCGAACGCGTCGGCGAAGAACTCCCGGCGTCCCAGATCGTCGCCCTGCAGGTGGAATTCGCTCGCCAGGTTCGGCCGGCACTGCTCGTACAACGCCCGGAAGTCCGGGCTGTCGGACTGCCAGTCGCCGACCTTGCCGCCGTCGATGTCGTCGAGGGCGTGCCCGACCTCGTGCATCATCACGTCCGGCGTCGGCGACGGCCGGTCCCCCACGACGATCTTCCGGTCCCCGTACGCACCGGCGCAGACGTCCCAGGTGGCCTTTCCGGACGGCAGCGGCTTGCCCTTCAGGAAGCCCATGTCGTCCAGGTCGGGCACTCCGCCCATCCCGACGTAGATGCCGCCGAGCCCGCCGGCCAGGATCTCCTTCAGCGGATCGGGCAGCTCGGCCAGGCTGTCGACGGCCCGTACCACGTCGGCGGTGGGGAGAACCTCGGCAGCGTCCCACTGCCGGAAAAGGATGTGCTCGAGCGCACCGCAGTGCCGCCGCCCGTCCTGCGGTCCGGTGCCGCGCCAGTCGGGCGCTCTGGCGAAGGTACGGGGCAGGTCGTCGTCGAGTTCGAGCTCCCGCCACCTGCGCCCGGCCCGCTCCGGCTCCGGGCCGGCCGGGGTGTCGCCGACGGGCCGTACCGCGAACTCGTCGTCCATTCCCGCCTTGCGGAACCGCCCTTGGGAATCCCTCGGCTGGCTGCGCCGCGGCCTCATCCCCCGCAACCGCGAGATCGGATGCTCAGGTGGCGACGAGGCGTATGTGGCGTCCTTGGGTTTGGCGGCCTTGCGGTGAATGCCGAAATAGCCCATCGCACGCTTCCCCCTCCGGCGGGACCCTGCCCCGGAAGCGTAAGCCTTACGACCACACCCCCGCCACCACGCCCAGGGACCCAGCGCCCCAGCGACCCCAGCGCCGTAAGCCCCGGCCATGATTATGCGTAGCTGTGCATGCCTGAGACCAGGAAGTTGATGCCGAAGAAGTTGAACAGGAGGCAGCCGTAGGCGATCAACGAGAGCGCGGCGGCCTTGCGGCCCTTCCAGCCGGCGGTCGCGCGTGCGTGCA
>JAOPYM010000526.1 GCA_025964615.1 Actinomycetes bacterium
TCTGCGTAACCCCGTATCCCCAGGTCAACGACCTAGGGACACGGGCACACGAAAACTCCACGACTCAACGGTGGGGAGGCCCGGCGGATGCTGCCGGGCCTTTCGGGGGTACTGGGGCTATGCGACCTTTTCGGAGGAGCCGCTGGAGGAGCCGCTGGAGGAGCTGCTCGACGAGGAGGAGGAGTCGGAGGAGGCCGCCGGCTTCGAATCGGAGGACGAGGAGGATGAAGAGGACGAGGCTGTCGCTTCGGTCTTCTTGTCGGAGGCGTTCGCCGTGACCGTCGAGGCGGCCTTGCCCGATCCGCGGCTGTCGGTCCGGTAGAAACCGGACCCCTTGAAGATGATCCCGGCGGCCGAGAACACCTTCCGCAGGCGGCCGGCGCAGGCGGGGCACTCGGTGAGTGCGTCATCGCTGAACTTCTGCACGGCCTCAAGGGACTCACCGCACGCGGTGCAAACGTACTGGTACGTCGGCACGGGCTCCTCCTTAAACGCCCTGCCGGCTTACGACAGGTACTGGCACTCACGTCTATCGACTGCTAATGGTACTGGCACTCGCGGCAGCTCTGCCCAGCCGCCCTCGGAAGAGCTACTTCCTGGCTGCCCGGGCCCTTCGCCCCCATCTACTGAACAGTCCCCGGGGCCCTTTTGATTCCTCGGCGTCCAGCTCGCTCAGGCCCTCCTCACCGAACCAGCCCGCCAGCTTCCCGCGCCTGCTCACCGCGCGCAGCCGCCGCTCCGCGGCCTGCCTGGCCGAGGCGGTGGCCACCACGAGCAGCGTGTCCCCGGCCCGCAGCACCGTCGTCGGCTCCGGCACGAAACTGTCCGAACCCCGGACGATCAGCGTGATCAGCGTCTTGGCCGGAAGCCGTATCTCGAAGATCTCCACACCGTTGAGCCGGGAGTCGGCGGGGATCCTCACCTCGAGCAGGTCGGCGCTCAGCTCCTCGAGGGGTGCGGCCTCCACCTCGATCTCGCGGGCCTCCGTGACCGAGGCGACCCCGCACCAGCGGGCCACCGCCGGCAGGGTCGGTCCCTGCAGAAGCGTGAAGATCACGACGACCACGAACACCAGGGCGAACAGCCGGTCGGCGCCGGGCACCCCGGACCTCATCGGCAGGGTAGCCAGCACGATCGGCACCGCGCCGCGCAGCCCCCCCCAGGACATGAAGATCTTCTCGCCCCAGGTCATCCCGAACCCCGCGGTCGACAGGACCACCGACAGCGGCCTGGCGACCAGCACCAGCACGAATCCGGCGATCAGCCCGGGGACGATCTGGGCGGGCAGGTCGGCGGGGGAGGCGAGCAGCCCCAGCATGATGAACAGTCCGATCTGCGCCAGCCACGCCAGGCCCTCGGCGAAACCACGGGTCGCCGGCCGGTGCGGCAGCCGCGCGTTCCCCAGCCAGAGCGCCGCGACAAAGGTGGCCAGAAAGCCGCTGGCGTGCAGGATTGTCGCTGCGCCGTACGACCCGACCGCCAGTGACAGCACCGCGATCGGGTAGAGACCGGAGGCCGGCAGCGCCGTCCGGCGCAGTGTCCACGCGCCCAGCCAGCCGATCGCCAGGCCCAGTGCGGCCCCCGCGACCAGCTCGTACACCATCACCACGAACAGCATCGGAAGGTTGGGCGTGTGGAAGTCGGCGGCGCTGAGCAGGACGACGACGATGATGACGGGTGCGTCGTTGAACCCGGACTCGGCCTCCAGGATCCCGGCCAGCCGCTCCGGCAGCGGCAACCTGCGCAGCACTGAGAAGACCGCCGCCGCGTCGGTCGGGGCCAGGATCGCTCCAAGCAGGAAGGCGAGCCGCCAGTCCATGCCGAGCAGGGCGTGCCCGGCGACGGCGACGACCCCGACGCTGACCAGCGATCCGAGGGTCGCCAGGGAGAGAGCCGCAGGTACCCCGGACCGGACGCGCCGCCAGTTCGTGGTGATACCGCCCTCGGCGAGGATGATGACCAGCGCGCCAAGGCCCAGCGTCTGGGCGAGCGCGGTGTCGTTGAACCGCATGCCGAGCCCCGACTCGCCCATCAGCAGCCCGAGACCCAGGTAGGCGAGGAGGCTGGGCAGTCCCACTATGTGCGACAGGCGTACGGCCAGAATGGACGCGAGCACCAGGGCCGCCCCCACCAACAGCCATACGTCCAGCCGCACCGGCCCCACCCCCTGGGGACAACCTTCCCAGAAAAGGCGGTACGACCTGCGCAGTCCCGGCAGTGATCTCCGTTTTGCCCTAGCTGGCCGGCGCTAGCGGCGGCGGACGAGCGGCGCCACGTCGTTGACGACGTTGCGGACCGGGCGGCCCTGCACGGCGGCGGTGAGGTTCTCGATCACGAGCGAGACGATGTTCAGCTGGGCCTGGCCGGTGGCGCCCGCCACATGCGGGGACAGCAGCACGTTCGGGTGCGAGCGCAGCGGGTCGTCGATCGCGGGGGGTTCGGCGGCGAACACGTCGAGCGCGGCCCCGGCCAGCGCACCGGAGTCCAGGGCGGCGGCCAGTGCGCTCTCCGAGACGATGCCGCCGCGCGCCACGTTGACCAGCAGCGCACCCCGGGGGAGCAGGGCCAGCCGCTCCGCGTCGAGCAGGTCGGTGGTCTCGGCGTTCAGCGGCAGGCAGACCACCAGGAGATCCGAGGTGGCCAGCAGTTCGTCGAGCGGACGGTAAGAGCCTGAGGTACGGGGCGTACGGGACCAGTAGGAGACCGCGCAGCCGAGGGCCTCGAAGAGCGACGCGGCCTGGGTTCCGATCGCGCCGAGGCCGAGGATCCCGACGCGCTGCGTGTGGATCTCCCGGGCGCCGCGGGCGAGCAGCTGCGACTGTGGCCACCGCCCGGCCCGTACCTCCCGGTCGCCCCAGGCCAGGTGCCGGCAGAGCGCGAACGCGGCGCCCACCGCCCACTCGGCCACCGAGCGCGCGTTGGCCCCGGCCGTGTTGGCCACCGGCACGCCCGCCGAGGTCAGCGCGGGCAGGTCGCAGCTGTCCACCCCGACCTGCGGCATCTGCACGAACGCCAGGTCCGGTGCGCAGGCCACCGCCTCGGCGTCCATGGCCAGCGTGCCGGTGAAGTCGCCGATCACCAGCTCCGCGGTGGCCAGCGCCGCGTGCAGGCCGGCGGCGTCCCGGGTCGCGGGCAGCAGCAGCGAGGCGCCGAGCGGCGAGACCATGCCGCGCAGCAGGGACTCATCGAGTGGGGGCAGCGCCAGAATCCGCCAAGGTGTCACCCGAGGAGCCTATGTTGAGCCAGCTGCGCCGCACACGCCCGGACTGGAAACGTACGAACGGGGTGAACGCGTCCCGGTCGATGCCCACGTACCCATGCCGGACGATCGAGTAGTAGATCTCCTCGGAGATCACCAGCACGACCGGATCGCCGGGGCCGGCAGGTGTCCTGGGCGCGCGGAGCAGCCGGAAGGCCACATCGATGGCCTCGCCGTAGCAGTTGCGCCCGTCGAGGTGGACCTCGCCGGAGTGCACCACCGCGCGCAGCCGCAGCGGCCGTTCGGCAGGCGGCAGTTCCGTGTTGTACGCGCCGGCCAGCCGGGCCAGCGCCGGTACGACGGCGTCGAGCAGCAAGGTCTTCGGCAGTTCGTCGACGGGCCTGATCAGGGCCAGCACCCCGTCGTCGCGGTCGGCGAAGATGTCGCGGTGCTCATCGTTGATGCCGGCGGCCCGGAGGGAGTCCTCCAGGAGCCGGTGGATCTCCTTGCGGAGCCCCCCGCGGACGCCGTTGGACCGGCGGACGGGCCCTTCGGCGTCCAGGGCCACGATGCCCCGGTGTACAGGAAGTGCGCCGCCGGAACGGAATGGCGGAAGGGTCTGCTGTGTCATGCGTCCTCCCATGCAGGATCAGCCGGTACCCCCCGGTACAATCCATGCCCTGGAAGTTTTCGTGATAACGAGTAAAGTCACGTAAAAGTCAGGAAACTTCCTAGGAAGTTCACGTGGCGCGGTGAGTGCTCATGGCAGACGCGGCAGGTCCCCAGCCATCCCTGGACGCCGTACGACTCGCCCGCCGGTTGCGCGAGCTGCGGGAACGCGAGTTCATCCGGCTCACCCAGGACGAACTGGGCAGGGCACTGGGCGGCGGTGACAAGATCAGCCCGGCGACGATCTCGGTGTGGGAGAACCCGGCCGGTGGCCGGTTGCCCCCGCTGCACCGGATCCAGGCGTACGCCCAGCTGTTCTGCACCGGGCGGTCCTTCGACGGCGACCCGCACCTCATCCCCGAGGACCAGCTCACCGACGACGAGCGGGCCACCATGGCCGAGCTCGCCAAGGAACTACTCGATCTGCGCGCCCGCACCGAGGGGGTACGGGCGGAGGTCACGCCGCGCTCCATGTGGCACTTCCCCGGCGCGCAGGCCATCACCATCGTGTGCGGCCTGCTGCCCGAGGGCCGGCAGCCGCCCAACGCCCGCCACGACGACCTCGACTACTCGCGGATCGCCAGGTTCGCCGATCTCGACACCCTGGTCGACGTCTACGGTGCGGTCAAGGCGAACAACCCCGACTCGGTCGTGATCCTCACCACCGGGCGGGAGATGACCCGGGTGGACGCGCTCAACCACCTCATTCTGATCGGCAACACTGAGATGAACCAGGCGATGCGCTGGTTCGCCCGCCAGCTCGACCTGCCCGTCACCGTGGACGCGTCCGCGGTCGTCATCAAGGGGGAGCGGTTCGGGTACACCCTCGACCAGGACGAGCTCATCGAGGACCTCGGCGTCTTCGTGCGCGGCCCGCACCCGAGCGCCCCGCACCGTACCGTGACGATCTGCAACGGGATCACCTCACGCGGAGTACGCGGTGCCGCCCAGTGCTTCGTCAACTCGGCGGTGCGCGAGCGCAACACCAGGTACACGACCCGGAGATTCCCCGAGGAGTCCACCTTCGGCATCGTCGTACGAGTGCCCGTGCTCAACGGCGAACCGCTGCCCCAGGTCCTGGAGGAGGAGGCCAACCGGCTTCACGAATGGCACTCCTGAAAGCCGCCCGACGGTGTCACCACGGCCCGTAGCCGCTGATCGTGCGGCTCGGCCGGCACGGAGTCCAGCAGCTCCGCGTCGTACACCAGGCCGACCGTGAGGATGTTGGGCCCCACCCTGGCCAGCGCACGATCGTAGGACCCGCCGCCGCGGCCGAGCCGCAGCCCGGAGGGGGAGACCGCCAGCGCCGGGGCGAGCACCACGTCCGCCGCCTTGATCGCGTCGACGCCCCGCCGCGGCTCCGTCGGCTCCAGCAACCCGAACCGCCCGGCCGTCAGCGAGTCCGGCCCCTCGTAGGACGCCCAGTCCAGATCCCCGCCCGGCAGCAGCAGCGGGAGCAGCACGTACGTCCCGCGTTTCCACAGTGCGAAGAGCAGGCTGCGAGTGTCGGGCTCGGTGCCGAACGAGACGTACGCGGCGACGCTCGCGGCCATCTCGACCTCGGGACGGCCGAGTACCGCGTCCCGTATGAAACGGCCCGCGTCCGCGCGTTCCCGCACGGACATGGCCTCCCGGGCGCGGAGTACGGCCAGGCGAACGTTCTGCTTCGGGCTGATGTCCTGCACGCGTGACTCCTCGGAGCTGACTAAGGTCTTTGCTTGACTGCTCCCCTCCGTGAAGGGAGGGGATTCCTGCTTCGCCGCCGATCGCCCGCCGAGGAGTTCTCCTCTTGAGGTCTTACATCAGCTCCACAGGCGTTTCATCTCTCCGCCAGCCCGGCGGCGAGGTTGTTCTTCGCGGCGTTCACGTCCCGGTCGTGGGTCACACCACAATTGACGCACACCCACTCGCGGACGTTCAGCGGCATCCTGCCCGCGACGGTTCCGCACGCCGAACACAACTTGCTGCTCGGGAACCAGCGGTCCACCGCGATCAGCTCACGCCCGTACCAGGCGCACTTGTACTCCAGCATGCCGCGCATGTCCGACCACGCGGCATCGGAGATGGCGCGGGCCAGGCTGTGGTTCTTGACCATGTTGCGGACGGACAGGTCCTCGATCACGACCGTTTGGTTCTCACGGACGAGACGGGTGGTCAGCTTGTGCAGGAAGTCGCGCCGCCGGTCAGCGATCCGCGCGTGCACGCGGGCCACCTTCAGCCGGGCCTTGCGCCTGTTGTTCGAGCCCTTGGCCTTACGGGACAGGTCCCGCTGGGCCCTGGCCAACCGCTTGCGGTCGCGCCGCTCATGCCGGGGGTTGGCGACCTTCTCCCCGGTGGACAGAGTGACCAGCGAGGTCATCCCAGCGTCCACACCGACCACGGCATCGGTGGTCGGCAGCCGGGCGATGAAGGTCTCGACCAGGATCGACACGTACCAGCGTCCCGCCGCGTCCTGGGACGCCGTCACCGTGGACGGCTCCGCACCCTCTGGGAGCCGACGCGACCATACGATGTTCAGTGGTTGGGTCATCTTCGCCAACGTCAAGGCGCCCTCACGCCACCGGAACCCGCTGCGCGTATACTCGGCGGACTTGTGGGATTTCTTCTTCGACTTGAACGTCGGGTACTTGGCCCGCTTGGCGAAGAAGTTCGCGAACCCGGCCTGAAGATGCCGAAGACCCTGCTGGAGCGGGACCGACGACACCTCGTTCAGGAACGCGAGGCCCTCGGTTCTCTTCCACTCGGTCAGGAGCGCCGACGACTCCACGTAGGAGACCTTGCGGCCCTCGACGGTGTAGGCGCGGGTCCGCTCCTCAAGCGCCTTGTTGTAGACCAGGCGCACACAACCGAACGTGCGCGACAGTTCCGCCGCCTGCTCAGGGGTCGGGTAGAAGCGGTACTTGAACGCCCGCTTCACCACTGCCCCCATGCCTCACATTCTCCCACAAGATCAGTTGAATCCGTGCGTGTGTTCGAGAAGGGACAAGCCGTGCAGGTAGGCGCCGCGTTTCCTCACCGCCCTGATGGACTGGGTCTCCACGCTGTGAGTGTCCGATGACCGACTTCGCTCCAGTGTTGAAGGCGGTCGTCCCGGCGGCCGGGCTCGGTACCCGATTCTTGCCCGCCACCAAGGCGACCCCCAAGGAAATGCTGCCCATCGTCGACAAGCCGGCGATCCAGTACGTCGTGGAGGAGGCCGTCGCGGCTGGCCTGTCCGATGTGCTGATGGTCACCGGGCGCAGTAAGCGCTCGATCGAGGACCACTTCGACAGAGCCTACGAGCTGGAAGAGGCCCTGCACGCCAAGGGCGACGAGGAACGGCTCGCCGCGGTCCGCGAGTCCAGCGACCTGGCCGTGATGCATTACGTCCGGCAGGGCGAGCCGCGCGGGCTCGGCCACGCCGTCTACTGCGCCCGCCAGCACGTCGGCAACGAGCCCTTCGCCGTACTGCTCGGCGACGACCTGATCGACGCCCGCGATGCCCTGCTGACCCGGATGATCGAGGTACGGCAGCGGTACGGGGGCAGCGTCGTCGCCCTGATGGAGGTCGAACCGGACCAGGTCTCGGCCTACGGCTGCGCCGCCATCGAGCCGACCGGCGAGAACGACGTCGTCCGGATCACCGATCTGGTCGAGAAGCCCGCCGCCGGTGAGGCCCCCAGCAACTGGATCGTCATCGGCCGCTACATCTGCGACCCGGCCGTCTTCGACGTCCTGGAGAAGACCCCGCCCGGGCGCGCCGGGGAGATCCAGCTCACCGACGCGCTGCGCACCCTGACCGACCTTCCGCCCGAGGACGGCGGCGGGGTGTACGGCGTCCGGTTCCGGGGCCGCCGCTACGACACCGGCAACAAGCTGGAGTACCTGCGCACCGTGGTGCAGTTCGCCGCCGAACGGCCCGACCTCGCCGATGACTTCGTGCCGTGGCTGAAGGAGTTCGTCGCCGGGCTATGAGAACCGTCGAAGAGCACCTCTCCGCCATTCTCGGTGCGCTGACGCCGCTGCCGCCCCTCGACCTGTCCCTCCTGGAGGCGCAGGGCGGGGTGCTGGCCGAACCCGTCGTGGCGCCCGTACCGCTGCCGCCCTTCGACAACTCGGCGATGGACGGCTACGCGGTCGTCGCCTCGGACCTGGTCTCGGCCCCCGTCACGCTGCCGGTGATCGGCGACGTGATGGCCGGCGACCAGGGCGTCATGGCCATCCGCCCCGGGCTCTGCTGCCGGATCATGACCGGTGCGCCGATGCCCGGCGGCGCCGACGCCGTCGTGCCGGTCGAGTGGACCGACCACGGCACCGTCTCGGTATGGATCGACCGCCCCGCGCCGGCGGGCAACTACGTCCGCCTGGCCGGGGAGGACGTGCGTGCCGGTCAGACCGTACTGCCCGAGGGGACGTTCCTGGGGGCCACCCAGCTCGGCATGGCCGCCGCCGTGGGCCGTTCCCGGCTCCTGGTACGCCCGAAGCCGAGGGTCGTCGTACTGGCCACGGGCAACGAGCTCCGCGAGCCGGGGACGACGCTGTCGCCCGGGCAGATCTGGGACTCCAACAGCTTCATGTTGACGGCCGCCGTGATCGAGGCCGGCGGCGTCGGCTACCGGCAGGCCATCGTCAGCGACGACGCCGAGCACGTCCTTGAGACGATCGAGGACCAGCTGGGGCGAGCCGACGTCATCATCACCACGGGCGGCGTGTCCATGGGCGCCCGCGACATCGTCAAGGAGGTCCTGTCCGACCGGGTCACCTTCACGCCGGTGGCGATGCGGCCCGGCCGGCCCCAGGGTTTCGGGCTGCTGTCCGGCGGCATACCGATCTTCACACTGCCCGGCAACCCGGTCAGCGCGTACATCTCCTTCCAGGTGTTCGTACGGCCCGCCCTGCGGGCCCTGCAGGGCCTGCCGCCCGCGCCGCTCGACTCGGTCACCGCCGCGCTCACCCAGCCGGTCTCCTCGCCCGACGGGATCCGGCAGTACCTGCGCGGAGCCCTGTCCTATGGGGCCGACGGCTACTCGGTGACGCCCGCCTCGGCACAGGGGTCCCACCAGATGGGCTCACTGTCGTCCTCGAACGTGCTCATCTCGGTACCCTCGGCTGCGACCCAGCTCTCCGCGGGCTCCCGCGTCGAGGTCCTGCGGCTGCCGAGCTGAGACACTGATGGCCGGTCTTCTGACGAGGTAGGGCGGCGATGTGAGCGGCGAGTTCACCCATCTGGACGAGTCCGGGGCGGCGCGGATGGTCGACGTGTCGGCCAAGGACGTGACGGTCCGTACGGCGACCGCGACCGGGTTCGTACACCTGTCCGGGGAGTGCATGAAGGCGCTGCGCAGCGGCGACGTGCCCAAGGGCGACGCGCTCGCCGTGGCGCGGATCGCCGGGATCCAGGCGGCGAAACGGACCCCGGACCTGGTGCCGCTCTGCCACCCCATCGCGATCCATGCCGCGTCGGTGACGCTGACCCTGGCCGAGGACGGGGTACGGATCAGCGCGATGGTCCGCACCGCCGACCGGACCGGCGTCGAGATGGAGGCGCTGACCTCGGTCAGCGTGGCAGCGCTCACCCTCATCGACATGGTCAAGGCCATCGACCCCGGCGCCGTCATCACCGATGTACGGGTCGAGGAGAAGACCGGCGGCAAGACCGGCCTCTGGCGGCGCTCATGATCCGGGTCCTCGCGGTGACCGTCTCGAACCGGGCCGCCGCCGGGATCTACCCCGACAGGTCGGGCCCGGTCCTGGTGGAACTGCTCCAGGACACGGGCGTGCAGGTGGACGGGCCGGTGGTGGTCCCGGACGGTTCGCCCGTGGCCGAGGTGCTGCGCGATGCCGTCACACAGGGGTACGACGCGGTGGTGACGACCGGCGGGACCGGGCTCACCCCGCTCGACCAGACCCCGGAGATGACCCGCCAGGTGATCGACCGTGAGGTGCCTGGAATCGCCGAGGCCATCCGGCTCGAGGGCCGTACCTCCGTGCCCGCGGCCATCTTGTCGCGGGGGATCGCCGGGGTGGCGGGCCGTACCCTCATCGTCAACCTGCCGGGCTCCACCGGCGGGGTCCGCGACGGCATGGCGGTACTCGCGCCGGTGCTCCTGCACGCCCTCGACCAGATAGCCGGCGGAGATCATCCGCGGTCCGGATGACCTCCGGTATCAAGCCGTGATGGCGCAACGACACCGACCAGGCAATCATTGGAGATGTGGAACGTTTGCGCGGGTGGCCGGTCACGCTTTCCGAGGGTCCTGTCGGGCTCCGGCCGCTCCGGCTGCGCGATGCCGCGACCTGGCGGGAGGTCCGTGTCCGCAACGCCGACTGGCTGCGGCCGTGGGAGCCGACCAACCCCGAGACGCCGCTGTTCCGCAGCGGGCTCGGGCCGTACTTCAGCATGGCCAACATGATGCGCAGGGAGGCGCGGCAGGGGCTCGCGCTGCCGTGGGTCGTGACCTACGAGGGCAGGTTCGCCGGCCAGATCACCATCGGGGCCGTCGTCTGGGGTTCGGCCAGGTCGGCGCAGATCGGCTACTGGGTGGACCGCCTGGTGGCCGGCCGGGGGGTCATCCCCACCGCGGTCGCCCTCGCCGTCGACCACAGCTTCTTCAATGTCGGCCTGCACCGGATCGAGGCCAGCATCCGTCCGGAGAACGCCGCGAGCCGGCGTGTGGTGGAGAAGCTCGGCTTCCGCGAGGAGGGCATCAGGAGGCGCCAGCTGCACATCGACGGTGCCTGGCGCGACCACATCTGCTACGCCCTCACCGTCGAGGACGTTCCGGGTGGATTGCGGGCCCGCTGGCAGGCCGCGAGCCGGTCACCCTCGTGATCATCCGCTCTATGATCTTGAAAGCTTCGGTAAACATCTAGGCATCGTGGCTTTGATCTCGCGACACACCGCCCCTAATGCTCGTCAACTGCAGACAGCGGGTCCTACCGTGCGGGACGTGAGCATGTGCGCGCCCAAGGTCAGCAGCCGACTTCGGCATGCCCATGAGTAGCGCTCTGCTGTACCTCGCGATCTTTGTGGTGTGGGCCATGGTGCTCGTGCCCATGTGGCTGCGCCGCGACACCGAGACCACTGGGATCTCCCGGCTCCTCGGTCGCCGTCCCGTCACCATCGACGAGGAGTTCGGCTCTTCCCCCTCTTCTCCTTCTCCTTCTCCTTCTTCCAACGTCCCCTCTTCGGACGTTCCCTCCGAGGAGGGTCTTGACGACCCCGTCGCACCGTCCCGCTCCCGCTCCCGCTCCCGCCGAGGCGGCCGGGCGGCCGTCATCGCACGCCGCCGCCGCCGCACCTCCGGCCTGCTCCTGCTCGTCATCATCACCGTGGCCACCGTCGCCACCGGCCTCGGTCCCTGGTGGGTCGTACTGCCCCCCATCGGCCTGCTGGCAGGTCACCTCTCCCTCCTGCGCGTCGCCGCCGGGATCGACGCCGCCAGGCACCATGAGGCCCTCCTGGCGCGCCGCGCGGCTCGCGTCGCCCCGGTCGACACCCCGGCCGAGATCGACGACTCCCCGCAGGCCGAGATCATCGACCTGGTCTTCCCCGGCGAGGTCTTCGACCAGTACGCGGACCTCCGTGCAGTGGGCGACTGACGTCCCTTCTGCGGCCGCGGCTCTGCCAGGACCCCGCCGTGATGCGGTGCGCGAGGACCCCCCGATGTTTGCTAACCTTGGCGAGTCCACGGGGATGTAGCGCAGTCCGGTAGCGCACTTCGTTCGCATCGAAGGGGTCAGGGGTTCGAATCCCCTCATCTCCACTGCGGATAGTCAAGAAACCCCAGGTCAAGGCCCTGATCCACATCTCTGTGGATCGGGGCCTTAGCTGTTTGCCATCAACTTGCCATCAAGACCGGGCGGCATCAGGTGACACAGCTCACTCCTTGGCGGTAGGTGCTGTGCGTCTCGGCGGCTGCAGCTGCCTGGGTGTGGACGGAGGAACGCCCGGTGCCGACGGGCCGCCTTGAAGCCCGCAAATGGGCGGGTGCGACCAGGGACTGCATTCGGGGGATTGCCGGGTTTGTTCGCTGGGGGTCTGGTGTACTTCGCTGGGGGTTGTGCCGGTGGTGATGTGAGGCGAGGCTGATCGACCAGCAGAGACCGGGGGGCGGGTTCGGGCGAAGGGTCGCGTTGTGGACCCGGCGTCATCTGCCGGTGTTCATCGGGGCGGCGATCGCGTTCGATGCGGCGTTGATCGCCTTGGTCACCGTGGTGAGTCAGTTTCCCGGCCAGTCCGATTCGATGATCACCGTTTCTGTTCTGGTGTTGCTGGTGTTGTTGGCGTTGTCGGTGCTGCTCCCGATCGCCGGGCATGTGGTGGAGCGCAGGGATCGGCTTGCCGAGCGGGACCGGGAACGCCGGTTCCCGATGGTAGGAAACGGGCCCGTTTTGAGCCGTACAGACTGGGCCGGCGGCGCCTCCTCGAGGAGGGGGCGGATCTTCCGGTTCGCCCGGCTTGGGCGCCCCTGTCCCCCGTACGCTCCGGCACATGAGCGAGCCTCGCCGGATGATGGATGCCGTG
>JAOPYM010000606.1 GCA_025964615.1 Actinomycetes bacterium
GACCAATGTGTTCGGGGTGATCGCGGTGACGAACGCGATGCTGCCGCTGCTGCACCGCGCCGAGGCCGCCCGCATCGTCAACGTGTCCAGCGGCCGGGGGAGCCTGGGGAACGCGATGGGGCTGTACTTTTCCACCAACCTGCTGGCGTACAACACCTCGAAGACGGCGCTGAACGGGGTGATGGTCGCCTACGCGAAGGAGCTGGCGGGCACCCCGATCAAGGTGAACGCCGCCGACCCCGGGTACTGCGCCACCGATCTGAACGGGCACAGCGGTCCCCGTTCCGCGCAGCAGGGCGCGGCGATCACGGTACGGCTCGCGCTGCTGGACGCGGACGGTCCGACCGGTGGTTTCTTCAACGACGAGGGCCCGGTCAGCTGGTGAGGGGCAGCTGGGCGAACAGCTCACGGAACATCGCGGTGATCTCTCGGCGGGCCAGGTGGGCGCCGAGGCAGAAGTGCGGGCCGGGCCCGCCGAAGCCCACGTGGTCCTTGGCGTCGCGCCGGATCTCGAACCGGTCCGCGTCGGGGAAGACGGCCCGTTGAGTCGTGGCTTTTCCCGCACCGAGCGAGCGCACGGTGCGGGAAACGCCACGAGTCAACGGAGCCAGTCGAGGATGTGGGAGGCGACCGCTGACGGCTGCTCGAGCTGGAGGAAGTGTCCGGCGTCGGGGACGATCTCCATGCAGGAGCCGGGCGGCAGGTGCGGGAGGGGGTCGCCGATGGAGCCGGCGGCCAGGCACCCGTCGGCGGCACCGTGCAGGTAGAGGACGGGCCGCTCCCCCACGGCCGAGCACGCCTCCTGCTCGGACGCGTACGCCTCCACGTGCAGGGACGGGTCGAGCATGGCCCGGTAGTACCCGATCGCGGCCTCGATCCGGTCGGGCGTCGCGAGGCACTCCATGACCTGGGACACATCGCCGAACGCGTCGTACCCGGGTGACCAGTCCTTCCACAGCCCCGCCACGAAGTCCCGGTTGAGGGCGAGCGGGGCCAGCGGCGTCTGGAACAGGAAGATGTAGAACGAACGCCTCAACTGCTCGTACGCAAAGAAACTGGACAGCATCGAGGCGAGCGGCGGCACCGACATGGCGACCACTTTCCGCCAGCGGGAAGGGGCGTGCGCCGCCGCGCCGTAAACCGCCGCCGCACCCCAGTCGTGACCGATCAGCACCGCGTCGGAGCCGCCGCCCAGGGCCTCGTGCAGCGCGTTGACATCGGCGGCGAGGGCGCCGGTCTGGTACGCCCCGTCCGCCGGAACGGACGTGGGCGCGTACCCCCGCATGAAGGGTGCGACGGCGTGGTAACCCTCCTCGGCCAGCGTGGGCAGCAGGTGCCTCCAGGTGTACGCCGAGTCGGGAAAGCCGTGCAGGCACAGGGCCAGCGGCCCGTCGAGGGGGCCTGCGGAGAGGTAACCGAACTCCAGCCCGTTCGCCTTGATGGTGTCCATGGCCGGACCGTACAAGACCGGGACCGGGCAGGACAGGCCGCTGTGACGGGTAGCACAAACGCAAATCTTCGGATACCGTTGCCCAAAGTAATACATGCAAGTGATTCCGCGCTGAAACTCAATCAAGGCAACTAGATCAGCCAAAAAGCCCACCCTCAAGGAAGAGCGTGATGACTGACCTGCAGAGCGCGGCCCGCGACCACCTGTGGATGCACTTCACCCGCCACTCGACCTACGAGCAGGGCGGTGAGGTGCCGATGATCGTCCGAGGTGACGGCGCCTACATCTACGACGACAAGGGCAAGCGCTACCTGGACGGGCTGTCCGGGCTCTTCGTGGTCCAGGCCGGCCACGGCCGCCAGGAGCTGGCCCAGGCCGCCGCCAAGCAGGCCGCCGAGCTCGCCTTCTTCCCGCTCTGGTCCTATGCCCATCCCAAGGCCGTGGAACTCGCCGAGCGGCTGGCCAACGAAGCCCCCGGCGACCTGAACCGGGTCTTCTTCTCCAGCGGTGGCGGCGAGTCCGTCGAGAGCGCGTGGAAGCTGGCCAAGCAGTACTTCAAGCTGACCGGCAAGCCCGGCAAGCACAAGGTGATCAGCCGGGCCATCGCCTACCACGGCACCCCGCACGGCGCACTGTCGATCACCGGCCTGCCGGACCTCAAGGCTCCGTTCGAGCCGCTCGTGCCCAGCACGATGCGGGTACCGAACACCAACATCTACCGCGCCCCGGTGCACGGCGACGACCCGGTGGCCTTCGGCCGCTGGGCCGCCGACCGCATCGAGGAGGCCATCGAGTTCGAAGGCCCCGACACGGTCTGCGCGGTCTTCCTGGAGCCGGTGCAGAACGCCGGCGGCTGCTTCCCACCGCCGCCCGGGTACTTCGAGCGGGTCCGGGAGATCTGTGACAAGCACGACGTGCTGCTCGTCTCCGACGAGGTCATCTGCGCCTACGGTCGGCTCGGCACGATGTTCGGCTCCCAGAAGTACGGCTACCAGCCTGACATCATCACCAGCGCCAAGGGCCTGACGAGCGGCTACTCCCCGCTCGGCGCGATGCTGGCCACCGACCGGCTGTTCGAGCCGTTCAAGCACGGCGACACCACGTTCGCGCACGGCTACACCTTCGGCGGGCACCCGGTGTCGGCCGCGGTGGCGCTGGCCAACCTCGACCTGTTCGAGCGTGAGGACCTGCTCGGCCACGTGCGGCGCAACGAGGGCGCCTTCCGGGCCACCCTGGAGAAGCTGCTCGACCTGCCGATCGTCGGCGACGTGCGCGGCGACGGATACTTCTACGGCATCGAGCTCGTCAAGGACAAGGCCACCAAGGAGACCTTCAACGACGACGAGTCCGAGCGGCTGCTGCGCGGCTTCCTGTCGAAGGCACTGTTCGACGCCGGCCTGTACTGCCGGGCCGACGACCGGGGCGACCCCGTCATCCAGTTCTCGCCGCCGCTGATCTGCGACCAGTCGCACTTCGACGAGATCGAGTCCATCCTGCGCTCCGTCCTCACCGAAGCCTGGACCCGCCTGTAACACGTTGAGTCGTCCAACAAAGGCAGGCGTTTCCCGCACCTTTTCTTCAAACGGTGCGGGAAACGCCACGGCTCAACGAGGCTGTGGACAATTCGTCCGGTGAGTGGTAGGCCGAGGGTGGGCCACGAAGTGGCGCCCCCCTGCCCCCTGGAGCTGCTCCCCATGACCGAATACGACTACATCATCGTCGGCGCCGGATCTGCGGGTTGTGTCCTCGCCGCCCGGCTGACGGAGGACCCGTCCGTCAAGGTCGCGCTGGTCGAGGCCGGCACCGCCGATGACAAGACCGAGATCCACATCCCGGCGGCGTTCCCGAAGCTGTTCAAGACCCCGTACGACTGGAACTACTCGACCTCCAAGCAGGCCGAACTGGAGAACCGGGAACTGTACTGGCCGCGCGGCCGTACGCTCGGCGGCTCGTCTTCGATCAACGCGATGATGTGGGTGCGGGGGCACCAGGCCGACTACGACGGCTGGGAGGTGCCGGGCTGGTCGTACGAGGACGTGGTCCCGTACTTCAAGAAGGCCGAGCACCGGGAAGGGAGCAACGCGGGCGACGTCTACGGGACCGGGGGGCCGCTGTGGATCTCGGAGCAGCGCAGCCCCAACCCGACCACCCTGGCGTTCCTTGAGGCGTGCGGTGCGCACGGGCTGACGAAGCTGGCGGAGCTCAACGGGCCGTCGAACGAGGGCTACACGCAGACGCCGGTCACCCAGAAGAGGGGCCGCCGGTGGAGCGCCGCCGACGCCTACCTGCACCCGGCGATGAAGCGCCCCAACCTGACCGTCATCACCGGCGCGCACGCCAAGAAGGTCACGTTCGAGGGCGTCCGGGCCACCGGGATCGAGTACGGCGACGTGAGCCTGACCGCGAGCAGGGAGGTCATCCTGTGCGCCGGCGCCATCGGCTCCCCGCAGTTGTTGCTGCTGTCGGGCATCGGTGAGGCCTCCCACCTGCGGGAACACGGCATCGAGCCGGTCTGGGAGTCGCCCGAGGTCGGCCAGCACCTGGAAGACCACCTGTCGGTCGGGATCCTGTACAACTGCCCGGAGAAGGTCACTCTGGTCCGCGCCGCGGCCGGCGCCGGTGCACTGGTCTCGCTGGCGGAGTACCTGCTGTTCAAGAAGGGCTCGCTGACCTCCAACGTGGGCGAGGCGGTCGTGTTCATCAAGAGCGACCCGGCGCTCCCCGCCCCCGACCTTGAGCTGATCTTCGCCCCCGGGCCGTTCATCAACCATGGGCTCGACGCGCCCACCGCCCACGGCATCACCGTCGGCGTCGTACTGCTCCAGCCGGACAGCGTGGGCAGGCTCCAGCTGGCCTCCGGCGACGCCGCCGACGCACCACAGATCGACCCTGCCTACCTGACCGGCGAGACCGACCTGCGGAGGCTGATGTACGGCGTCCGGTACGCGGAGAAGCTGCTCGCCGAGGACGCCCTCAAGAAGTACATCGGCACCCCGATGGAGCCGTACCCGGGAGCCGACGACGACGAGGCGCTCGCCAGGCACGTCCGCGAGAACTCCGAGACCCTCTACCACCCGGCCGGCACCTGCCGGATGGGCACCGACGAGGCCTCCGTGGTCGACCCGGAGCTGAAGGTGCGGGGCGTCCTGGGCCTGCGGGTGGTCGACACCTCGGTCATGCCGCGCATCAACCGCGGCCACACCCACGCCCCCACCATCATGATCGCCGAAAAGGCGGCCGACCTCATCCGCCGTTGACCCGTGGCGTTTCCCGCACCGTTTCGCGATTCGGTGCGGGAAACGCCACGGCTCAACGAGGCCGGTAGGGTGCTGTTACCCCTCCCCGCTGTGAAGAGAGTTTCCCATGGGTCGTCGGACCGTCCTCATCGTGTCGCTCGGGCTCGCGCTTGCCGGGTGTTCGTCGGGTACGGCGGTCAAGGTCAAGGCCACGCGGGCCAGTGTTCAGGTACCGACGGGAATGCACCGGGTCACCGGCCTCGACGGCGCCCTGAGCGTCGGGGTACCGGACACCTGGACGAACGTCGACCTGGCCCCTGCGAAGATCACCGCGAGCCTGAAGCACGCCGGTCTCAAGGACCCTGCGGCCAAGGCGCAGCTGGAGCAGCTGCAGGCCCTGCGCGCCCTCTACGCCCTGGACATCGGGTCGCGCGCCCGGTCATCGGCCCGCTTCGGCACCAACCTGAACGCCTTCTGCACGGACTCGCCGGGGACGGACGTCAAGGCGCTGAAGCAGGCGGCTCCCGGGCAGATGCAGCGCGCCGGCGGGCAGCAGATCCAGGTGACCGACGTGACGGTGGACGGGCTTGCCGCGATCCGCGTCGCGTACGGGCTGACCGGTGGCTCGCTCAGCGGGCTCCAGGTGCAGGTGCCCGTCAAGGGCAAGGTCTGCAGCATCACGTTCACCACCGACCAGCCGGCCCGCTACCAGCCGGTCTTCGACGCGATGATCCCCACCATCAGGCTGCCCTACTAGTCAGTCCAACGGGGTTCTCGATCATGTCAACAGAGGCTCGCGGGAGTTACGCGATGGGCGGGCACAGCCGAGCCGTACTGCAGGAGCGATATGACAGCGGATCAGGCGGTCGCACGGCTGAGCGCCGAGCAGGGACTCGGCCGGTTGATGGGGGTGCACCCGGCGAAACGGCTCAGTACCGGGCGGCTGGCCGGGCTCTGGTTCTTCGTCGTCCTGTCCGTAGCCATGGTCGTGATGATCCCACTGGCGGGCTTCTTCCTTTACATGATCTTCAAGAGCCCGAACCATTCGAAGAAGGCCGCCGCCAAGCAGGTTCTGCTGTACGAGGCCGGGCTGATCGTCGCCGATGTCGACGGGCCGACCGGATACTTCCGGTACGACTCGATGTCGGTCCTGCAGGCGATCACCAAGGTGATCCGCAACGGCGTGCACGTGCGTACCGACTACGTGTTCACGTTCAGAGACCGCCTCGGCCGGGAGAAGCAGGTCACCCAGTTCTACGAGCGGATCACCGACCTTGGGGCCGCGGTCCAGGCAGCCGTCAGCCGGGCCCAGCTGCCCGCGGTGTTCGCGGCGCTGGACCGGGGCGAACAGCTCCAGTTCGGCGACCTGGCCCTGCACCGAGAGGGCATCATCACCCGTAAGGCCGCGATCCGGTGGCAGGAGGTGCAGGGCCTGGACGTCAAGAACGGCGTCGTGGTGGTGAAGAAGGCCGGGAAGTGGCTGCCCTCGGTCATGCCGGTGGCGAAGATCCCGAACTTCTTCGTCTTCATGGATGCGGCGCAGCGTCTGCAGCGCGGCGCCTGATGGTCATCGTCCGGCGGGCGGCTCCCAGGCGGGGCGGAGCGGGAAGCCGGACTCCCCGTTGGCGGACAGCTTGACGCCCAGGGTCTGGTGGAGCTGGATCCAGTTGCGTTCGAAGCCGTACCGGCAGCCGGCCATGTAGAGCCGCCACACCCGTGCGGTGCCGTCGCCGACCTCGGCGACCGCCTCGTCCCAGTGCTCGTCGAGGTTGGCGCACCAGCCGGCGAGGGTCTTCGCGTAGTGCTCGCGCAGGTTCTCGTCGTGCCGTACCTCGAACCCGGCGTCGTGCATCTTGGAGATGATGTAGCCGGGCCCTTCGAGCTCACCGTCGGGGAAGACGTACCGGTTGATGAAGCCCTCGCGGCGCAGCGACTCGGCGGTGTTGTCCGGCCGGGTGATGGTGTGGTTGAGCAGCCGACCGCCCGGCTTCAGCCGCCTGTACAGAAAGGAGAAGTAGGCGGGGAGGTTGGCCTGGCCGATGTGCTCGGTCAGCCCGATCGAGCTGACCGCGTCGAAGCCGACCTCGGTGACGTCCCGATAGTCGAGGTAGAGGACCTCGGCCTTGTCCGTCAGGCCCGCCTCGGCGATCGCCTTGGTGGCCCATTCGGCCTGCTGCTTGGAGAGCGTGACGCCCAGCGCCCGTACCCCGTACTCGCGCGCGGCGTGCATCACCATGCCACCCCAGCCACAGCCGACGTCGAGCAGCCGCTGCCCGGGCTGCAGGTCGAGTTTCCGCGCGACCAGGTCGAACTTGTGGAACTGGGCCTCCTCCAGCGTGGCATCGGGCGACGGGTAACAGGCGCAGGTGTAGGCCATGGACGGCCCGAGCACCCACTCATAGAACCGGTTGGAGACGTCGTAGTGGTGATGGATCGCCTCGGCGTCGCGCCGCTTCGAGTGGCGGAGCCCGGAGAACATCCGGGACCTGACCTCCTGGGGCGGCGGCTCAAGACGGGTGGCGATCGCCGCGCGCAGCACCGGGTCGTCGGCGACGCCCTTCAGCACGCGCAGCTTGTCCTTCACGGTCAGGTCGCCGAACACCTGCGACATGCGTTCCAGCGCGGTGTACATGTCGCCGAAGACGTCGAGATGACCGGAGACGTACGCGCGGGCGAGGCCCAGCGCGCCCTTCGACCGGACGAGGTACGACAGGGCGTACGGCGACCGGACGTCGAGTCGCACATCGGCGCCCTCGACCCCCGCGTGTGATCCGTCGTACGCGGTGAACTCCACGGGTGCGTCGGGGCCCGCCACACCTTCGAAAACCTGTGCCAGTGACATCCTCTGCCTCCTCAATTGCCCCGGACGCACTTGTCATAGAGATCAAGTAGCCGCGCGTCCGGGTCGTACTCCGTCTTCAACTGCCGATAGGTATCGCCGTCGTAGTGCTGCCAGAACTCGGCCCTGGAGTAGAACGACGTCGAGTAAAGGGACTTGTGCCCGTCGAGTGCGGCGACCTTCCGCTCGATGAGGCGATTGTGATATTCGGGGATCTGCCCTGGTGGCAGCGGTGTGGTGCCCCAGAAGCCCACGTTCACGTATACCTTCCCCAGGTCGAGCGGGTACAGCGGCCAGGGCTCCCGGGCCCGGAGCGGGCAGAGCCACACCGGGCTCATTCCCACCTTCTCCTGGAAGAACTCCAGGAACTCCGCAAGCCGTTCGACCGGTACCTCGATGTCCTGGATGACGTCCTCGCGCGGGGGTTTGCCGGTCCACCTGTCGATGCGCGCCGAGAACTGGCTGCGCTTGTCGAGCGCCACAAGGCGCCGGTAGACGTCGGAGCGCTTCTTGGCCTTGGGCCATACGGCGCGCACCGCCGCGTTCTGCACGCCGAACGCCTTGGAGCACCAGAACCAGTCGGTGTCCCAGCGCCACAGATAGTCGCGGATGGTCAGGAAGTCCACCGAACGCCGCTGAATGGACCGGTAGTAGATTCCCTGCCCGGTGTAGTCGGAGACGTACGGGACCCGGCCGGTGAACGTGCCAAGGGTGAGGTACGACTCGCCGGGTCCGAAGAAGGTCCCGTCCAGGAAGTCGACGTGCTCGCCCTCGTACTCCCCGGCCTCGCTGATCTCGGCGAGCGCCCGGCTGAGGGCCGCCGTGTCGGCGAAGCGCACATGGCGGAGCCAGACATAGGGCTTCACCGGTTCGAGCTTGATGGTGAGCTTCAGCGCATAGCCGAGTGTCCCGTAGGAGTTGGGGAAGCCGTAGAACAGGTCGCGGTGCTCGTTGTCCCTGGTGGCGGTGACGATGCTCCCGTCGCCGGTCAGGATCTCCATCTCCAGGACCGACTCGTGCGGCAGCCCGTTGCGGAACGAGGACGACTCGATGCCGAGACCGGTCACCGCGCCGCCCAGCGTGATCGTCTTGAGCTGCGGCACGACCAGCGGCATCAGCCCGTACGGCAGGGTCGCGTCGACCAGGTCCTCGTAGGTCGTCATGCCGCCGACCTCGGCGGTCCGGGTCTCCGGGTCGACCTTCAATACCCGGTCAAAGCCGCTCACGTCAAGGCCCGGAACGCCCGAGGGCTCCCGGAACCGGAAGAGGTTGGACGTCCTCTTCGCCAGCCGCACCGGCGTACCCGGCGGGATCGCCGCATACGACTCCCGAAGCGCCCGTACCGCGCGCTC
>JAOPYM010000558.1 GCA_025964615.1 Actinomycetes bacterium
ACCACTCGATCCTGCTGAGCCTGCACCGCACCCGCGACTCCCGCGCACGGCTGCGGGACCGGCCCCAGGTCGCCGTCCTCGTCCTGGCCGAGGGAGACGTCGCGTTCACCGCGCACGGCACGGCGCGGGTCGTGGCGGAGCCGATGGCCGGTGCCCCCGGCTACGCCGCCGTCGAGATCACCGTCACCGGCGTCGACGACCATTGGCAGGCCGCGTTCACCATCGAGGCCGGTGTGGACCGGCACTGGCCCGACGAGGACGAGAGATACGCCCTGGGCGGCCGCGACAGCACCCTCAAACAGCTCTCCACAGGCCTGGGGAGCTCCAGCCGCTCAAGTGCGCACGAGAGTGGCCTGCGATGTGCCGGTCTCACGTCGGCACCCATCCTGGACGGAGACCCCAAGGCCCTCAGCCGCCCGGCGACCCCCGCATCTCAGCGACCACGGCACGTTCCCGCTGGGCGGCGGCCTCGTCACGGGCGGCGTCCCGCTCCCGTGCCAGCTCCGTAATCCGCCCCTGCTCACTGCGGAGCACCAGCCGGACCTCGGCCAGTTCCTGACGCAGGCGCTCGGCCTCCAGCCTGGACTCGCCGGCCTCCGCCCTCAGGTGTCCGGCCCGATCCCGGGCACCCTGCGCGTCCGTCAGCGCGGCATCCCGGGCTGACAGCGCAGCGGCCCGTTCGGTCTGCGACTGCTGTGCCCGCGCCTCGGCCCGCTCTCTCGCCTCCTCGGCGGCCTGCGCCCGGGCCTGCGCGGCGACCCGCTCCCGTTCGGCCAGCTCCGCGCCATGTCGCGCGCGGGTGAGCTCGGTCCGCGCCTGGTCGGCCTCCCGAGCGGCGTCGGCCGCCTGCTGTTGCGCGTGTGCGGCCCCGCGTTCAGCGTCGTCGGCCCGCCGTACGGCCTGTGCGCTCACGGCCTCGGCCTCCGTGACAAGGGCACGGGCTTCGGCGACCGTCAGTTCGGTCTCCCGCCGTACGCCCCGTACCCTCTCATCGGCCTCCTCCCGCGCCTCGCCGACCAGCGCCTCCGCCTGCCGCTGCGCCGCGAGCACCCGTACCTGCGCGTCGGCGGCAGCCAGTTCGGCGGCCTCGGCCGCCTCCTCGCGTCGCTGCTCCGCCACCTGCACACGGCCCTCGGCGTCCCGCACCAGCTGCCGAGCCGTCTTCGCCTGTTCCTGAGCCTTTTCGGTGGCCCGCTCTGCCCGTGCGGCCCGGCCCTCCGCGTCCTCCCGCTCGGCCAGCGCCTTGGCCACCTGCGCCTGCGTCTGCGCATGTACGGCACTGAGCCTGGCCTCTACCCCACGCGGCGACAGCTCTGCCTCAAGCGCATCAGCCAGGGGAGTCAGCGCCGCGGTCAGTCCCTGTTGCATCCGCTCGTACAGATCCTCGGCCCGCGCCAGCGCCCCCTCCAGGCCGGGTACGGCGCGTCGCAGCTCACGGTCCCGTTTCGCCCTTACCTGGCAGTCGCCCTGCAGGCAGTACTCCCTGGGGCGCCCGCGCCCCGCCCGCTGCGCCACCGCGCGCCCGCAGTACCTGCAGGCCCGGTCGGCTGCCTGAAAGGTCGTCGCCTCGTCGTTCGTCGTGTTCTGCAGACTCACGGATGTTCCCTGTGGTTGCGGCCGCCGGCTCGGGTAGATAATTATCGTATTTTAATTTCTGGAAAAAATCAATCATCAGAAAATCGAAGCAGATTGCCAACGGTCATCCTAGTTACCGAAAGTTATCTGACCGGCGCCGGGCCGTCGTCGCGGTGTACGTCGCGGTTGTCCCGTCTCATCGAACCCGAGGCAGTCTCGTTGATCATGAGGCATTCGCCGGTTTGTCTCACATACATGAGGCATTGATCGCTACAGTGCTGTCCGGTCTCAGCGATCATGGCGGCGTCTCACTCGGTCGCGTACGGCTGATGCCGGATCTGGGCGTGTTGCCATGTTGGGTGACGTGGCGGCTATGTTGTGCATCCTTTGAGGTGATTCGGTTCTCATTCGTCGTGGCGGGTCTCACTGGATCCGAGGTCGCGGCGAGCCCAGGGAACGGTGATCCAGCCGCCGCCTCGGTGGTCACGGACCCAGACCGTCACCCTCACCAGGCTCCTGGACCGCCCCGCCACCAAGAACCCCGACGAGTTCCTCGCCCAGACCACCCAGCGACTGGGCCTTGATCCACGGCAGATCTCCGAGCTCCTGCAGCACACGCAACGGCCAACCTCGGGGTTGAGGAACCTGGGAACAGCCGTTGGCGCTGAGATTGATCTTGGTTGTGGATGGTGGAACTGCAAGGGCCTCGCTCCCCGAGAAGGATCGGGGAGCGAGGCCCCTTGCAGTCGGCTATCGGCGTTCGATCATTTCGAGCACCAGGTTGTTCTGGGCTTCGGCGAGGTGCTCGATCGCCGAGGCCAGTGCGAGCGTCGCGTCGATGTTGGCTCGGGCGGAAGTCGCCGTCCGCCACCACTGGTCAGGATCTTCGCGTCGATCTGGTCCACGAGCTTGTCCGCACTGGGCGCGCTTGAGGAGGCGGAGCGCGGTCGCCGCGACACTGTCGTGCTGTCGGATCGATGACGACCGGCGTCCCGGAAAATTCTTCAAAGAAGTCCGGGAGGGGGTGTCGGATCGGGGCGGTGGTGTTCGTAGCAGGGGTGAGGCCGCCCACAAGCGGCGCCAAGGCAAAGGAACCGCGATCATGAAGCTGACGACCATGACCCAGGTCACCCTCGATGGAGTGATGCAGGGAAACGGCGCCGCGTCGGATGACCGCAGGAACGGATTCGAGCGCGGCGGATGGGCCCGGGGGGC
>JAOPYM010000565.1 GCA_025964615.1 Actinomycetes bacterium
ACGCAGTGCCCGAACGGCACGATGTCGACGACCGACCCGGCGACCGGCAAGCAGACCTGCGGGACGGGTACCCCGACGACCAACCCGAACCAGCCCTGCACCACGCCTGGCGTGACCACCGGCTGCACCCCGAACATCCCGCCGTCCACGCACCCCATCCCCACCTGGTGGTGCATGCAGTACAAGGCGAACAACGGCACGGACTACAAGGGCTGCAAGACCACGGGGAACGGCGGTACCAACAACCGCTCCCTGACCCAGCTCTACGCCAGGACCAACGATTAGGACGCAGACCACGCGAGGCCCCGGCAGACCAGCTTGCCGGGGCCTCGCTCCGTCTCAGGGGTCCTTCCCGGCCATCAGCGTTAGCGGACTGGGCATAATCTGCGTGCATGTCGCAGTCGTGGTCCGAGGTGGACGTCGTGCCGAAGCCCGGGCATTCCTGGCAGGGGAGGCGCCGGGCGTGGCCGACGTTGGTTCCGGTGCTGGTGGCGGGGACGCTGGTGACCTGCGGCCTTGGGTTCGTACAGAAGCTGCCCTGCCAGCAGTCGCAGTTCGACTTCGGCCAGATGTTCCAGCGGGCCTGCTACACCGACATCCACAAGCTCTACTACGAGCGCGGCCTGGCCGCCGGGAACTACCCGCTCAAGATCGAGTACCCGGTGCTCACCGGCTGGTTCATGCAGGGTACGGCGATGATCGCCAGGCTGGTGGCCGGAGCCGACGCCGCCAGGCAGGGCATGGCCTTCTACTGGGTGAACGTGCTCGCCCTGATCGTCTGCGCGCTGCTGGCCGTACTGGCGACCGCGTACGTGGCGGGGCGCAACGGCCTGCGGGCCGGGCTGATGGTGGCGCTCTCGCCGGCCCTGCTGCTGGCCGCGTACATCAACTGGGACCTGTTCGCCGTGGCGTTGTCCGCCCTCGCCCTGGCCGCCTGGGCGAAGCGCAGGCCGGCGGCGGCTGGGGTGCTGCTCGGGCTGGCGATCTCCGCCAAGTTCTATCCGCTGTTCTTCCTCGGCCCGCTCGTCCTGCTCTGCGCGAGAGCCGGTCAGTGGCGTGCGCTGGGACGCCTGATGGCCGCTGCGGCGACCACGTGGCTGGTCGTCAACGTGCCGATCATGTACGTGGCCTGGGACGACTGGGTGGAGTTCTACTCCTTCAGCCGGCGGCGGCCCATCGACTGGGGCTCGATCTTCTACCTTCCGGTACGGAAGAACGTGCCGATCCTGGACGACCCGCACCTGCTCAACGTGATCTGCACCGGGGCCTTCCTGGTCATGGCGCTGGGCATCGCCGTGCTCGCGCTGGCCGCGAAGCGCCGCCCCCGGCTGCCGCAGCTGCTGTTCCTGGTCGTGGCCGCGTTCCTGCTCTCGAACAAGGTCTGGTCCCCGCAGTACGTCCTGTGGCTGCTGCCCCTCGCGGTGCTCGCCAGGCCGAAACTCGGTGCCTATCTGTTGTGGCAGGCGGCCGAGGTCGCCTACTTTTTCGGTATTTGGGGATACCTCGACGGAGCCATCAATGGAAACGGCGCCGGTATAACGGAGGATGACTATTTCATCCCGCTGGTTCTGCGTTTCTCCGCAGTTCTGCTCCTCGCTGCGCTGGTCGTGTGGGACATCCTGAATCCCCATCATGACCTGGTACGACGCGGCGGCCAGGATGATCCGGCGGGCGGTGTGCTGGATGAGGCGGAGGACAAATTCAAGATCTCCCTCGGCAGTAGCGAAGGTAAGCTCATAATTAGCCGTACGCAGACCGCCAAACGCTGAATGATATTGGTCTGCGGTGGCAGGCTTCCTCCGTCCAATCGAGATCAATTGTTGGAGGAAGTATGCGGCGAACCGCAGTCGTACTCGCCACCGCCGGCGCGGCCCTGGCCCTGGGCGCCGGTTCGGCATCGGCGGCGACCCACGTGTGGGCCGAGAACCGGCCGGCGGGTGTCTGGGCACACGGCACCTACACGGTCTCCAAGACCGGCGTCACGGTCACGGTCGCCCTCACGAAGACCAAGAAGAACAACAACTTCGCGGTCTTCCTGCACACCCAGTGCGGCGCCACCAAGTGCGACCCCTGGGGCATCGTGTCGGTGAAGGACCTCAACAAGCCGCTCGACACCACCTTCACAAGTAAGGCGACCAAGAGCCTCAAGATCCAGACCTGCTGGGCCACCGCCGTCACGCCGCCCATCAAGTACGGGACCTGCTCACCGATCAGGACGATCGCCCTGAAGCCCTGACATGGGAGGCCCCCGGCCGGAAGCATGGCGACCGGCCGGGGAAAGGTCACGGATACGATGCCTTTTCCACGTGCGGAGACGTGCGGACACGTGTAGAGGAGCACCGATCATGATCGACTCCGGGGGACTGGACGGCCGGCACCGGGTCGCGGAGACGCCGTCGGCCGAGGAGAGATCGGTGCTGCCGGGGAGCAGGTCGGACCGGCTCGCACTGACGGTCTGGCTGTCCAGCTGGGCCGGCGTGATGTTCTGCGTCGCGCTGACCCCCCGCGCGCTGCCGGGCTCGTTCCATCAGGGGCAGAGCTTCCTGAGCCGCTGGAACCACTGGGACGTCACCCGGTTCATCACCCTCGCCCAGCATGGCTATGCGGGCGACCCAGCCCTCTACGGCGACGACAAGGGCTGGCCGGCGTTCTTCCCCGGCTACCCCGTGGTCCTGCACGCGGTCGGGCTGGTCACCCCCAGCCTCGAGGCGGCCGGGCTGCTGATCTCCCTGGTCGCGGGCGCGGTCGCGGCGGTCGCGCTGGCCAGGCTCGCGGACTGCGAGTCGGGCGGTACGGGCCCGTACGCCGTCATCGCGATGGTGGCGAGCCCCGCGGCGCTCTTCCTGTTCGCCGGCTACTCCGAGTCGCTCTTCCTGGCCCTGGCCCTGCCCGCCTGGCTGCTGGCCCGCCGGGGCCGCTGGGAGTGGGCGGTGTCCCTCGCGGCGCTGTCCAGCTTCGTGCGGATCACCGGCGCGTTCCTGGCCGTGGCGCTGATCGTCGAGTACCTCACCGGCCCGGCCGGGCGGCGGCTGCGCGGCTGGCGCCCGCTGCCGCTGCTCGCCGTCCCGTTCCTGCCGCTGCTGGTCTACACGGTCTACCAGTGGAACCGCACCGGTGACTGGATGGCCTGGCAGCACGCCCAGGTGGTGGGCTGGCAGCGCAACACTGTCTGGCCGTGGGAGTCGTTCCTGACCACCTGGAACGCCGCGGTGCACACCGACAACCAGTTCACCCTGGCCTTCCGCGTCGAACTGGTGGCCGCCGCGGTCGGCGTGCTCCTCGTCTGCTATCTGCTCGGCAGCCGCCGCTGGCCGGAGGCCACCTACGTCGGCCTGCAGCTCGCCGCGCTCGTCACCTCGTCGTTCTACCTGTCCATCGGCCGGACCACGCTGATCTGGTGGCCGCTGTGGCTGGCCGTCGCGCGGCTCCACGTCCGGTGGAGACCGGCGTACGCCGCCGTGGTCGCCGTCTCGGCCCCCGTCGCCGTGCTGTTCCTGCTGATCTTCACGTCCGGCGCGTGGATCGGCTGACCGGCCGCCGACCGATCACCTCCGGAGACCGGGCATAATTTTCTGCCATGGCACATACCTCGCCCGCACTGGACGCAATGGTCGGCGACGACGACGGCTCGCCGGCCCGCAGCGGGCAGGCCTGGCGCCGCACCACCCTGTACGTGGCGCTGGCCGCCGCGGCGACCTGCATGATCTCGTTCCTGCACCACACGGTGCTCTGCGCGCGGGCGGGTAACGCCTACACCCGGGACCTGTGCTCGAACGATCTTGTACGGCTGTACCACACCCGTGGCCTCGACATCGGCAAGGTCCCGTACTTCGACCATCTCCCCGGCTCCATGCCGTACGTCGAGTACCCCGTGCTGACCGGCTGGTTCATGCAGATCACCGGGGACATCACCCGCGCGCTGAAGCCGTCCAACGGGTCGGGGACGTTCTTCAAGCTGACCGCCGTGGCGCTGCTGCTCTGCGCGGTCTTCGCCGCCGTCACGACCGCCTGGACCGCGGGCCGCCGGTCCCGCAAGGTCGGCCTGATGGTCGCCCTCTCGCCCGGCCTGCTGCTGACCGCCTACCTCAACTGGGATCTGCTGGCGGTCGCCCTCACCGCCGGCTTCCTGCTCCTGTGGGCCCGCAAGCGTCTCGTCTTCGCGGGCGTACTGCTCGGTCTCGCGATCGCCGCGAAGTTCTACCCGGTGATCTTCCTCGGGCCCCTGCTGCTGCTCTGCCTGCGAGCCGGCCGGATGCGGGAGTTCGGCAGGCTGCTGGCCGCCACGCTGGCCACCTGGCTGGTCGTCAACGTCCCGGTGATGATCGGCGCCTGGGCCGGCTGGTCCTGGTTCTACACCTTCAGCCAGAAGCGCCCCGTCGACTGGGGTTCGACCTTCATGCTGATCCACGCCGACTTCACCAGGAACTTCGCGCACGACCAGATCACCGGCGAGGCCGCGAAGGGCGTACCGCTCGTCAACGCCATCGGCCAGGTGGCGCTGGCGCTGCTCTGCCTCGGCATCGCCGCGCTGGCGCTTGGCGCCACGCGCCGCCCCCGCCTGACCCAGCTCCTGTTCCTGGTGACCGCCGCCTTCATCGTGACCAACAAGGTGTGGTCACCGCAGTACGTGCTCTGGCTGCTGCCGCTCGCCGCGCTGGCCCGGCCCAAGCTGCCCGGCTTCATCATCTGGCAGGCCGGTGAGGTCCTCTACGTCATCGCCGTCTGGTGGTACTTCGTCGCGAAGTACATCTACTCCAGCCCCGGCACCGGCGTCGGCGGGCTGCTCACCTCGCTGCTGCACGGTCACCCGCCCACCAAGGGCATCAACCTGTCCGTCTACCACTACGGCATCGCCGTGCACCTCCTCGCGCTGGTCTTCTACGCCGCACTGGTCGTGTGGGACATCCTGCGCCCGGACCGGGACCTGGTCCGCGCCGATGGTGACGACGACCCGGCCGGTGGCCCGCTCGACGGTGCCGAGGACCGTTTCACCCTGTCCCGTTTGCGGCGCCGTAGGGCGGTTGTCACCGCGTAGTCCCCCGGCTGTGGGAGCATCTCTCCCAGCCAAATGGTGTCGACGGGGGGTATAGATGCGTTTGATGAAGTTTGCGCGCCTGGGATTCGCCGCCGTGACGGCGTCGGCGGTACTGGCCGTACCGGCGGTGAGCGCACAGGCCGCCACCGGACCCGCGAACGTACAGGCCACCCACGCGTACCTCTTCGACCAGACCGCGCACAAGGCGCTGTGGAGCCGCGCCGGCTACACCAAGGTGCCCATCGCCAGCCTCACCAAGCTCATGACCGCGTACACGGTGATCCACAAAGGCAACCTGAACCGTACGATCACCATCAGCCCGGACGACGCGGCCTACCCGGCCGCGCACGGCTGCACCCAGGCCTACCTGAAGGCCGGCGAGCGGATCACCGCGCGGGAACTGCTCTACGGGATGCTGCTGCCGTCCGGGTGCGACGCCGCCAAGGCGCTGTCGGAGGCGTACGGCCCGGGCAACGCCGCCTTCGTCCGCGCGATGAACCAGAACGCCGCGACGTTCGGCCTCACCAGCACGCACTACACGAGCGTCGACGGGGTTCCGGTGTCGGGGCGCGGCGACGGCTGGTCGACTGCCAGGGACCAGGTCCGGCTGGCGCTCTTGACGATGAGCGACCCGATCCTGCGCGGCGTGGTCGGGACCCGCACGCACACCCTCGTCGCGAGCAAGCTGCACCGGGGTCACACCTGGAGCAACACCAACCTGCTGTTGGGCAAGTACCCGGGCGTCATCGGGATCAAGAGCGGCTTCACCAACGCGGCCGGCTACTGCCTGCTGTTCTCGGCGGTGCGCAATGGCCGGACGCTCACCGGGGTCGTGCTGCACAGCACCACCACCGCCGCCGGCGTCCGCTTCACCGACGCCGGCGCGATCCTTGACTGGGCCTTCCACACCCACACGCCGATGACACTGACTAATGCACGCGTCATCCCGGGTGTGACCACGGACTGATGCGCGACATATGCGCATTCGTGACCCGATAATCCGATGCCCACGATCGTTTCAACTGCTAACCTCCCAAGATCCCCCCCAAATAGCAGATAGGTGAAAAATGCGTCGTATCGCCGCGCTGGCCCTCTCCGCCACCGCCCTGTGCACCGTCCTCGCCACGACCACCGGTGCGGCCAACGCCTCCGTCGGCGACTACGGCAGCACCAGTTACGCGAGCAGCAACGCGCGTGTCGTGCACCCGAAGCCGATCGGGGCGAAGCACTACTTCCACGACACCGACATCCCTGGCGTGAAGGTCATGGGCGACTGGTACCGGGCCAAGCTCAGCAGCGGCAAGATCGGGATCTGGCTCGACACCGTTCTGTACGACACCAAGAAGGACGGCAAGGCCGTCGCGATGTTCTTCACCCTCGGCGGCAAGCCCGGTGCGTGGATCGACGCCAAGGGTGGCGGCACGACCGTAGCGGCCAGCGGCTTCATCCCCGTCTCGGCAGGCTTCTCCTACCGCACCGAGCGTGGTGTCTGGAAGTCCCCGACCTTCTTCTACGACCAGCGCAGCGCGATCCACAAGGTCCGCTGACCTGACACCCGCAGGCTGATCGGGGCCGGTTCCGTGCGTCGGGACCGGCCCCGACGTGTGTTGTGGGACGATTCGGCCTTGTGAGGGGGGAGGGACACCATGAGTGAGCTCGGCGGCCTGGCCGGAGTGCTGGCCGGCAAGACCGAGCCCGGCGTCTACCTGTGGGAGATCCCAGGGACGACCCGGCGCGCGGATGTGGTCGCGGAGGCCCAGGGCCTGGGCTGGAAGCCGTTCTGGCTGGCCGGGCAGAACGTCACCGACAAGGACGAGTTCCTTGAGCTCTGCGCCGAGGGGCTTGAGTTCCCCGACTGGTTCGGTGCGAACTGGGACGCGCTCAGCGACTGCCTCACTGACCTGACCTGGGCCACCACCATGGCCGGGTACGTCCTGGTCTACGCCGGCTGGCAGGCCTTCGCCCAGGAGAGCCCCGACGACTTCGCGGTCGCCCTCTCGATTTTCCAAGAGGCCGTTGACCTGTGGCGGGATACCGAGACCCCGATGGTCGTCCTGCTCCCAGGCACCCCTGACCAGGTCCCCGACCTGCCCGTACTCGCTTAGTCTGTCTGCTGGCGCTCGCTCCGCTCGCGCGGTACTTGGGCCTTGGGCCTAGAGACTTTCCCTGAGCCAGGCGATGTCGGCGGCCTGGCCTGCTGAGGGGGTCTCGACCAGGACCGGTGCCCCGGCGGACCGTACGACCGCCAGGATCAGCTCAGGGTCGATCTGCCCGTCGCCCAGGTTGGCGTGCCGGTCCGCGCCCGAGTCGAAGGCGTCCCGGCTGTCGTTGCAGTGCACCAGGTCGATCC
>JAOPYM010000585.1 GCA_025964615.1 Actinomycetes bacterium
AAGGTGATCAAAACGTCCGGCCACAGGGTGGCCCCAGTCCGGCCCCTGGAACGCGACCGGGCATCCTCCGCTGCGGGAGAAGGCCCTGGTGGGAGCGGGTGCGCCCTCAGGGACTTGAACCCCGACCCCGCGGATTAAGAGCTGCTGCTCTCGTGCCAGAACGACGCTCTCCCTGTTGTTTTGTACCGAGCTGTACCTGACTCAACCGAATCTCGTGTCGGATTCTGTCGGCGACTGCCGCTCTGTGTCATGCCTGCCGAGCGAACACCGAGCGAACATGATGATCGCTGATCATGGTCAGGCGACCTTCCACGTCCTGTCACCCAGGGTAGCGATCAGGTTGAGGTGGCCGCCGAGTGCGGCGATGTAGTCGCGTACGACATCGATCCCGGACGCCTCGCCGTGCTCGATCTTGGAGATCCGGGCCTGGCTGACGCCGAGGGTGCTCGCGAGTTCGGCCTGGGTGACCCCTGCGGTCTTGCGGATCTCGGCGAGCTGGAAGCCACGGACGTATGCTTCGCGCCGTTCCCGCGCTACGACCTGACCAGCGGCTCGTTCGGTCTCGCTGCGGGGGTCGAGCGCGGCGGCTTTGGCCTTGACGTCGTCCCAGGCGCTGTATCCGGTACTCAGCGCCCCTCCTGTTCTTTCAATGCGATCAGATGCTCGGTGAAGCGTTCGTCGGCCAGCGGTACCGCCTGCCGATACCAGCGGTCCCAGTTGCCGTTCTTGTCGCCGGCCACCAAGAAGATTGCTTCGCGTGTCGGGTCGAAGCAGAACAGCATCCGGATCTCGCTCGTCCCCGATGAGGCGGCCGGAGCTCTTTCATGTTGTGGTGACGGCTGCCCTGGATCCGGTCCACCAGCGGACGGCGCGCCGTCGGCCCTTCCTCGCAGAGCTGATCGATCGCGTCCTTGATCAGATCGGCGGTCACCGGGTCGCTCACACAGATCGCGAGGTACCACGCCTCAACCTCAGGATGAAGACTGATCTCCCAACTCACCCGGCCAGTATAACCCATCAGTCATATCCTGTCGTTCCGTACTGATCGGTGGCACAGCCGGGCTGACCCAGATGGCCGCTGTGCGCAGCCACCGGCCACTCTGCCCACCCGAAGCTCGTATGGAGGTTGGCGGCGTTCGCAGTTGTGGGCAGCCACCGCTGAGTACCTGTTCGGCAGGAGCGGAAGAGGGGTGAACTCTGTTCGGCGTCACAGGTACGCCCAATATCCTGCTGCGATGGGTGAGTTGAGCAAGGCGGTGCTCGACGCGATGGTCGAGGAGGCCACCGTCGATGCGTATGACGAGGGTGAGCAGCTCTCTGGTTTCTACACGATGCTCGAGGAGCATCTCTGCCTGCCGTTCGTGACGCAGGTCCTGGGGGTGGAGGTCACCGTCGCCGACATCGACCTGACGGACGACAACTGTGTCGTGGCGATCTGTGTCCGTGACGGTTTCCGGCAGGCCATCCCGGTCCTTGAGCTTCCGCTGCCGACACCGGCGCCGGAGGGCGCGGAGTGGATCGCCGCCTACCGCCATTGGCTTGGCTGACCCACGGAGGGGCAACAAGGCGCGGGCACAAGAAGAGCGGGCGACGGAGGCTCCTGGTAGTGAGTGAGTATCAGTACTACAGGACTACCGCGCCTAGGTCGTTTCTTCGAGCAGCTGACCAGCGGCATCGTAACCGCTGGAAAACTCGGCTCGGCCGGCCGTACAAGCGAAGGCCGGAACCTGGCAGCCGCCGCAGTGCTCGGCGTCATATGTCAGGTTCAACGAGCGGGTTCGGCGTTCTCCGCCGCCCTCGTCCACGCCCGCCTACGCGACTGCAGGACGCGCCGTGGTTCGCGTGCGCGGCTGGCAGCTGCTGCTGCAGGCGAACCCACCACGGCCCCCTTCCCGGCGCCCAGGAGATCACCGCACTGACAGGGCCTTAACCGGTAGAGACACGCTTCAGAGCGGTGGAGAGCTTGGCCACGAACCGGGCCATGCCCGGATCGAACTGATCCGCCGCCCACGAGGAATCATCAAGACCGAACCATTTGACCTGCGAGAATTCGGCAGGATCCGGGGTGATCTCCTGATCGCGATCAGCCGCGAACACGAACCACATTGTCACGTCCGTGTGCGAATGCTCTCCCCGCGTCTGGGTGACCGTCAAGAACAGCGGAGCGTCCCCGAGCGACGGATGGAACGGCGGCCCGATCCGCAACTCTTCCTGCAGCTCACGGACCACGGTGACACGCGGGTCCTCACCATCGTCGACATGCCCACCGGGCATCAGCCACGCCTTCGCCTTGACGTGGTCGACGAGCATGACCGACCGTGTTTCCTCATCTAGATGATTGATTCCAAGGGGCCTCGTTGCGGTCAGTGGTCCCTACCTTTGAAGCATCCGGCCTGTCGTAGGGTTCGGGTGCCCCGGGAGGGGCGGGTGTGGCTTTCAGTGGTCTGCCCGTTGGTGGCTTCTTACGACTCGCCGCCCGCCTCTCCGTGACGGACTCGGCTGCTGATTGAGAGTTGCGAGCGCATCGCTGTGTAGGGACCTGACGGCGAGGTCGTCTGCGGGCTGGATCGAACGACCACCTTGGAGGTATGGGTTGGAACGAGCGTGGGCCGGGACTGACATCGGCCGGGAGCATCATCACGTCGCTGTGGTCGACATCGATGGTGAACGGTTGTTGTCGCGCCGGGTTGCCAACGACGAGCCGGAGCTGCTGGAGGTGATCGGCGAGGTCATGGGTTTGGCCAGGCAGGTGACGTGGGCGATCGATCTGCACAGCAGCGAGTCCGCACTGCTGCTGGCGCTGCTGCTCGACCACGACCAGAGGGTCGTCTACGTGCCCGGGATGACGGTCAACCGGGCCGCTGCGGGCTACCGGGGAGCGGGCAAGACCGACGCCAAGGACGCCCTGATCATCGCTGACCAGGCCCGGATGCGACGTGACCTGACGGTCCTGGACGCCGACGACGAACTGATCGTCGAGCTGCGGCTGCTGGTCGCCCGACGCCGGGACCTGGCCGCCGATCGCACCCGTGCGATCAACCGGCTGCACGACCAGCTGCTGGCCATCTGCCCGGCGCTGGAACGAGCTCTTGAGCTCACCAACCGCGGGCCGCTGGTGCTGCTGACCGGCTTCCAGACCCCGGCCGTGCTGCGCGGGCTCGGCGCGGCCGGGCTGGAGGAATGGCTTCGGGCTCGCAAAGTCCGCAGTGCCGCGGCGCTGGCAGCCAAGGTCGTCGCTGCCGTCCAGTCCCAGCTCACAACGCTTCCTGGCGAGCAGATGGCCGCACGTATGGTGGCCCAGCTCGCCGAGGGGGTGATCACCCTCACCGAGCAGATCAAGGACATCGACAAGCTCATCGAGGACCGGTTTCACCGCCATCCCTGCGCCGAGGTGATCATCAGCCTGCCGGGCATCGGTGTCCTGCTCGGCGCGGAGTTCCTGGCCGCTACCGGCGGCGACATGGACCGGTTCGGCTCCGCCGACAAGCTGGCCAGCTTCGCCGGCGTCACCCCCGTGCCACGCGACTCCGGCCGCGTCAGCGGTAACCTGCACCGGCCCCAGCGCTATAACCGTGCACTACAGCGCGTGTTCTACACATCCGCGCTGATCAGCATCCAGTGCTGCCCGGACTCCAGACGCTTCTACGACCGTAAACGTATCGAGGGCAAGCGCCACACCCAGGCCGTGCTCGCCCTGGCTCGCCGACGCGTCAACGTCCTGTGGGCTCTGCTGCGCGACGGACGCACCTACCAGCTCACACCTCCGCTCGCCGCAGCGGCTTGACAACGTCATTGAGAGTCGTCGATACCGTTCCAAGCCATAGCGGGGCATACGTGGCGGGCATACATGGCCGGGCATACGGACAGGAGGGACTGTCACCATGAGCAGCACCGGATCCCCCACGAGCCGGATGCGGCATCATCGTGATGCGGTCTCCTGCTGTGGGACCGCTGGCGCCTGCCCGCAGCGGCAGGCGAGGGTCGCAATCATGTCGGCGGTGGGCTACCTCTTTGCCTCATGTGCCAACCGAAACGACGAG
>JAOPYM010000603.1 GCA_025964615.1 Actinomycetes bacterium
GCCACGTCACCCGGTCCGCGGGCGCTGTGCTCTGCGGTGGGGTGCCGCTGGACGGGCGCGGGTTCTGCTACCCGCCGGCCCTGGTGGTGGGGGCCGCGCAGGACTCCGACCTGGTCACGCCGGGTGCGGTGGGTCGGCCTGGGCGGCGAGCCTGGCGGCGAGGTCACGGACGGCACCGCGGAGTTCGCCGGGCCGTCTGATGGTGAACGGCCAGCCGAGACCGGCGAGCATCTGCGCCATGCCGTCCAGGCGCTCGGCCCTGGCCCACATCAGTACCCCGTCGCCGGTCTCGGTCAGTGTGGCTACGGTGGGCGGGATGCGGGTGCGGGCCTCCCTCAGCGTGGTGTGCAGCACGACCTCGACCTCATGGGCGTACGGGACGCCCGCCAGCGACCGGACGACGTGCCGCACCGGCTCGAAGTCGCCTGGGATGTCGTACGTCTCGGCGCCCGGTTCGGCGGACACCACCCGGTCCAGGCGGAAGGTGCGCACCTCACCGCTTCGGTGGTCGTGCCCGGTGACGTACCAGCGGCCCGAGTGGAACACCAGGCCGTACGGGTCCAGTTCGCGGTCGCTCTCGGCGCCCTGCCAGGACCGGTAGCGCAGCCGGACCCGCCGCCGCTCGCGGGCCGCAGACGCGAGGGTGAGTACCGCGCCGGTCGTGGGGGAGGTCCCCTCCCGGTCGGCGAGGGTGAAACCGAGTGTCTCCTCCAGTGCCTGAACCCGTTCGCGCAACGCGATGGGCAGCACCCGCTGCACCTTGGCCAGCGCGCTCTCGGTGGCATCCGCGGGCAGCCCGAGCCGCCGTCCGGCGAGCAGGCCCAGCACCACGGCGGTGGCCTCGTCGTCGGTGAGCATGAGGGGCGGCAGCTTGTAGCCCGGCATCAGCCGGTATCCGCCGTACCTGCCCCGTTCGGCCACCACCGGTACCCCCAGCTCGGCCAGCCGGTCGGCGTACCGGCGGACCGTCCGTACGTCCACGCCGAGCCGCTCGGCCAGGGCGGCGCCGCCCAGCCGGTGGTGGGCCTGCAGCAGCTCCAGCATCGCCAGCACCCGGGTCGTCGGATGTGACACAGGTCACCTCGCTAATCCGGGCGGATTGTGTCCGGTATCGAACCTACCGTCGCAGACACCACCCCGAGAGTTGAGGAGAAGAGCATGGCCACGATCGTTCTGGTCCCTGGTTTCTGGCTCGGCGCATGGGCGTGGGTGGACGTCACCCGCGATCTTCGCGCCGCCGGTCACGACGTCTACCCGGTCACGCTCACCGGACTGGCGGACCGTGCCGCCGAGGCCGGCCCGGAGGTGGACGTGGAGACCCACAGAGCCGACCTGCTGCGCCTCGTCGAGGACAACGACCTGCGCGACGTGGTGCTGGTCGCGCACAGCGGCGCGACCATGCCGGTCACCGGCGCCGCCGACCGCCTGCCCGAGCGGATCAGGCGCATCGTCTACGTCGACACCGGCCCGATGCCGGACGGCATGGCGTCAATCGATTTCAGCCCGCCGGAGGCCCGCGAGGCGCAGCGCAAGCAGGTCGAGACCGAGGGCGGTGGCTGGTCGATCCCGGTCCCGTCCTTCGACCCGGCCGACGACCCGATCCAGTACGAGGGCCTCACCGAAGAGCACCGGGCGGCTTTGCGTGAGCATGCCACCCCGCAGCCGTTCCGCACCTCCACCCAGGCGCTGCGACGGCCCTCGGTGCTGCCCGCGACGCCTCGGACACTGATCGCCTCCACCTTCACCCCGGAGCAGGTGACGATGCTCGCCGGCAGTGGCAACCCGGTCTTCGCCCTGATGAGCGAGATGGACGTCCACCACCTGCCCACCGGTCACTGGCCGATGTTCTCCCGCCCCTGCGACCTCGCCGCTCTCCTCAATGAGATCGCCCGCACCTGAGTGAGGAGGCTGCCGCGCGGCGCCAGGCGGCAGTACGCAGCAGCCGCAGCCCGTTGAGGCCGACGATCACGGTGGAGCCCTCGTGTCCCAGGACGCCGAGCGGTAGCGGCAGGTGCCCGGCCAGGTCCCAGATCACCAGGACGGTGATGAAGACGGCAGCGATCATCAGGTTGGCGACCACCACGCGGCGGGCCTGGCGGGACAGGGCGATGACGGCGGGGATGGTGGCCAGTTCGTCGCGGACGATGACGGCGTCGGCGGTGTCCAGGGCGAGGTCGGATCCGGCGCGGCCCATCGCGACGCCGGTGTGGGCGGTGGCGAGGGCGGGGGCGTCGTTGACGCCGTCGCCGACCAGCAGCACCCGCTGCCCGGTCTGCTCCAGGCCGCGTACGACCTCGACCTTGTCCTGCGGCAGCAGCCCGGCTCGTACATCGGTGATGCCGACCTGGGTGGCGAGCCGGGCCGCGGCACGGGGATTGTCCCCGGTGAGCAGCAGCGGGGAGGACCCGGTCAGCGCGGTGACGGCTGCCACCGTCGCCGCGCCGCCGCTGCGGACCTGGTCGGCGATGCCCAGCACCCCGGCGGGGACGCCGTCGAGCAGCACCACCACGGCGGTCTGCCCGGCCTCTTCCAGCTCCGTGACGGTCGCCGCAACCGAGTGCGCCCGCCCGCTGCCGGTGAGCAGGCCGGCCGGACTGCCGATCTCCACCAGGCGCCCGCCGACGCGGGCGGACACCCCGCGGCCGGGGATGGAGGTGAACTCTTCGGCATGCCGTAGCGGCAGCCCGGCCTGATGTGCGGCGATGACCACCGCCCGGGCCAGCGGGTGCTCCGACGGGTTCTCGGCCGCGGCGGCCAGCGCGAGCAGTTCGGAGTCCGCCAGCCCGGCGCCGGGCTGGACCCGGATGCCGGCCAGGTGAGGGGTGCCCTGGGTGAGGGTGCCCGTCTTGTCGAAGGCCACCCGGGTGGTCTGCCCGAGCTGCTCCATCACGACCGCGGACTTCACCAGGACGCCGTGACGTCCGGCGTTGGCCATCGCCGCCAGCAACGGCGGCATGGTGGCCAGTACGACCGCGCACGGCGAAGCGACGATCATGAAGGTCATCGAGCGCAGCAGCGTGGGCTGCAGGGCGGCGCCGAAGGCCAGCGGCACGACGAACAATCCCAGGGTCGCAGCGACCATCGCGACGGAATAGCGCTGTTCGATCTTCTCGATGAACAGCTGGGTCCTGGCCTTCGTCGCCGAGGCCTCCTGCACCATTGCCACGATCCGGGCGATCACACTCTCGCCGGCGGGCCGGTCCACCCGCACGGTCAACGCACCGGTCCCGTTGACGGTCCCGGCGAACACCTCATCACCGCCGGCCTTGGCCACCGGTAGCCCCTCGCCGGTGATGGTGGCCTGGTCTACCTCGCTCGCGCCGTCGACCACTTCGCCGTCGGCGCCGACGCGTTCGCCGGGCCGTACCAGGATCACATCCCCGACCTGCAGGACTGCGGTCTCCACCCGCTCCTCACCCGCGCCGGTGAGCCGGGTCGCGGTGTCAGGCGCCAGGTCGAGCAGGCCCCGTACCGAGTCGGCGGTCCGCTGGGTGGCGACCGCCTCCAGCGCGCCGGAGGTGGCGAAGATGACGATCAGCAGCCCGCCGTCCAGGACCTGCCCGATGGCGGCCGCGCCGATCGCCGCGACCACCATCAGCAGGTCCACGTCCAGGGTCTTCTCGCGCAGAGCCTGCAGCCCGGCCCAGCCCGGCTCCCACCCGCCCGTCACATAGCAGGCCAGGAACAGGCCCCAGGACAGCCAGGCAGGGCCGCCGGAGAACTGGGCGACCAGCCCGAGGACGAACAGCACGGTGGCCGCCGCCGCCCAGCGGACCTCCGGCAACGACCACGCCCGGGTCCGGCGCGGTCCCGCCGTCACCGGCCGGGTGGCGGTGCCAGGCTCGGTCAGCGTTGCGGTCACCGGGAACTCCCTCACCTCAGAACGGCACTCGACTCCCACACTCTACAGGAGCCTATGAAGAGCTGTTCATGCGTGCATGGCTGGTATCCTGCGACCATGGGTCATGGAGTGGACGGCCGCGATACCCCGCCGGCGGTGCTGGACGCAGACACCGCCGCTTCGGTGGCGGCCACACTTCAGGCGCTGGCGACACCGAGCCGGTTGCTGATCCTGGCCCGGCTGCGGCAGGGCCCGTGCCCGGTCACCGAGCTTGCCGAGGCGATCGGCATGGAACAGTCGGCGGTCTCCCATCAGCTGCGGCTGCTGCGCAATCTCGGCCTGGTCACCGGCACCCGCTCCGGCAGACGCATCGTCTACGGCCTGTACGACAACCACGTCGCGATGCTCCTGGACGAGGCCGTCTACCACAGCGAGCACCTGCGCCTCGGAGTGCGCGACA
>JAOPYM010000007.1 GCA_025964615.1 Actinomycetes bacterium
TGATGACGCTCGCTGAAACTGCTCAGTTCTGCTTGTTGAAAGTGCCCACCTGGGAGAACTCGCTGGTGGCGGTGTTACCGCTGCGGGTGGGCTCCCTCGACGCTTCGGGTGTTCAAGGTCCGTTGGCGTCGGGGGAGCCCACGAAGAGATGCTCACACAGGGGGAAGACGTGGAAGCGCATGCGTTGGCGAAGAGGGGCTGGTCGATCTCGGCGATCGCCCGGCATATGGGCCGGAACCGTCGAACGGTCCGGGCCTATCTGAACGGGGACCGGGTCCCCGGGGAGCGCAGGCCGTCGGGGCCGGACACGTTCGTGGTGTTCGAGGAGTACTGCCGGATCCGGTTGCGGCAGGATCCGCATCTGCAGGCGACGACGCTGCTGGAAGAGCTCGAGGGCCTGGGTTATGGCGGCGGGTACTCCTCGCTGACCCGGGCGGTCCGGGTGCGGGGGCTGCGTCCGCATTGCGAGCCATGCCATCAGGTCAAGGGCCGTGACGTCGCGGTCATCGATCACGAGCCGGGCGCCGAAACCCAGTGGGACTGGGTGCATCTGCCGGATCCGCCGAAGCATTGGGGGTGGCGGCGGGAGGCGTATCTGCTGGTCGGGTCGCTGCCGTGCTCGGGGCGGTGGCGGGGCTGGTTGTCAGCCTGCCAGGACCAGCCGCACCTGGTGCAGGGCCTGCACCAGGTCGCCGACCGGCTCGGCGGGCTGACGTTGGGGTGGCGGTTCGACCGGATGTCGACGGTCTTCGACCACCACACCGGCGACATTTCGGTGTCGTTCGCGCAGGTCGCCAAGTACTACGGTGTCTGCGCGGTGGTGTGCCCGCCCCGGCGGGGCCAGCGTAAGGGGTCGGTGGAGAAGTCCAACGACATGGCCGCCCAGCGGTGGTGGCGGACCGTCCCGGACGACATCACCCCCGAGCGGGCGCAGGCCTCGCTGGATGCGTGGTGCGAGCGGACCGCCGATCTGCGGGTCCGCTGGGTCGACGGGCAGAAGATGAGTGTGGGCACATTCGCCAAGGGCGAGCCTTTGTCGGCGCTGCCGCCGCAGTTCCCGGCGGTGCTCACCGCCCGGCGGACGGTCTCGCCGCAGGCGCTGGTGTCCTTCGACGGCAACTTCTACTCCGTCCCGCCCGGCCACGGCGGCCAGGAAGTGACCGTCACCAGGGTGCTGGGGGCTCAGACGGCCGACATCGTGTCGGCGGCCGGGAACACCCTGGCCCGGCACCGGCTCGAACCCAAGGGGGCCCACGCGGTCGTCCGCGCCGATGAGCACGTGGTCGCGTTGGAGAAGGCCGTCCTGGCCGCGAGCGGCGACATGCGGGGCCCGTGCCGGCGTAAGCAGCGGATCCCTCCCTCGCCTGACGCGCTGGCCGAGGCGAAGCAGGTCCGGGCCCGGGTCTTCGGGCGGCCCGTGGCCGAACAGGCGGACCCGGTGGTCGATTTCGCCGCCTATGCCGCGGCGAGCCGCCCGATCCGGGCCGGTGACCTCGACGGCGACGAGGGCCGGGCCGCCGCCGCCGACCACTGAACCATCCCGTCGTCTCCGGGGTGCCGCCTGCCTGGCGGGCGGCACCCCGGGGCCGGCACGCACACATCAACAACAAGGGGGAATCTTCATGACCATCACGACGGCCGACCAGGCCGGGCCGCCGCCCACCTCGGCCCAGATCTATCAGCGGCTCCGCTCGCACCTGGCGTTCCTGAAGATGGGAGCAGCCGCGCAGGCACTGACCAGTGTGCTGGATGCCGCCCGCCAGGACGCCACCACACCGCTGGAGGCGATCGAGGCTCTGCTGGCCATCGAGGTCGAGGCGGCCGAGCACCGGCAGCAGACCTCCCGCCTGCACTTCGCGAACCTGCCCGCCCCGTGGTCGATGGACGACTACGACTTCTCCGCCCAGCCCGGCGTCGACGAGAAACTCATCCGCGAGCTCGCCACCCTGCGGTTCCTCGACGACGCCGCCAACGTCATCCTCATCGGCCAGCCCGGCGTCGGCAAGACCATGCTGTCGATCTGCCTGGCCCGGGCCGCCGCCCAAGCCGGACACAAGGCCTACTTCACCACCTGCGAAGACCTCGTCCGCCGGTTGACCAAGGCCATCGCCGAACACCGCTTCCCCACGGGCTTGCGGTTCTTCGCCCAGCCCCGCCTGCTCGTCATCGACGAGTTCGGCTACCGCAAACTCGACGAGGACGGACGGTCCCTGCTGTTCGAAGTGATCAACGCCCGGTACCTCAAGGGCTCCATCATCACCACCTCACACGTCGGCATCAACGGGTGGGCTGAGCGGCTCGGCGACCCGATGCTCGCCGCCGCCCTCATCGATCGGCTTCTGCACCGCGGGATCATCGTCGGCATCGACGGGCCGTCCTACCGGATGCGCTCCCACCAGGCCCGAGCCGACGCCTTCCGCAAGGCCGCCGGCACACCCGCCGCCCGCCCGGTGGCCACATCGTGACCCGCGCCGGCAAGGCCCGCACCGCCACCCGCAAATGCGCCACCTGCGGGCAGCCGTTCACCTGGACCAGCCGCAACCCCAAACGCCGCTTCTGCGACCCGAACTGCAAGGCCCGCTGGTGGCGCGCCAGCAACAACGACGCCGGCACGGGCGCCCGCACCGTCGAGCCCGCCGCCGTCGAGCCCGCCACCAACACCCGGCAGCCCCGTACGCGCAGTACGGCCGAGGCCGGTACCGCGAACGCCGTCACACACCCCTACGACCCGTACGTCTCCGGCTACCGCACCGACCAGGCCCCGACCGGCATCCAGAACTGCCCGAACTGCCATCAACCGGTCGCCGTCATCAACCTGCTCGTCCAACCCGCCGCCGCGTACGTCAACACGCCGTCACGATCCGTGACAAGCACCAAGTAAAGCCGTACTGTATCGATCAACCAAGTGGGCACTTCCCGTGAGTACATCCGGGCAGATCCGCCGAGCGTCATCA
>JAOPYM010000039.1 GCA_025964615.1 Actinomycetes bacterium
TGATGACGAAGGCGACCAGCGCGGCGATGGCGGCGATCGCCTCGCCGATCAGGCTGACGTACTTCTCGGTGTACCAGAACGGCTCATAGATGGTCGGCATCAGGCCGAATATCGAGCCGACGTTGTAGTAGCTGAAGATGAGCACCGCCGCCACGCCCCCGGCCGCCACCAGGAACGCCAGCGCGTAGGTCGCCCGCTGCGGCCGCAACAGCACGAGCAGTGCGACCACCGCGGCCACACCCGCCTCGATCAGGAACAGCTGCTCGCCCGTGAGCTTGCCGTTGTTGTTGAACTTGAAGTTGTGGGCCAGGTGGGCGTGGGTGTAGACGTCGATGGCCAGTCCCGCCACGACCAGGACCCTCAGCAGCATTCGCATATCTAGCAATCGTCCCAGATCGCCAGATGGTTCACCAGATCAGCCGGAAGCCAGTTCGCGGCCTCGGTTGCGGGCGGCCTCGATGGCCTCGATGACGGCGGAGCGGACGCCGTGGCGTTCGAGTTCACGGATGGCGGCGATGGTCGTACCGCCGGGTGAGGTGACGGCCTCGCGGAGCAGGACCGGGTGCTCGCCGGAGTCACGGAGCATGATCGCGGCGCCCACCGCGGACTGGACGACCATCTCCAGGGCGGCGGCGCGCGGCATGCCGAGCAGGATGCCGGCGTCGACCATCGCCTCGACCAGGTAGTAGAAGTACGCCGGGCCGCTGCCGGACAGGGCGGTGGCGCCGTCCTGCAGGGACTCGGGGATGCGGAGCACCTTGCCGACCGGCGACAACAGCCCCTCGGTCAGCATGAGGTGCTCCTCGGAGGCGTGCGAGCCGGCCGAGATGACGCTCATCGCCTCGTCCACGTGGACGGGGGTGTTGGACATGACCCGCACGACCGGGACGCCCTCGCCGACGCGCGCCTCGATGAAGGACGTGGTGATGCCCGCCGCCATCGAGATGACGAGCGTCCCCGCCGGGATGTGCCGGCCGATCTCGTCGAGCAGGGATCCCATGTCCTGGGGCTTGACCGCGAGTATCAGAGTGCCTGCGGTCTTGGCGGCCTCTGCGTTGGTGGCCACCCCCACGCCGTACCGCTCGTGCAGCAGTGCCGCCCGCTCGGAGCGCCTGGCCGTCACCAGCAGCTCGGCCGGGCGGCGGCCCGCCCGCAGGACGCCGGACAGCAGCGCCTCGCCCATCTTGCCGGCACCGAGAATCGCGATCATGGAAACCCTTAGGTGTTTGGGCCGCGTGGCCTGGACTAGCGAGCGCCGGCAGCTAGGACTTGGAGGTCAGTGAGCGTAGGAAGAATGCCAGGTTGGCGGGGCGTTCGGCGAGCCGGCGCATCAGATACCCGTACCACTCCTGCCCGTACGGGACGTACACCCGCACCTGTGCGCCGAGTCCGGCAAGGCGGAGCTGCTCGGCCTGCCGCACCCCGTACAGCATCTGGTACTCGTACGCGTCGTGGGAGCGGCGGTTCACGACCGCGAGGGTACCGGCGATCTCGATCAGGCACGGGTCGTGGGTGGCGAACATGGGGTAGCCGTGACCAGCCATCAGTACCTTCATGCACCGGACGTAGGACTTGTCGACCTCCTGGGCGGAGGTGAAGGCCACCGGCTCGACGGCCGCGTACGCGCCCTTACAGAGCCGCACCCTGGAGCCCTCGTAGGCCAGGTCCGCGCAGTACTCCTCGGCCCGGCGCAGGTAGGCCTGGATCACGGCCCCGGTGCCGGGGAAGTCGCGCCGCAGTTCGGCCACGACGCGCAGCGTCGAGTCGACGGTGGTGTGATCCTCCATGTCGAGGGTGACCGTGGTGCCCACCGCGTCGGCCGCCTGGCAGATCAGCCGGGCGTTCTCAAGGGCGAGGTCCTCGTCGATGGTCTGGCCGAGCGCGGTCAGCTTGACCGATACCTCCGCCCCCTTGTCCAGCCGCGCCAGGAGGGACACATAGGCGTCCACGACCGCCCTGGCCTGCAGGCTGTCGAGGGTGTCCTCGCCGAGGTGGTCCAGGGTGACCAGCAGCCCCTGATCGGTCAGCGCCCCGGTCGCCCGCAGCGCGTCCTCAACGGTCTCCCCCGCCACGAACCGCTTGACCACCCCCCGGGTGTACGGCGCCCGCTCGACCACCTTCCGCACCGTCTCGCTGCGCGCCGCCAGCAACAACCCCGCTCGAAGCACCCTGCCCCCCTTCCGCCGGACCGTCTCCTGGGGATTATTCCCCGCCGGGCCTCAGTCCGTGCGCCGACGGAGGGTGGCCGCGCCCAGGACCAGGGCCAGCAGGGCGCAGGCGGCAATGATGATCATGTCGCGATACAGGGTGGCCGTCGGGGTGGCGTTTCCGGTCAGCTGGTGCATGGCCTCCGCCACGTATGAGAGCGGCAGGACGTTGGAGATCCACTGCAGGGCCGTCGACATCTGGTCGCGGGGTACGAACAGGCCGCACAGCAGGGTCTGCGGGAGCACCAGGGCCGGCATGAACTGGACCGCCTGGAACTCGGTACGGGCGAAGGCGCTGGCGAACAGGCCGAGGGCCATGCCCAGCAGGGCGGTCAGGACCGCCACCAGGACCAGCGCCCACAGTGGTCCCGGCACGTTCATGCCGAGCCAGGTCATGGAGATCGTCAGCACGACCGCGACCTGGACCAGGGCGAGCACCCCGAACGCCAGGGCGTACCCGAGCAGCAGGTCGAGCTTGCCGAGCGGCGTGGTCATCAGCCGTTCCAGCGTCCCGCTGGTCCGTTCCCTGAGGGTCCCGATGCTGGTCACGATGAACATGACCACGAAGGGGAAGATGCCGAGCAGCATCGGCCCGATCCGGTCGAAGGCCCCCGGGGCGTCGAAGACGTACCGCAGCAGGATCATCAGCAGCGTGGGCACGCCGATGAGCAGGCCGACCGTGCGGTGGTCGTGGCGGAGCTGGACGAGGATGCGCCGCGCCGTGGCGAGCGTGATCGCCCCGTGGCGGGGCCGCGGGAGAGCCAGGACGGTGGTCATGCCGTCACCTGCCGTTCGCTGATGAGGCGCAGGAACGCCTCTTCGAGATCTTCGGATCCGGTACGGGTCCGGAGCGCCTGCGGGGTGTCGTCGGCGAGGATGTAGCCGTCCCGGATGAAGAGCAGCCGGTGGCACTTGGCCGCCTCGTCCATGACGTGACTGGAGACCAGCAGCGTGGTGCCGCGCGCGGCCAGCTCGTAGAAGAGCTTCCACAGCTCCTGGCGTAGCACCGGGTCGAGCCCCACGGTGGGTTCGTCCAGTGCGATCACCTCGGGGGTCCCGAGCAGCGCGATGGCGAGGCTGGCGCGGCTGAGCTGCCCACCGGACAGGCTGGCCGCGACCTGGCGCCTGGCGTCCTCCAGCCCGACCTCCGAGATCACCCGGTCCACGTCGCCCTTCGGCGCGCCGAGCACCGACGCGAAGTAGCGCAGGTTCTCCTGGACGGTCAGGTCGGCGTAGACCGCCGGCGTCTGCGTCGAGTACCCGACCTTGGTGCGCAGCCCCGGAGCACCTGCGGGCCACCCGAGGACGGTCACCGTGCCGCCTTTGACGATCTGCACGCCGACGACCGACCGGATGAGGGTGGTCTTGCCACAGCCGCTCGGTCCGAGCAGGCCGACGATGGAGCCGCGCGGGACCTCGAAGGTCAGCCCGTGCAGCACCTCTCTACCTCCGCGCACGACGCGGAGGTCCGCGACGCTCACCGCTGAACTCATCATGTGGTGAATTTATCTCCGCAGACCTCTTCCCGTCAATGGCACCGCGTAGGGATCAGGGCGCCAGATACCGCTGGATGGTGGGGGCGATGAGCTCGACGAGCTCCTCCTCGGGAGTGGAGGCGAGCGGCTCGATGCGCAGCACGTAACGCAGCATGACGATGCCGACCATCTGGGCCACCGCCGCCTCGATGCGGACCCTGGGGATGTCCAGGGTTGCGGCGGCCCGGCTCACCAGGGCGGAGCTGACGAACTCGCGAAACACCACGGTGGCCTGGTCGTTGGTCATCGCCGATCGCAGGAGCGCCATCATCTGGTCGCGGAACTCCGGGGCGCCCCAGACGCGCAGGAAGGTCCGCACCATCCGCTCACCGATCTCCCCGGGCGGGCCCATGAAGATCAGCGGCACGATCTCGGCGGGGTCCACGGGAAACTCCATCGCCGCGACGAAGAGCCCCTCCTTGCCCTTGAAGAAGTGGTGCACCAGGGCCGGGTCGACCTCGGCCGCCCGCGCGATGCCCCGTACCGAGGCGCCGTCATAGCCCTTGGCCGCGAACAACTCCCTGGCCGCCACCAGGATCGCGTCCCGCGTCTCCGTCGGGCCGGGCCGCCGGCCTGAGCGGCGCCCGGCCATCAGGCGCCGCTGCGCGGAGACACCTCGCCGGCGGGCGACACCTCCCAGACCGGGTTGGCGGCGGCGAGGTTGAGCCGGGTGAAGGCGAGAGCCTCGGCGAGATCCTCGACGCGCTCGGCGCGGCCGGTGGCCTTGCGGGTGTTGACCTCGAGCACGATCTGGCCCCGGTAGCCGTCGACGGCCAGTCTCTCCAGCATCTCGGCGCACGGCTGCCCGCCCCGGCCGGGCACCAGGTGCTCGTCCCGGTTCTGGATGCCGACCCCGTCCGCCATGTGCACGTGGCGCAGCCGCTCGCCGAGCCGGGCGGCCATGTCGAGGGGGTCCGAACCGCTGACGGCGGTGTGCGACAGGTCGAGGGTGCAGTACGGGAAGTCCTGGTCGACCGGGCTCCAGCCCGGGGCGTACATCCCGACCTCGTTGCCCCTGGCCTTCACGGGGAACATGTTCTCGACCGCGAAGAGGATGTCGGTCTCCTCCTGCATGCGGGCGAGCCCGGTCTCGAACTCCCGGGCGTACTCCCGCTGCCAGCGGAACGGCGGATGCACCACCACCACGGACGCGCCGAGCTGCTCGGCGACCTCCTTGGAGCGCACCAGCTTGCCCCACGGCTCGCGTCCCCAGACCCGCTGGGTGATCAGCAGGCAGGGCGCGTGGATGGAGGTGATCGGCATCTCGTGGTAGTCGGCGAGCCGCCGCAGCACGGTCAGATCCTGTGAGGAGGCGTCGAGGGAGACCATGATCTCGACGCCGTCGTAGCCGAGCAGCGCGGCGATCTCGAACGCCGCCGGGACCTTCTCCGGATAGACCGACGCCGTCGAGAGCGTGATCGGGGCGTCCGGCACCCGTATCTCAGGGGCGATCGCGCCGTTCCGCGCCAGGGTCAAAGCTTCCCTCGCCAGGTACTCGTCGTAGGAGTTGTTCCCCAAAGACTATGCGTTACCGGGTGGGAACCTAGCCTCCGACCATCGGTTTGTCGGAGGCGGCGGCTACGGTCGGTGACATGGCAGAGATCGCCCCCGGCGCCGTACCCAGCCCCAACATCTGGAACTCGCCCCAGACGTACGAGCTGGAGAACCGGGCCGTGGACCCGGATGGGGTACTCGGCGCGGCGATGCGGGCGATCCGGCCCTGGGATGGTGCCACCGTGCTCGACATCGGCTGCGGAACCGGGTTCCACCTGCCTTTTTTCGCCGGCACGGCCGGGCGCGTCGTCGGCGTGGAGCCGCACGCGAACCTCGCCGCCATGGCCGCCCGGCGGGCACGTGATCTGCCTCACGTCACCGTCCGTACCGGCGCCGCCCAGGCGCTTCCGCTGCCCGACTTCTCGGTGGACGTCGCGCATGCCAGATGGGCGTACTTCTTCGGGCCGGGCTGTGAGCCGGGCCTGGCCGAGTTGCGCCGGGTGCTGCGGCGCGGCGGTACGGCGTTCGTCATCGACAACGACGCCTCCCGGTCCACCTTCGGCGGCTGGTTCCGGCGCTGGCTGCCGTCGTACGACCCGCGCGCGGTGGAGCGGTTCTGGGCCCGGCAGGGGTTCTCCCGGGAGGCCCTGACCATCCGCTGGGCCTTCGAGCGGCGCGCGGACCTGGCGGCGGTGCTGCGGATCGAGTTCCCCGAGGAGCTGGCCGAGGCGTTCCTCGGCGAGGTCCCCGGGTGCGAGGTGGACTACGCGGTCAACTTGTGGTGGCGAATGTACTGACCAGTAGGTCACACTATGGGCTACCTGTTGGACCTTGGTTGAACACTAGGTGGACCATGAGCCGTCGCCGCAAGATCCTCGCAGCCGCCGCGATCGGGGCGGGCGCCGTGGCCGCCGGCCGGGTCGCCGGACAACGGGCCGTCCACAGGCTGGAGCTGCGGCCGGACACCCATGCCGCCGAACCCTTCGGCTCGCTGCGCGGCCTGCCGGTCCCCGTCACCGCCTCCGACGGCACCCGGTTGTACGCGGAGGTGGACGGCGCCGACCGCAGCGACCTCGCCGTCGTGTTCTCGCACGGCTGGACGCTCACCCAGGACTCCTGGCACTTCCAGCGCAAGGCGCTACGCGGCCTTGGCCGCCTGGTCTTCTGGGACCAGCGCGGGCATGGGCGTTCCGGCGCCGGCCCGCGATCCGGCAACGACCTCGCCCAGCTCAGTGACGACCTGGCCGCCGTCATCGCGGCGACGGTCCCCGCCGGAACCCCGGTGATCCTGATCGGCCATTCCATGGGCGGCATGACGGTCATGCGGTACGCCGACGAGAAGCCCACGCAGATCATCGCCGCCGGGCTGGTCTGCACCTCGTCCGGCGGACTCGGTGTGGTCACGCTCGGGATGCCCCCGATCCTCGCGAAGATCACACACCAGGTGATGCCGAGCGCGCTGCGAGCCGCCGGTTTCGGCGCTCCCGTCCTGGAGCGGTTCAGGCACCTGGCCAGGGACGGCGTCCGGCTCATCGAGGACCAGATCGCGTTCGGCCCGGACGCGAGCCCCGCCGCGGTGACGTTCGCCGAGGAGATGATGGCCGACACCCGGATGGAGGCCCTCGTCGACCTCTTCGCCTCGATGACCTCCTACCCGCAGATCAGCGCCTGTTCGGGTCTGGCCGAGGTCGACACGCTGGTCATCGGCGCGGAGCTGGACGCCCTCACCCCGCTGGGTCACAGCCTGGCGATCGCCGCCAAACTCCCCTCCGCGCGCCTGGAAGTGGTGGCCGGCGCCGGTCACATGGCCATGCTGGAGCGGCCCGCCACCGTCTCCGGCCACCTCGGGGACCTGATCGAACGGGCCCGCGAGCAGGTCGCCTGAGTTCTGTCGGTGCCGGGCCGTACGGTTCGGGGCATGGCTAAGACTTCCAAGGCGGTCCGGTCCGCCTTCCGGTGCTCCGAGTGCGGCTGGCAGACCGCGAAATGGGTCGGCCGCTGCGGCGAGTGCCAGACCTGGGGCACGATCGGCGAGGCGGGCGCCGCCGCACCGCCCAGGGTGGTCACGGCCGGCCCCGTCAGCACCCCGGCCCGCCCGATCTCCGAGGTGGACGTACGATCCGCGCAGGTCAAGCCGACCGGCATGGACGAGCTCGACCGGGTGCTCGGCGGTGGCCTGGTGCCCGGCGCGGTGGTGCTGCTCGCCGGCGAGCCCGGCATCGGCAAGTCGACGCTGCTCCTGGAGGCGGCCGCGCTCTGCGCGGACCAGGGTCCGGTGCTGTACGTGACCGGGGAGGAGTCCGCCGAGCAGGTACGGCTGCGGGCCGACCGGGTCGGTGCCCTGGCCCCTGACCTCTACCTGGCGGCGGAGACCGACCTCGGCGCACTGCTCGGCCATGTGGAGGCCGTCGAGCCGAAGATGCTGGTGGTCGACTCGGTGCAGACCATCGGCAGCGCGGAGGTCGACGGTGCGCCCGGGGGGGTCACCCAGATCCGTGAGGTGACCGCGAACCTGATCCGGGTGGCCAAGGAGCGCGCCATCACCACCATCCTGGTCGGGCACGTGACCAAGGAGGGCGCGATCGCCGGTCCCCGGCTGCTCGAGCACTTGGTGGACGTGGTGCTCTACTTCGAGGGCGACCGGCACAGCAGGCTGCGCATGATCCGGGCAGTGAAGAACCGGTACGGACCGACCGACGAGCTGGGCTGCTTCGACCTGTCCGAGATGGGCATCGTCGGGTTGCCCGACCCCAGTGGGCTGTTCCTGACCCGGCGCGACGAACCGGTGCCCGGCACCTGCGTCACCGTCACCCTGGAGGGCCGTCGGCCGCTGGTCACCGAGGTCCAGGCGCTGGTCACCAAGTCGTTCCTGCCCCAGCCCCGGCGGGCCACCTCCGGCCTCGACTCCACCCGGATCTCGATGGTCCTCGCCGTGCTGTCGCGGCACTGCTCGATCAGGATGCACGAGCAGGACGTCTACGTGTCCACGGTCGGTGGCGTGCGGCTCAGCGAGACCTCCGTGGACCTGGCGGTGGCGCTGGCCGTGGCCGGATCGCATTCCGAGCAGACCCTCTCGAACACCCTGATCGCGCTCGGCGAGGTCGGCCTGGCGGGCGAGGTCCGCGCGGTTCCGGGGGTACGGCGCAGGTTGAGCGAGGCCTCGCGCCTGGGGTTCAGATCCGCCGTAGTGCCGAAAGGATCCCTTGAGCTGGCGGACTCCACGCCGCTGAAGAGCGCGGCCAAGCCGCAGAAGAGCCCCTCGCACCTCGGTGACCGGGCCCCGGCCGTCAAGTTCGAGGGGATGACCGTCATCGAGGTCGACAGCCTGTCCCAGGCTCTGCAGGTCGCCTTCACCGCCCCATGATCATCAGGAACGGTTCTGTGTCCCGCACGCTCAAAAGAGCAACTACGACGCGCCGGGGAGCCCACCACCAGCCCTTCTCGGTAAACTGATCGCCGTCCGACGACCTCCGGGGGCCCCGTGCCGATACATGAAAAGGGTCAAGACGAACGACGCCGCGGTGTGCTCGCCGCGGTTGCTCCAGGTACCTCCATCCGCGACGGGCTGGAGCGTATTCTGCGTGGTCACACAGGTGGCCTGATCGTTCTCGGCTTTGACAACGTGGTCGAGGAGATCTGCTCGGGCGGCTTCGAGCTCGACGTCGAATTCTCCGCGACCCGCCTGCGTGAGCTGGCCAAGATGGACGGCGCCATCGTCCTGGACGGGTCGAGCTTCCGCATCGTCCGGGCGGCCGTGCACCTGGTCCCCGACCCGGGGATCCCGACCGAGGAGTCGGGCACCCGGCACCGTACGGCGGAACGGGTGGCCAAGCAGACCGGCTGCCCGGTGATCTCGGTCAGCCAGTCCATGCGGATCATCGCCCTCTACCTGGACGGGACCCGCTACGTCCTGGAGGACTCCGCGACGATCCTCTCCAAGGCCAACCAGGCGCTCGCCACCCTCGAGCGTTACAAGCTGCGCCTCGACGAGGTGGCCGGCACCCTGTCCGCGCTGGAGATCGAGGACCTGGTGACAGTCCGGGACGTCAGCGCGGTGGTCCAGCGGCTTGAGATGGTGCGCCGCATCGCCGACGAGATCGCGGGCTACGTCGTAGAGCTCGGCACCGACGGCCGGCTGCTCTCCCTCCAGCTCGACGAGCTCGTCTCCGGGGTCGACGTCGACCGGACGCTGATCGTCCGCGACTACCAGCCGGACGACGACGTCCGCGACGTCCTCGAGGTGCTGGCCGAGCTCGACGCGCTGTCCGCGACCGAGCTGCTCGACCTGTCCACGGTGGCTGACGTGCTCGACTACTCCGGCGGCGACAACCTGGACCTGCCGGTCAGCCCGCGCGGCTACCGGCTGCTCGCCAAGGTCCCCCGGCTGCCGGGACCGGTGGTCGACCGCCTTGTCGAGCACTTCGGCGGACTGCAGAAGCTGCTGGCCGCCAGCATCGACGACCTGCAGGCGGTCGGCGGCGTCGGCGAGTCCCGTGCCCGCAGCGTCCGCGAGGGCCTGTCCCGCCTCGCGGAGTCCTCAATCCTCGAAAGGTATGTGTAGCCGTTCGCTACTTGAGGTGGAAGACCTGGCGCTGGGTCTTGATGGCGCCCTCCTTGGCCTGGATCACATAAGTGCCGGGGTGGGCGCTCTCCTGGTGCCCGGCGCAGTCGGCCGCCGACGACCGGGAGCGGTCCCAGTCGAAGGAACCGTCATAGGGGATGCCCCGCTTCAGCAACTGGATCGACGAACCCGTACCGGTGACACAGTCGGCCGACGACCAGATCCGGTCCGAACCTGAGACGATCCCGACCTTCAGTTCCCTGGGCCCCACTCCGAGAGTGCAGGGCCGTGCGCCGGTGTTGACCACGCTGACCTGGAAGTGCGGGTTCTCCTTGCGTCCGTAGTCGCTCTTGGACGGCGCGAGGTTCACCACGACGTCGCCCGGATCGCAGACGTCACCGGGCTTTCTGGGGGCCGTGGGGATGACGGTCACCTTCGCCGTGGCGGTCACCGTGACCGTCGGCACCGCGAGGACCCTGGACGACACGGGCACCGGGGCCACCCGCGGCTGCGGCCTGGGGGTCGCGGCGCCGATCGCGGCGGCGTTGCTGATCGCGTGCTTCTGTGCCGTACCGGAGCCGGAACAGGCCCAGGCCAGCACCCCCACCGTGGCGAGGACGCCGCCGAGCGCGACGGCCCTCCGCCGCCAGTAGGCGTCAGCATCGCGACCACGATCTGTGTCCAACTCCATACGGACAGTATGCTTTTTGGATCATGCGAGGGGGTGGCGACCCGCCGTGACAGGATCGGAGTCATCATGCACCGTCCCGCCGCCTATACCGAACCCGTCCTCGCCTGGTACGCCGCCAACGCCCGCGACCTGCCCTGGCGGCACCCGGACGCGACCCCCTGGTCCATCCTGGTCAGCGAGATCATGCTCCAGCAGACCCCGGTCGTCCGGGTTCTCCCGGTCTGGGGGGAGTGGATGGTCCGCTGGCCCGCTCCGGCCGACCTGGCCGCCTCGCCCGCCGGGGACGCCGTCCGTGAGTGGGGCCGGCTCGGCTACCCGCGCCGCGCCCTGCGGTTGCACGCGAGCGCGGTCGCGATCGTCGAACGGCACGGCGGCGAGGTGCCCGGGTCGTACGACCACCTGCTCGCCCTGCCCGGAGTCGGCTCCTACACGGCGGCGGCGGTCGCGAGTTTCGCCTTCGGCCAGCGGCACGCCGTCCTCGACACCAACGTGCGCCGGGTCCTCGCCCGCATGGTCACCGGAGTCGAGTATCCCGCCCAAGCCCAGACCGCCGCCGAGTTGCGGGTCGCCGAGTCGCTGCTCCCCCGCGAACCGTCCGTGGCGGCGCGCTGGGCGGTCGCCGCGATGGAACTCGGCGCCCTGGTCTGTACGGCGCGCAGCCCCCAGTGCGCCGGCTGTCCCGTACAGGACATGTGCACCTGGCGGCTGACCGGCAAGCCCGCATACGACGGACCGCCCCGGCGCGGCCAGACCTACGCGGGCACCGACCGTCAGTGCCGGGGCCGCCTGCTCGCCGTGCTCCGCGAGGCGCCGGAACCGGTGGAGAAGCCGGAGTTCGACATCGTCTGGGCCGACGCACGGCAGCGCGAGCGGGCTCTCGACGGTCTGATCGCCGACGGCCTGGTGGACCCGCTGGACGACGGCCGCTACGCGCTCCCCGGCTAACGGGCGAACTGGTTCCGGGTCTCGGACGTCTCAAGTGAGTAGCCGACTACTCATGTACAACGGCGCCGGTGCGGGTCAGACTGATCCGGCACGAAGGGACCCTGCGGTGAGCGAGTACCACGACGCAACCCTGCCACTACCGGGACACGGGCCTGGTCACTGGCAGGTGCCGGGCTTCACCGAGATCAAGGAACTCGGCGCGGGTGCGCAGGGACGGGTCGTCCTTGCCGAGGCGCACTCCGGCGGGTACGTGGCCATCAAGTACCTGGCGGCGAACCTGCTGACCGACGGGCGGCACACCTCGACCTTCCGGGCCGAGGCCGCGACGCTCTACCGGGTGGATGACCCGCACATCGCGCGGCTGTACGACTACGTGGAGACGGGCGAGGGCGCCGCCATCGTGATGGAGGCGGTCGACGGGGTCACGCTGCGCAAACTGCTCGACACCTCGGGACCGCTGGAGCCGGAGGCCGCGCTCGTCGTCCTGAAGGGTTCACTGCTCGGGCTGGCCGCCGCCCACTCGGTCGGCGTGGTGCACCGCGACTACAAGCCGGCCAACGTGATGGTGACCGGCTATGGCGGCAGCAAACTGGTCGACTTCGGCGTCGCCGTACTGTCCGGTGACAGTTCCAGGGCCGGTACGCCCGCTTATATGGCGCCCGAGCAATGGCGTGGCGACCCCTCCTCGCCGATGACCGACGTGTACGCGGCGACCTGCGTGTTCTTCGAATGCGTCACGGGCACCCGGCCCTATGTCTCCAGCGACATCGTGGCGCTGATGGGCCTGCACATCACCGCGCCGATCCCGGCCGAGGCCGCGCCCGAGCCGGTGCGGTTCCTGATCGCCCGGGGCCTGGCCAAGGAGGCCGCACAGCGACCGCCGGGAGCCGCCGCGTTCGTCACCGAACTGGAGGCCGTCGCCACCTCCGCGTACGGGCCGGAGTGGGAGCGCAGGGGCGTCGAGAAGCTCGCCGCCGCCGCGGCCGCGCTCTCCATGCTGTTCCCGCTGACCGCGCTCGCGCTGGCTCCGGCCCCCTACGCCGCAGGCGCGGGTTCGGCCGCGTCGGCGAACTTCGGTGAGGGTACGGCGGCCACCGGCGGTACGGGTGTCCTGGGCGGCCACGCGCTGGTGATCGTGGCCGCGGCGGCGATCATCGCGATCGGGGCGGCGGGAGCCGGGGCGATCGTGCTGACCGGGAACTCCCACCACCACGCCACCACCGCCGCCGCGCCGCTCACCCCGTCCGTGACGCCGTCCGTAACGCCGTCCGGCGGGGTGACCCCGACGACCTCTGCCAGCCCGACCTCGACGGCGACCCCGACGACCCCGACTGCCACCTACACCCCGCCTCCGGTGCAGACCGTCGCGGTGCCCGACCTGATCGGCCTCGACGCGCAGACCGCCGAGTCCAAACTGCACAACCTCGGTCTCAAGTTCCACGAGGTCTTCGACGGCCCGGCCGCCGCCACCGGCTCCCCGACTCCGTCCGGGGTGCTCTCCACCGACCCTGCCGCGGGTACCCACCTCCAGCCGGGCAGCACCGTGACGCTGCACTTCGCACAACCGGCCCAGACGATGGTGACGGTGCCCAGCGTCGTCGGCGAGACCCAGGACCAGGCGGCAAGCGACCTGAAGGCCGCCGGGCTCAACGCATCCATCGTCTACGACACCAGCTACTCCCGCATAGCCGTCGACGGGAAAGTGAAATCGACCGATCCCACGGCGGGGACCAGCGTTCCACACGGCTCCACGGTCACGGTGACCGTCTACAAGGTCACGCAAGCAACCCCGACCGTGATCCCCTAGGGCTTCCCCGGCCGGCTGCGGAAGGCGACGTCGAGAGCGTCGACCAGCCGGTACCTTGCTTAGAGTCGGCTTCATGAACGCCGTACGACCCGCCATCCCCGACGACATCCCCGAACTCCTGCGCCACCGTGAGCTGCTCTTCACCGCCATGGGCCGGGGCACGGGCGGCTCCTCGGAATGGCGCGAGGCCGCCGCCAGGGACTTCAAGGAACGGCTCTCCGACCAGACCATGGCCGCCTTCGTGGTGGACGGCCCCGCCGGGCTCGCCGCGTCCGGCGTCGGCTGCCTCGACCGCAGGATGCCCAGCCCCGAGAACCCGACCGGCCACTGGGGGTACATCTCCGGCATGGTCACCGACCCGGCCTGCCGCCGCCAGGGCCACGCCCGCGCGATCATGACCGAACTGCTCGCCTGGTTCGGCCTACGCGACGTACGCCGGATCCAGCTGAGCGCCACCGCCGACGGCGAAGCCCTCTACCGCCATTTCGGCTTCCAGGAACACCCCGCCACCGTCCTCACCTGGCTCGCCCATTGAGCCGTGGCCGCGTCTCGGCGCTGGAATGATTCCCAGTGAACGGTGGTGGACAGGACGTCTGGAGGTGCCATGACCGCTGAACCTTTGCCCGACTGGTTCTACCCGCCACCCGGCGGCTGGACGGCCGACGACATGGACCGGCTCCCGGCAGCGGCGCCGCGACTGGAACTCCTCGATGGAGCGCTCATCATGGTGCCCCCCCAGAGCAGCTTCCACAGCCGGGTCATGATGCGCCTGTGGCAGGCGCTGGACTCGGCCGCCCCAACGGGAGTCAGCGTCGAGATCGTCTCCGAGGAGTCAGAGGAGCGCGACCGCAAGACCAAGCCGCAGCGCTACGCGGAGGCTGGGATTCAGCACTTCTGGCGGATCGAGAAGGAAACCGGTCTGCCTGTGATCCATGTGTTCGAACTGGAGCAGGCCACCGGCTCGTACGTCCCCACCGGCATCGTCCGCGACAGGCTGAAGCTGGACGTCCCGTTCCCACTGGACATCGACGTGAAGGCGCTGTCCCGATAAGTGCTGTCCCGGGTCTCACCGCAGGAAGGTGGTGAGGCCGTTGGCGAGGGAGGCGGCGGCGCGCTGGCGCCAGGCCGGGTCGGTCATCCGGGAGGCGTCGGCGGAGTTGGCCATGTTGCCGCACTCGATGAAGACGGCGGGCACCTTGGACAGGTTCAGCCCGGCGAGGTCGCTCCGCACGTCGATGCCGTTGTTCCCGAGATAGCTGCTGTACGGCTCGCCGGTGCCGGCGTGGAAGGCGTCCCTGATGTCGTAGCCGAGCTTCTTCGACGGTATGACGATGGGTTCGGTGTAGCCCTTGATGAGGGCCGGCAGGATCACGTGGAAGCCGTACCCGGAACTGGGTGCCCCGTCGCCGTGGATGGAGATCGCCGCGTCGGCGTGCGCGTTGTTGGCGATCGCCGCGCGCTCGTTGACGCACGGCCCGATGCCGTGGTCGTTGGTACGGGTCTCGACGACGTTCGCGCCCTCGGACCGCAGGATCGCCACCAGCCGGGTCGCGACGTCGAAGTTGAACGCGTGCTCCTCGTATCCGGACGCCGTCGAGGTTCCCGAGGTGTTGCACGGCTTCTGGAAGGGACCGGCGGGCACCGGGCTGGCCATCAGCCCCGGGTTCGCCCCGTTCAGGCCGTTGTGGCCGGGGTCGATCGAGATCGTCTTGCCCGCGAGCGGCTTCCCGGCGGGCGTCGGCGAGGACGTGGCGGCCGGTGCCGATTGCGATGGTACGGATGAGGGGCCCGGTTTTGCGGGGCCGGCATTGCCTGAACTGCTCGCGCCACATCCCGTCAGCACGGCGAGCGACGACATCACGGCGATCCCCGAAAGTACACGTCCCCTCACTCCTGCCACATTAGGTGCTTGGGCCGCGTGGCCTGGACTGAGTGACGAGGGAAGGCCGCGCGTCAAGGCCCAAGCGCCGCGCGGGCGGAGCGAGCGCCGGCAAACTAGCCGCTTGACCTGCTTCGGAGAGTCAGCCGGAATTGACCACGGTGCACTCGAACCAGACGGCCTTGCCCTCGGTCGTCAGGTACGAGCCGTGATCGTCGGAGAGCAGGCCGATGAGGAGGTAGCCGCGCCCCGACTCGTCGGCGGCCCCGGCGTCCCGAGGTGTCGGGAACTCCAGCGAGGTGTCATGCACCTCGATCCGCAGCCGGTCGTCCCACTGGATCACCAGCAGCCGGAAGAGTCGCCCGGCGCCGTGCTTCAGCGCGTTGGTGCACAGCTCGGAGGTCAGCAGTACGACCCGCTCGGCGTCCTGTCCGGAGACCCCCCGAAGGCGTGCCAGCCTCCGGACCTCCGCCCGCGCGACGCCCACCGACTCCGGCAGGCTCTCCAGGCAGAGTTCCATGAGCAGTTCCATGAGCACCGCAGCCCGGCCGTCGGCCTCGGCTCTGATCGGACCCTCTTCCTCGGCCCCCATCAGGCAACCCGCTTCGGATCCCATCGGTCGGTCCTCCTCGAAGGCCGCCGGCCCGAACGGTCGCTTCGGTTCCCTCTCGTCGTAACTCATGCCCACTCCCGCCGGACTAATCGCACGATCCCGGCCCCAAGCGTGATCCCGGCGCGAGCCGAGGCCCGGTCAGGTGAGCAGGGTGCGGGCGTAGTAGTCGTGGTCGTCGACCACTCCCGGCAGTGCGAAGAAGTAGCCGCCGCCGGTCGGGGTGAGGAAGGGGACCAGCATTTCGTTCTCCAGCCGCTGCTGCATGTCGATGTAGGTGCGGAGCTTGCGCTGGTAGCAGCAGAAGGCGTGCCCGGCGTCCAGTTGCCCGTTGAGGTGGGGGGCGCGCATGTACTGGTAGCTGCGACGCCAAATGTGGACGGCGGGCACCTGAGCCGTCTTCGGGTTGGCCAGGCGGATGTGGGAGTTGAACGCAATGACCTTGCCTGCCGGGTCGTAGACCACGGGTGAGTTCTCGTTGGTGCCACCGTTCAACGGTATGCCGCTGACTTTGTGGCGGCCGATGATCTTCTCCTGCTGGGCCTCGGGCACCCGATCCCAGGCGGCGAGGTGGAACTGGACGATGCGGATCACCTGGTAGGTGCCGCCGGTGGTCCAGGCCGGCTCGGGCCCGGGCGGATGCACCCAAACGAACTGGTTGAAGCCGTCTTTTGCGTCGCTGATGAAGTGGTCGGCGACGTCGTCGTGGAATCCGAGCAGGTCACGGGGGGTTCCGGACGGTCGAGGCGGGGGGCGGAACCCATCGATGCTCCAGCGCAGCCGCATGGCGCCCTTGGTATGGGCCTGGATGTCGAGCAGCGCGTTCATCAGCACGTCGCTGTGGTCGGCGCACAGTTGCAGGCTCACATCCCCATTGCATTCGGCGGGATTTAGATGATCATGGGTGAAGGCGCTCATGGTGACCAGTTCTGCGGGTTTGCGGTCGGCCAGCCCGAAGCGGTGGTCGAACAAGGACGCTCCGAC
>JAOPYM010000060.1 GCA_025964615.1 Actinomycetes bacterium
AGATGACCGCACGGCACAGCCCGACGATCCGCCAGCGCCGGCTGATCCATGAGCTCAGGAGGCTGCGCCTGGGGGCCGGCCTGTCCCAGCAGGACGTGGCCACCGAGATGGAGTGGTCGACCTCCAAGCAGGAGAAGCTGGAGACCGGCGCCATCGGCGTCCGTGTCCAGGACCTGCGCGGCCTGCTCGAACTCTTCGGCGTCCCCGTACCCGAGCGCGAGCCCATGCTCGAGCTGTGCCGGGCCGCCAGGGAACGCGGCTGGTGGCACGCCTATGGCACGGCCGTGCCCCCCTGGCTGGGGTCCTACCTGGACTTCGAGCAGGAGGCGACGTCGATCCGGACCTTCGAGATCCACCTCGTCCACGGCCTGCTGCAGACCGCGGACTATGCCCGCGCCGTCCTGCGTGCCCGGTGCCCCGAACCCACCGCCCGGGAGGTGGAGCGCCAGGTCTGCGCACTGCTCGAACGACAGGTGGTCCTCACCCGGCCCGGACCGCTCCAGGTACGGGCGATCCTCGACGAGGGCGCCCTCCTCCGCCAGGTCGGTGGCCGTGGGGTGATGCGGGCACAGCTGGAGCACCTCGCCACCCTCGCCGGCCTGCCTGGCATCACGGTGCAGGTCCTGCCTGGCACGGTGGGGGCGCACGCGTCCATGGGCACCGGTTTCGCGCTCCTCGACTTCCCGCGACCCACGGACCACCCGATCGTCTTCCTGGAGGGCCACACCGACGGCACCTTCCTGGAGGACCCGGACGACGTCCGGCACCACGCGATGGTCTTCGACCGGCTCGCCTCGTCCGCGCTGCCAGGCCCGGAGTCGGTGAGGCTGATCGAGCAGTCCGCAGGCTGTCCGGTCTGACCGAGTCTCTAACAAGCAGCTACCCGGAGATTGCTTCCCAGTCGGTACAAAGGAGTACCAACTCGTAGAGGGGAAAGCAATGAAGAGCTTCATGAGCGCGCTCCAGGCACGCCTCCAGCGCGAGCACGAATCGCTCGCCCGGGCGCGGGCCGAAGACGACCCGTTCGAGCAGCTCGAACGGCAGGACATCCTCGACGACCTGCACCAGCTGGCCGCCCAGCACGGCATACCCTGCCGCTACCGGCCACCCCGCTACACCATTTGCAGCCGCTGACCCCTCGGTTCGCGGATTTCCATGCGAATCGGGGCGTTCACAGCCAATTCGCATGGTCACCTCATCTCGCTCCCAGCCCTGTGCCCTCGTATGGTTCCCCGTCCGACGTCCATCCAGCGGGGAGTACATAGTGAGTTCCAGGGTTCGGTTGCTCGGCGGCACGGCTGCGGCGGTGGCCGTCCTGTTCAGCGCGGCCTGCGGGGGCGGTGCAACCTCGCAGGCGGGCGTCAAGGTCTCGCCCAGCGGCGGATCAGGGTCGCGGGCGGCGCTCCAGGCCTGCCTGCAGAAGAACGGGGTGACCCTGCCGAGCGGCGGCGGGGGCGGCGGCGGGGGCGGCGGCGGGGGCGGCGGCTTCCAGAGCATGTCGCCCGAGCAGCAGAAGGCCGTCCAGGCATGCCGTTCGCTGGCGCCCGGCGGCGGGTTCGGGCGCGGCGGGGGCTTCGACCCGACCGCGCTCCAGGCGTTCCGCACCTGCATGAAGAACCACAACGTGGTCGTGCCCACCGGCCGCCCCGCCGGGGCCCCCTCTCCCGGAGCCGCAGCACCGTCTCCCAGTCCCAGGGGTCAGGGCGGCGGTTACCTGCGCGGCCTCAACACCGCGGACCCGAAGGTGGCCGCAGCCCTGAAGATCTGCAGCCCCCTCCTCCCGACGCGCAACGCATCCCCTTCCCCCTCCGCCTGAACCGTTGACTCGTGGCGTTTCCCGCACCGTTTGTAGAAAAGGTGCGGGAAACGCCACGTGTCAACGGGGTGGGGGTAGCCAGCTGACGTGGCCGGCCAGGAGGACCGAGCCGACGAAGGCGACGATGTCGATCAAGGAGTGGGCGACGACCAGCGGCGTGACCCGGGCCCACCGGCGGTAGAGCAGGCAGAAGATCACGCCCATCACCACGTTGCCGGCAAAGCCGCCGAGGCCCTGGTACAGGTGGTAGCTGCCGCGCACCAGGGCGCTGGTGGCGATGATCCCCTTCGTCCCCCAGCCGAGCTGACCGAGCCGGTGTATCAGGTATCCGAGCACGATCGTCTCTTCGAGCACCGCGTTCTGGATCGCCGATGCGACCAGTACCGGAATCCGCCACCAGACCTTCCCCAGCGTGGACGGCACCACGGTGAGGTTCATGCCCAGGCCCCGCGCGGCCAGGTAGAGGCCCAGCCCAGAACCGCCGATGGCCACCGCGACCAGCGCGCCGCGGCCCAGGTCACGGGCACGGTCGTCGAGCGAGAAGCCCAACGTGCCGCGGAGGGACTCACCGCCCCTGGCGAGGAGATGGGCGACCAGCGCCACCGGGACCAACGCCGTGCCGATCGCGAAGATCTGCCAGGCGAGCCCCAGCCAGGGCCGGCCCGGCGCGAAGTCGGTGACCAGTTGCGCGGTCTGCTTGGCCAGCGGCTTCGCCGAGGTCACCGAGCCGATGAACGAGATCAGCGCGGACACGCCGGACGCACCGAGCGACAGGGCCAGCACCAGCACGACCTCATGGCCGAGCACTCTCCGGTCTTTCTGCGTGACGGTCACACGAGTGATCGTCCCATCAGAAGGCGTTAGCGTGGAGTGCGGGATGCCTACCGGCCTGGCCGCGGACGCCGCGCGCATGCCGCCCGCGCGGGACGGGTGCAGGCCGCCTCGGTCGCCGAAGGGGTCGCGGCGGTGTGGTCGAGTGTGCTCGGATGGCCACCTCGGATGGCCACAGGGAGGTACAGCGTGGGTGAACTGCAGATCCCGGGAAAGCTGGCCCGGGTCCTGAGCGATGTGGCGGCGGAACGGGTCGCGCAGGACGCGCTGTGGGGGGTACAGGAGTTCCCCGACGGAACCGGTCCGGCGGGCGTCCCTGCGGCCGACCGGGCCCGGCAGGCATGCCGGGACGCCTGGAACGGAGGCGAGCTGACCTGGCGGCACATCCTGGCGGAGGAGTTCGCGGAGGCACTGGCCGAGGACGACCTGGGTGCGCTCCGCGGCGAGCTGGTGCAGACCGCGGCGGTGGCGGTCAAGTGGATCCAGTCGCTGGACCGCCGCCGGGGCTTCGTGCGGCACCGGCCCGGCCGGGGCGTGCGCATGGAGAAGCTGGTCCGGGACGGCGTGCCCGAGCTCATCCGCGCGGAGGGCGGCGATCCGGACGTGCGGGTGGCGGGCGAGAGCGAGTACGTCTCGCTGCTGCGCAACAAGCTGTACGAGGAGGCGGGCGAGTACGCCGCAGGGGGCGATGTGGACGAGCTCGCCGATGTCCTCGAGGTGCTGCACGCCCTGGCCCGTACCCACGGAGCCGGCCCTGCCGACCTGGAGGCGCGACGGGCGGCCAAGCAGGCGGACCGGGGTGGCTTCGAGGGACGCCGGATCCTCGGGTTTCCGGCCGAGGAGGTCCCCGAGCCGCCGGAGGTCCTGCGGCACAGTGTGCGCGGGCTGGTGCTGGACGGCGAGGACCTGCTGCTGTTCCGCCGGACCCGCCCGGGGAGCCCGGTGTACTGGACCACTCCAGGCGGCGGCATCGAACCGACCGACGCGGATCCGGTGGCCGCGCTGCGCCGGGAGCTGGACGAGGAGCTCGGCGCCACGGTCGGGGCCGTACGGCAGGTGTTCGTGATGGCCGAGCAGACCCCGGTTGGCGACTATCTGAGCACCTTCTACGTCTGCCGCCTGGCGTCGATGGACCCCACGCGGAGACACGGGCCCGAGTTCGAGGATCCGGCCCGGGGCCGGTACGACATCGAACGGTTTCCGTGCACCCCTGAGGCCCTCGCCGGGATCGGCCTGCGTCCGGCGTTGCTGGCGGGCTACCTGCGCGCGAACATCACCGATCTGCCGAACCTGGTGCCGTCCCCTTACCGCTGAACTCCGGGCAGCAGGCCGTTGAGAGGAGCCGGCGTGGGCCCGGGCCCTGGGCGGCGAGGACGTCGCCGGGGTTGGCCAGCCGGCAGCTCTGCAGGGACAGGCAGCCGCAGCCGATGCAGTCGGTGAGGTCGTCGCGGAGCTGCTGCAACCGGGCGATGCGAGCGTCGAGGTCGCCGCGCCAGGCGGCCGACAGCCTGGCCCAGTCGGCCCGGGTGGGTGTGCGCTCGGCGGGCAGCAGGGCGAGCGCCTCACGGATGTCGTTCAGCGGGATGCCGACCCGCTGTGACAGCCGGATGAAGGAGACCCTGCGCAGCACGTCACGGGCATAGCGGCGCTGGTTTCCGGTCGTACGGCGGCTGGTGATCAGGCCCTTGGACTCGTAGAAGTGCAGCGCCGAGACCGCCACGCCGCTGCGTTCGGAGAGCTGGCCGACCGTCAGTTCCGTCATGGACGCCAGCCTAACTTGACCTCTACCCCGCTTGAGGTTGCACGCTGGGAGCATGGCACTCACCGAAGCGGAGCGCGCGTAGAAGGCCCGCGACTCCTGGTCCGGTACGGGCCTGGCCCGGGCGGACCTCTGGGATCTGGCGGTCGGAGAGTCCCGGATCCTCCGCGGCCTGGAGTAAGGACTCCCCGTGACCGGATAGCGTCTCAGAGCTGTAGGAGGATCCACGAGCTGAGGGGCACTCGGATGGGTAAGGCCGTCGAACACCTCGTCGCCGAGGCGGTGCACGCCCTGCAACG
>JAOPYM010000093.1 GCA_025964615.1 Actinomycetes bacterium
CGGCCGTGGCTGTGGGGCGAGCTGCTACTCATCGGCGTCGGATACTGGATCTACTCCCTGATCCGCGACACGGTTCCCGGCCGTGCCGACGTGGCATTCGCCAATGCGCACACGATGCTGCGGATCGAGGGTGACTTGGGTATCGGCGTCGAGCAGCACCTCAACCACGCGGTCGACGGTGTGTCGTGGCTGATCGTCGGCATGGACTACTTCTACTCAGTGCTGTGGGTCATCGTCACGATCGGCGTGCTGGTATGGCTGTACATACGGCACGCCGAGTACTACCGGGCCGTTCGCTGGACACTGTTCACGACCACAATGCTGGCGCTTGTCGGGTTCTACTTTTTTCCGCTGGCCCCGCCGCGGTTGCTGCCCGGGTTCGTCGACACCGTCATGGCCCACCACACGTGGGGCTCGGTGGCCTCGGCCAACGTGGCGTCGCTGGCCAACCAGTACGCCGCGATGCCCTCCATGCACATCGGCTGGTCCCTGTGGTCCGGAATCGCGATCTTGCGGTACGCCCAGCAGCGCTGGGCACGGGTGCTCGCCCTGCTCTACCCGCTCGCCACCCTCGTGGCCGTCGTGTCGACCGGCAATCACTACCTGCTCGACGCCGCCGGCGGCGCGCTCACCCTCGCCTGCGGCTACGCGCTCCAGCATTTCCTGACCACAGGGACACGCGTGCGGCACCCGGCAAAGCGACCCATCATGGCCTCCGAACTCGGCACCGACAGCCCCCGCGCCGTTCTGGTCGGCATCGACGGTTCCCGTACCTCACTGCGGGCCGCGGACTTCGCCCTCGGCCATGCCCATCGCGTCGGCGCGGAACTCCTCTGCGTGTACGTGCGATCCCCCTCCTCAACCTTCGTGTCGGTCACCCCTGGAGGGCCGCAGGTCGCAGAGAAGGCCCACGACGAATGCCTCCGGGAGGTCACCGAGTTCATCACCCCGCGGGCGGCCGACATGGGTGTCACTCTCCGGCTCATCCAGACGCGCGGAGACGTCGCGCGTGAGCTGACCCGCCCGGCCGATGAGGCCCACGCGGACGCGGTCATCGTCAGCGCTTCCGACTCGCGGGGGCACCGGCTGGCGGGATCGCCCGCAGCCCGTCTGATGCGGTCCACCCACTGGCCGGTGACGGTGATCCCGTGAAACGCCCCTCCGAAATGCCCCCGGACGAGTGGTACCTGCCGTTGAGCGGGTGGCTGTTGCGCGTCGGCCGCGGCAGCCGTGGTCGTCCTGCTCTGGAGATCTACACCCCGGATGGGCTCATGGACGTCGCGGTCGCGGGTCTGGCGGCCACGGCGTTGCTGCGCGGTGCGATGTACGGGCGTACCGGCAGGCGTAAATGGTCTCTGGCCTGGGGTCATCTGCCCCCCGGTGGCCAGGTGACCGTGGAGTTCCGCAGCAGGACGCGGACCGAACCCGCCGCGCACCGCGTCATCGCGGACAGATTCTGGGTCGCCGAGATCCCCGGCTTCCAGTCAACGGTCACCCTGGTTAACGGCGAAATTGCGACCGCCGTCCACCTGCGCCGCCACCACTCGCGCCGGTCACAGAGCCTCCGATGAGCGGTCTTGCGACAGCGGTGGCGCGAAGAAGATCCCCCGAGTGCTCACCAAGCCCGACACGCGGGCGATCCAGGACGCGTGCGACCAGCTTTGCGACCGCTTCTTGTTCGCCGTGCTCTACGAGTTCGGAGTCGGGGTTGGCGAAGCGCTCGGTCTGCGTCGTCGACGTCGGCCACCACGACCCGGGCGCCGTTGGTGGCGAAGCCGTACGCCGTGGCCCGGCCGATGCCACTGCCCGCACCGGTGACGACAACAAGCCGGCCGTCGAAGGCGCCGAACTCCTTGGTCTCGACTCGGCCTTCCGCCACCGCGTCGACGAACTCGGTGATCCATCGACTGAGCCGTCCGGGCCGGCTGTGCTGGACCCATTGGCCGGTGGCCACTGTGCAGACCCATGCCGTGTCGGAGAGCCAGGCATGGGCGTGCGCCAGTTCCGTGCTGAGGTACCGATCCCGGGTGCAGACCACAATCTGCACCGGTACGGAAACTCGCGACGGCTCGGCCGTCCGACGTGGCCCGAGCATGTTGATCATGTCCTGCTCGAGGGTCTCCGCCGGATGACCGTCCCTCGGAGCGATGCCCTGGCGGCGCAGAGCGGCCGCGAACGTCGGCGCCGCTGCACGCCGGATGGCCAGTTCCGGCAGCTTCGGCAGCTGGATAAGAGCGTCCGTCCCGCGCAGCCGCGCTCGGCACCGTTGTCCGCCCGTCCCGCACTGCGTACTGGTGGCTGAGAGGAATGACGATGACAACAACCGCGTCAGCACCGACCGGTGTGCGGTCACTGGACGCCCACGCGAGTCACCCGGCAACCAGGCCACACCGGCAGATCATGCAGGCACCGGTACTGCTGAGGACCGCAAGCGGGCTGCAGCACGTGGCCCGGGTGCCGGGGCAAGCCCGGGACGGGTTCCCGGCCCCGGCGGCCCAGCCGCAACCTGTGGCACGCATGGCAGCCGCCGGCACTGTGCCAGGCAACGGCCCGGCTGGGCCGGCGGTGGGGGGAGACTGACATGCCGACAGCGTTTGTGCTGCAGGG
>JAOPYM010000099.1 GCA_025964615.1 Actinomycetes bacterium
GGAGTTCGTCGAGAACGCCGTCCTGCCGCTGGCCCCCGGCCGGACCACCGGATGGTTGCGGGCCGCGGTGCGCAAGGCGGTGATCGTCGCCGACCCAGACGCGTTCGAGGACAAGAGGGTCAACGCCGAAGCATCCGCGCGGGTGGAGTTGTGGGAAACCCCCGACGACACCGCGAACCTGGCAGGGTGCGATCTTCCGCTGGGCGAGGCATCCCGGGCCTTCCATCGGATCACCGCCATCGCCACCGCATTGAAGACCGACGGCGACCCGCGCCCGCTGGACTTCGTGCGGGCGTTGGTGTTCCAGGCGTTGCTGCTCGGCAAGGACCCGTTCCTGGGCGCCGAACTGAACCTGCCACCCGACCCCAGCAATCCCGCCGAGGGCGGGTCGGAAGGCCCGGACGACGGCAACGCCCAGTGCCCAGTGGGGCCCGACCCCAGGATCGGAGCTCAGCCCGAGGCACACACGGACACGAAGTCCGACTCGAGGACCGCTGCGCCGAACACGAAGACCCTGGCCAAGATCCAGGCCGAGATCGACGCCGAAGCCCGACTCGCCGCCGACCGGAGAGTCGCCGCAGCCCTCACCCGAACCTTGCGGGACTCGCTGACCGAGACCCTGGCCGGGGTCGAGCGGGCGCAAGAGCGGGTGTGGCTGATCGCCGAAGCCGCCCACCGCATCCGCGAATCACTGGCCACCCTGAAGGCCCCCGGCTGCACGACCCACACGACCGAGGATGGTCAGGCAATCCACGGGCACAACGGATACCGGCCACCCGCCGGAATGCGACGCGCCATCCAAGGCCGAGACGAAACCTGCCGCTTCCCAGGGTGCCGAAGGCCAGCCGTCCAGTGCGATCTCGACCACACCCTCGCCCACCACCTCGGCGGGAAAACCTGCGCATGCAATCTCGCCGCGCTCTGCCGCCACCACCATCGCGCCAAGGGCTCCGCCAAGTGGACCCTCATCCAGATCTGGCCCGGCGTGCTCCTTTGGATCAGCCCCACCACCCACTGGTACCTGATCGGACCCGACCCCTGACCCGTACGCCCCACAAAAAAGGGGCGACAACCCGCACAGCGAGGCGACCGGCACCACGACGGCCGCCCCGTTCCACATGTCCCACGGTCGGCGAGATGGGGAATCCGGTCAGGACTGGTGGGGACCGGCTCAGACGATCAGGCAGAACTCGTTGAGCTCCGGGTCGTACATGATCTGGAAGCTGCCTTGCTCGTCCGTCACGACCGAGCCTACGGAGACCGCGCCCTGCCGTTCAAGCCGCGCACGCACCTCATCGAGGTCATCGACGGCCACATCCAGATGCAGCCGGTTCTTTCCCGGCTTTCCCTCGGGAACCCGCTGGAACGCGAGCCGCGGTTGCCCGGGCGGGTCCACATAGGACCAGTCCGGACTGCGGTGCACAGGTTCACCCCCGAGCACGTGCGCCCAGAAGACGGCGAGCCTGACAGGCTCCGCACAGTCGAACACGATCTCATCGAGACGCCCCAGCACGAGGCCCAACCTACCGCCGCGACCCGGAAGGGCCCGTGACGGTCCAGCGTGATGGTCGAAGCGCGCTGTCGCCTCACCGTAGAACCCGGTAGTGGTACCCGGCCTCGATCGAGAAACCCGCCCGCTCGTACAGCGCCCGAGCTCCGACGTTGGCCTCTTCAACGGTCAGGTAGGCGCGCCGCGCACCGGCCGCACGCCCACGTTCCAGTAGCGCCCCGAGCACCTGCCCGGCCAGACCCCTGCGCCGCGCCTCCGGCAGCACCGCCATGCAGAAGATCCCGTACCACTCCCCCTGCGGTACGCCGCGACCGGCCGCCGGCCCGTGCAGGACATAGTCGGCGGGAATGCCCGTGAGAATACGGGTGGCCGGCTCCTGCCCACCAGGGAAACGCCCGTCGACCGCCCACCACACGTCGAACCATTCGGCGGACGGCCGATCCTCGATCTTCACAGGAGGCCCCGCGACCCCGCCGGAGAGGTCCGCCGTCATGATCAAGGTCGGATCCACCCGGTCATAGCCCCGGGCCCGAAGGGCATCGTCGAGCCCGCGGCAGGCCCCCGGACCGATGGAGAACACGGCCGGAAGGTCCCGATCCCCATAGAAGCGCTCGGCCACATCGATCGCGCCGTCCAGGTCCCCCGGCAGCCCCAGCGGGAGCACGGAATTGGCCCGCTTGGTCACCCCGTCGGCGTACCGAAGCCGCCAGCCGCCCAGGTCCTCGCTGTACGGCGCCGGCCACGCCTCATCGACCAGGCGATCGAAAATCTCACTCATTGCACCATGATGGGGCAGTCTCGCCGAGAGGTGGCTACTCGGTGGCTCCCTCGAACGTTGAGCCGAAGTTCGTAGTAAATGATCCGCTTACATTCGGGGATGGCAGGCTTGCCGCCGATACGATCACCAATCTGCTCAGTACGGGCATGATCGGTGGCGTCTCGGCGCTCTGCTCAGGAGGGTGCTCACGTATGCGCGTCTCACTCGGAGGAGTCGTTGCGGCGGCCACAGTCGTACTGGCGTCGGCAATGAACGTTGCTGTCGCTCAGGCCGCTCCCGTGCCGGGCTGGCGGATCGTCGAGGCCGGTAGTCCCACGGGTGACATGTTCGCCGACATCGTGGCGACTGGGCCCGGTGACGCTTGGGCATTCGGTTCGAACGGGCCGGAGCGCTGGAACGGCAAGACCTGGCAGGTGTACACGGGATCGAATGCGCCGGTCGGTGACGCGTCAGACAATCCCATCCGAGTCTCCGCTTCATCACCCGACAACATCTGGGTCAGTTGGGGGTCCGGCGTCGGCCAGTTCCTCTACCACTGGAATGGCAAGGGCTGGACGACGACAACCGCTCCTGTCGCCCACTACGTCATGGGTCTCACCACGACCGGCCCGAATGACGCGTGGATGTTCGGCGACACCAGCCCTGATCCAAAGCATGGCATCTTCAAGCCACTCGCTCGGCACTTCGACGGTAAGACCTGGCGGACGGTGGCCGGTCCTGGCTATGTCAGCCAGGTAAGTGCGGTATCCCGCACGAACATCTGGGCGCTGAGCACCAACGGCCCCAATGGAAATCGCACCGTAGCGGCACACTGGAACGGCCGGTCCTGGACGACGATCTTGCTGCCAGACCTGCGACTGCCCAAGAAGATCTGGGCCTCTCCCGCAGCGATCTACGCCTCCTCCGCAAGCAACGTCTGGGTCACCGAATCAGTCCTGCGGCTGCCGAACTTGAATCCGGCGGGTGCCGTACTGCTGCACTGGAACGGCCGGTCCTGGAGCCGCATCACGGCCGGAGGTCCTACCGACTCCCTATCGACCGTCGCGCCCGACGGCAGTGGAGGCCTCTGGATCCAGACCCAGTACGGCAACTTCCTGCACGGAATCATCCACTACAGCCATGGAACATGGAAGCGTTTCCCCCTCCCGACCAGACAAGGATGGGCGTCTGGGCTGATGGGGATGGCGCAGGTCCCTGGCACCGGCTCGGTCTGGGGATCTGGTTGGCTCCAACACAACGGCCAGCTTCCCTTGGCTACCATCTTCAAATTCGGACGCTGACACGCACCGACCCGGCAGTAGCGGAACCTCAGCCGTCGGCCCTGGCTACGCCGATCGGGCAGGTGACGCCTGTGCCGCCGATGCCGCAGTAGCCGTTCGGGTTCTTCTCCAGGTACTGCTGGTGGTAGGCCTCGGCGAAGTAGAACTCGCCCGCCGGGATGATCGACGTGGTGATCTTGTCGAAGCCGTTCGCGGTCAGCACCTTCTGGTACGCGTCGCGGGAGGCCTCGGCGGCGATCCGCTGCTCCTCCGAGCCGAACAGGATCGCGGAGCGGTACTGGGTACCCATGTCGTTGCCCTGGCGCATGCCCTGGGTCGGGTTGTGCGACTCCCAGAACACCCGGAGCAGCTCCTCGTACGACACGAGTGCCGGGTCGAAGACCACCCGGACCGCCTCGGTGTGGCCGGTCCGGCCCGAACAGACCTCTTCGTAGGTCGGGTTGGGCGTGTGACCACCCGCGTAGCCGACCGCGGTGGTCAGCACCCCGGGCAGCTCCCAGAACTTCCGCTCGGCGCCCCAGAAGCAGCCCAGGCCGAACTCGGCCACCTGCGAACCCGCCGGATAGGGCGGGAGCAGCGGGCCGCCGAGCACCTCGTGGCGGGCGGGCACGGACAGAGGCTCGGTCCGTCCGGAGAGCGCCTTCTCCGGGGAGACCAACTGGGTTTTCTCGAATCCGAACACCCCCTCAGATTAGCCGACAGACCAGACAGAACACCGGTCCGTAAGGGTTTCGTACGATCCTGGCCCACGGAACGGGACAGGATCGTGTCCTAGTTACGCTCCTTACACGCTGATATCATGGCGGCCATGGTGAATCGTCGCGGAATGCTGTACGGAGCTGCGGCGTACGTCATCTGGGGGTTCTTCCCCCTCTACTTCCCCCTGCTGAAGCCCTCCGGGCCGGCCGAGATCCTGGCACAGCGGATCGTCTGGTCCCTGGTCGCGGTGCTGGCGATGCTCGCGGTGCAGCGGCACTGGTCCTGGGTCAGGGACCTGCTCCGGCAGCCGAAGAAGATCGCCCTGCTGGCCTGCGCCGGCCTGGTCGTCACGGTCAACTGGGGCGTCTTCATCTACGGGGTCAACAGCGGGCGGACCATTGAGGCCTCGCTGGGGTACTTCATCAACCCGCTGCTGAGCGTCCTGTTCGGAGTCGTGATCTTCCGGGAACAACTGCGGCGCTGGCAGTGGGTCGCCGTCGGCCTTGGCGCGGCGGCCGTGGTGATCCTCACCCTGGACTACGGCCGGCTGCCGTGGATCGCGCTGGTCCTGGCCCTGTCCTTCGGGACGTACGGGCTGATCAAGAAGTTCGCGAACATGCCGTCCGCGGAGAGTCTCACCGTCGAGACCGCCACGATCTTCCTGCCCGCCCTCGCGTACACGATCTTCCTGCAGGCGAACGGCACGGCGAGCTTCGGCCACCACGGCACCGGCCACGCGCTGTTGATCGCCGCGACCGGCCTGATCACCGCGATCCCGCTGATGTTCTTCAACGCCGCGGCGGTACGGCTCCCGCTGAGCACCATCGGGATGCTCCAGTACCTGGCGCCCGTCCTGCAGTTCCTGATCGGCCTGTTCATCCAGCACGAGGCGATGCCCCCCGGCCGCTGGGCCGGGTTCCTGCTGGTCTGGGCCGCGCTGGTGATCCTGTCCGTCGACGGCCTGCGTACCGCCCGTGACAACCGCAGGCTCGCCGACCTGGAGATCAAGGCCATGGAGGCTCAGCCGGTACGCGAGACCACGTAGTCGCACAGCCCCTCGAAGGCGTCGCGGACCCCTATCGCGGGCAGCGTCAGCAGTTCCGCGCGGGCGTCCTGCGCCCACTGGCGCAGATCGGCGCGGGCACGGTCCATCGCCGGGTGGGCGCGCAGCAGGCCCAGCGCCTCGGCGTGCAGGTCGTCGTCGGAGAGGTCGGCCACCAGCAACTCCCGCAACCGGGCATCCCCCGCGTACCCCGCATGGAGGCCGGAGAGGACATGGTGCATGGGCAGCGTACGAATGCCCTCGCGCAGGTCGGTGCCGGGCGTCTTGCCGGACTGCTCGGACTCCGAGGTGATGTCCAGGATGTCGTCGGAGAGCTGGAAAGCCACACCGATCTTCTCGCAGGCCGACGTGATGGTGTCCACCACGTGCGGCGGGGCCCCGGCCATCAGCGCGCCGAACTGCCCGGACGTCGCGATCAGTGAGCCGGTCTTGTCCGCGACCACCTGCAGGTAGTGCTTGAGCGGGTCGGTGTCGGGCGTGACGCCGACGGTCTCCTGGATCTGGCCGCGCACCAGCCTGGCGAAGGTACGGGCCTGGAGGCGGACCGCCTCGGGCCCCAGATCGGCCAGCAGGTCCGAAGCCCTCGCGAACAGGTAGTCGCCGGTCAGGATCGCGACCGTGTTGGTCCACCGCGAGTTGGCCGACGGCTCCCCCCGGCGGATCTGCGCCTCGTCCATCACGTCGTCGTGGTAGAGCGTCGCCAGGTGGGTCAGCTCGACCACGACGGCCGCCGGGACGATCCCCGGGGCCGCCGGGTCGCCGAAGTACGAGGCGAGCAGCACCAGGAGGGGCCTGAACCGCTTCCCACCGGCCTCCACCAGATGCCGGGACGCCTCGGCCAGCAGCGGGTCGTCGCTGTCGACCGAGGCGAGCAGCAGCTGCTCCACAGCGCCGAGGCGCTCCTGCATGTCCGCCGCGAGCTCATCGCTGACGGGCAGCCCGAACGGAACGGCACTGCTCACCAAAACCCCCAATAAGAACTACCGAACGAACAGATGCGAAGCCGCCTGCCCGGCAACATCGAGCATGGGCTGTGGCAGCACACCGAGTACAACAGTAACCGTCGCACCGAGTGCGACCGCAGCCGCGGTCGGGATGGTGGTCACGACCGCGGGTCCGTCGGCCGCGGGCTCGCTGAAGAACATCACCACGATGACCCGCAGGTAGAAGAACGCGGCGATGGCCGAGGAGATCACACCGACGACGACGAGGGGGGTCGCCCCGCCGTCGATGGCCGCCTTGAACACCGCGAACTTGCCCGTGAAACCGCTCGTGAGGGGGATGCCCGCGAAGGCCAGCAGGAAGAAGGCGAACACCCCGGCCACCACGGGTGACCGCTTGCCCAGGCCCGCCCAGCGCGACAGGTGCCCGGCCTCACCCCCGGCGTCCCGCACCATCGTGATGACGGCGAAGGCACCGATCGTGGTGAACCCGTACGCCGCCAGGTAGAACAGCGTGCCGGAGAGCCCGGCCTGCGAGGTGGCGATCACACCGGTGAGCAGGAACCCCGCGTGCGCGATCGAGGAGTAGGCGAGCATCCGCTTGAGGTCGGTCTGGGTGATCGCGATGATCGCACCGACGAGCATGGTGAGAATCGCCACACCCCACATCATCGGGCGCCAGTCCCAGCTCATGTTCTCCAGCGCCACGTAGAACACCCGGAGCGTGGCGCCGACCGCCGCGACCAGCGTGCAGGAGGCCATCAGCGCGGTGACCGGGGTCGGCGCGCCCTGGTAGACGTCCGGCTTCCAGGCCTGGAACGGCACGGCGCCCAGCTTGAACAGCAGGCCGACCGAGAGCAGCGCGATCCCGGCCAGCAGCAGCGGCTCGGAACCGGCGTTGTTCCCGGTGGCCGTGGCGATGTCCGAAAGCCGTACCGAACCCGCATAGCCGTACAGCAGCGCGGTCCCGTACAGGAAGAAGGCCGAGGAGAAGGCGCCGAGCAGGAAGTACTTGACCGCCGCCTCCTGGGAGAGCAGCCGGCGGCGCCGGGCGAGCCCGCACATGATGTACAGCGGCAGGGACATGACCTCGAGGGCCACGAACATGGTGAGCAGGTCGTTGGCCGCCGTGAAGAGCATCATGCCGCCGACCGCGAACAGCATCAGCGGGTAGAGCTCACTCTGCACCGTGCCCGAGGCGATCCCCTCGCGCTCGGCGTCGCTGCCCGGCAGCGCAGAGGCCTGCGGGGTGAACGCGCCGTTCTGCCGATCGGCGATCAGCAGCAGGCTGACCAGCGCCAGTACCAGGATGGTGCCCTGCAGGAACAGCGTCGGGGCGTCGACGCCGACCGCGCCCTCCGCCGCCACGTGGAGTGGCTTGTCCTTGACGCCCAGGACGAGGATCCAGACGAACGCCCCGGCGAGCCCGGCGAAGGTGAGGGGTACCTGGATGAACTGCCGCCAGCCGCGCCCGACCAGGGCCTCGACGAGCACGCCGAGGACGGCCACGCCGAAGACGAGGAGCATCGGCCCGAGCTGCCCGTATTCGAGGTGCGGGGCCTGGATGTCCCCGATCGCAACTGTGTTCAACACTGCCGAGCCGGTCACGGCCGCGCTCCCGTCTTGATGAGCTGGTCAGCGACGGTGGGCTTCGGATCTACTTGATGGACCCGGCTCAACGTCTGCTTCACCGATGGGTTGATCACGTCGAGGATCGGCTTGGGGAAGAACCCGAGCGCCACGATGATCGCGATGATGGGCACGACCGCGACGACCTCACGGCGCGACAGGTCCTTCATCGCGCTGACCGCCGGGGCGGTCGGCCCGTTCATGGTCCGCTGGTACATCCACAGGATGTAGATGGCCGCCAGGATCATCCCGACCGTCGCGATGACCGCGGGCACCCGGTAGCGGCTGAACGTGCCGACCAGCACCAGGAACTCGCTGACGAACGACGACAGGCCTGGCAGCGAGAGCCCCGAGAGTCCCGCGATCAGGAAGGTCCCGGCCAGCAGCGGTGCCACCTTCTGCACCCCGCCGTAGGCGTCTATCCGCGCCGAACCACGCCGGGAGATCATGAACCCGGCGACGATGAACAGCGCTCCGGTGGAGAAGCCGTGGTTGACCATGTACAGCGTGGCACCCGCCTGGGCCTGGGAGGTCATCGCGAAGATGCCCAGCGTGATGAAGCCGAAGTGCGAGATCGAGGTGTAGGCGATCAGGCGCTTCAGGTCGACCTGCCCGATGGCCAGGATCGCGCCGTACACAATGCCGATCACCGACAGGGTCAGCACCAGCGGTGTCGCCCAGCGCGCGGCGCCGGGGAACAGCTCCAGGCAGAACCGGAGCATCCCGTACGTGCCGACCTTGTCGAGGACACCCACGATCAGGACGGCCGCACCGGCGGGCGCCTGCCCGGCCGCATCCGGCAGCCAGGTGTGGAAGGGCACCAGGGGCGCCTTGATCGCGAAGGCGATGAAGAAGCCCATGAACAGCCACTTGGCGGTGGTCGGCTCGATCTGCAGGTGGGTCAGCTCGCTGAACAGGAAGCTCGGGTGGCCGAGGCCGCCCGCTGCCACCGGCCGTGCGGACAGCGGGTACAGCCAGATGACCGCGACCAGCATGAGCAGCCCGCCGGCCAGCGAGTACAGCAGGAACTTCACCGCGGCGTAGGAGCGCTGCGGCCCGCCGTAGGACCCGATGATGAAGTACACCGGGATCAGCATCGCCTCGAAGAAGACGTAGAACATGAACACGTCGGTGGACGCGAAGACCCCGATCATCATGGCCTCAAGTGCCAGGATGAGCGCGAAGTAGATCTTCACCGACCGCTTCGGCGGGTTCTCCGAGGCGCCACCCGAACGCTCCGCGTCGTTCCAGGAGGCCAGTACGACCAGCGGGACCAGGATCACCGACAGCAGGATCAGCACCAGCGCGACACCGTCGGCGCCCACCGCCCAGTGCACCCCGAAGGCCTTGATCCACCAGTACGACTCGGTGAACTGGAAGCGTGCTCCGCCGGTCTTGAACTGGAAGGCCATCACCACGGTCAGCACGGCCACTAGCGTGGAGACCGCCAGCGCGAAGCGCTTGGCCAGTTCATCCGCGCCCTTGGGCAGCAGGGTGACCCCGAAGGCCCCCACGGCGGGCAGCGCGATGAGGACGCTCAGCCAGGGGAACACTAGATCCTCACCAGGAACAGGGCGCCGACCACGAGGGCCGCGCCGAGGAACATTGAGAGGGCGTACGACCGGACGAATCCGGTCTGGACCCGCCGGAGCCTGCCGGAGGACCCGCCGACGCCGGCGGCGAGGCCGTTGACCAGGCCGTCCACCCCCTTGGTGTCGAAGTACACCGCGAGCCGGGTAGCCCACTGACCGGGCCGCATGAGCAGCGACTCGTTCAGCGCGTCACCGTAGAGGTCGCGCCGGGCGAACACGGTGAGGAAGGAGCCGCGCGGCGCCTCCCGCGGTACGGGCCGGGCGCCGTACTGCATCCAGGCCAGCGCGACGCCGGCGAACATCAGCAACAGGGTGACAGTGCCGGGCACCGAGACCCAGTGGAACTTGTGCTCCTGCGCGCCGACCACCGGGGCGAGGAAGTCGGCGAACCCGCCGAGGACCAGGAACCCACCGGCGAAGACCGACCCGATGGCCAGCAGCATCAGCGGGATGGTCATGACCAGCGGGGACTCGTGCGGGTGCACATCGTCGTCCCAGCGCTTCTCGCCGAAGAACGTCATGAACATCAGCCGCGACATGTAGAACGCGGTGATGCCCGCACCGAGCACCGCGCACGTCCCGAGAACGGCTCCGGAGGTGCCGCCCTTGTTGAAGGCGGTCTCGATGATGCCGTCCTTGGTGAAGAACCCCGACAGCCCGGGGAACCCGATGATCGCCAGGTAGCCCAGGAAGAACGTGCCGAACGTGATGTACATGACGGTGCGCAGCGCACCGTACTTGCGCATGTTCACGTCTTCCTTCATCGCATGCATGACCGAGCCCGCGCCCAGGAACATGCCCGCCTTGAAGAAGCCGTGCGCGATGAGGTGCGCGATGGCGAAGACGTACCCGACCTTGCCGAGCCCGGCCGCCAGCATCATGTACCCGATCTGCGACATCGTCGACCCGGCCAGGGCCTTCTTGATGTCGTCCTTGGCGCAACCGATGATCGCACCGGCGAGCAACGTGGCGGCACCGACGACGGTGACGGCCAGCCGCGCGTCCGGCGACAGGTTGAAGATCGGGTTCGACCGGACGATCAGGTAGACGCCGGCGGTCACCATGGTGGCCGCGTGGATCAGGGCCGAGACCGGGGTCGGGCCCTCCATCGCGTCGAGCAGCCAGGACTGCAGCGGGAGCTGGGCGGACTTGCCGCACGCGCCGAGCAGCAACAGCAGGCCGATCGCCGTGACGGTGCCCTGCGAGGCGTGCCCGATACCGCCGTACACCCCGGCGAACTGCACGGTGCCGAACGTGGCGAACATCAGCAAGATCGCGACCGACAGGCCGAAGTCGCCGACCCGGTTGACCACGAACGCCTTCTTCGCCGCGACCGCCGCCGTCGGCTTGTACTGCCAGAAGCCGATCAGCAGGTACGACGCCAGGCCGACGCCCTCCCAGCCGATGTAGAGCCCCAGGTAGTTGTCGGCCAGCACGAGCAGCAGCATCGCCGCCACGAACAGGTTCAGGTACGCGAAGAACCTGCGCCGGTCCGGGTCGTGCGCCATGTACCCGATCGAGTAGATGTGGATCAGCGACCCGACTCCGGTGATCAGGAGCACGAAGCTGATCGACAGGGGGTCGATCAGCAGCCCCATGTCCACCTTGAAGTTGCCGACCACGAAGTAGTCGTAAATGTGCAGATGCCGGATCCGGGCGTTACCCGAGTACCCCAGCATCTGGAAGAACGCGGCCAGGCCGACCGCGAACGAGCCCAGCGGCATTGCCGCGCCGAGCAGATGACCCCACTTGTCCGTACGACGGCCACCGAGCAGCAGGATCGCCGCGCCCGCCAGTGGCAGCGCGATGAGGAGCCACGAGGCAGCCTGAATGCCTTCCGCCTTCATTGACCCGCCCTCAGTACTTCAGCAGGTTCGCGTCGTCCACCGACGACGACCTGCGGCTTCGGAAGATCGCCATGATGATCGCCAGACCCACCACGACCTCTGCGGCGGCCACGACCATCACGAAGAACGCGATGATCTGGCCGTCGAGGTTGCCGTGCTGGTGGCTGAACGACACGAACGCCAGGTTCGTGGCGTTGAGCATGAGCTCGACGCACATGAACACCACGATGGCGTTGCGCCGGACGAGCACGCCCACCGCGCCGATGGTGAACAGGATGGCCGAGAGAATGAGGTAGTTCACTTCTCGATCTCCTTAACGGCCGCCACGTCCTCGGCGATCGCCTCCTGCTCGGACTTGCCGTGCAGGTCGGCGTGCAGGCTGGCGGTCGAGGCCCGGCGCGCGAGCACCGGGTTGACCGACAGTTCCGAGGCGGTTCCGTCGGGCAGCAGCGCCGGCATGTCCACCGAGTTGTGCCGGGCGTAGGTGCCGGGACCGGGCAGCGGGGTCGGGTGGTCGCCCAGGAAGCGCTCCTGGGAGAGCTGCTTCTGAGTGGCCTTGGGGGTGGTCCGCTCGCGGTGCGTGAGCACCATCGCGCCGAGCGCGGCGGTGATGAGCAGCGCGCTGGTCACCTCGAAGGCGAACACGTACTTGGTGAACAGCACCCTGGCCAGGCCCATGACGTTGCCGTCGGAGTTGGCGGCCTGCAGTCCCTTGGCACTGCCGAGGACCACCTTGCCGAGGCCGGCGGAGAGCAGCGCGATGAAGGCCACCGCGATGATCCCGGTGGCGAGCCGCTGCCCGCGGATCGTCTCGACCAGCGAGTCCGTGGAGCTGACACCCACCAGCATCATGACGAACAGGAAGAGCATCAGCACCGCACCGGTGTAGACGATCACCTGCACGAAGGCCAGGAACGGTGCCTCGAGCGCGGCGTACGAGACGGCCAGCGACAGCATCACGACCGCGAGCAGCAGGGCCGAGTGCACGGCCTTGCGCACGAAGACCATGCCGAGCGCGGCGGGCACCGACGCGATGGCGATCAACCAGAAGATCACGATTCACCGTCCTTGAGACCGAGGCGGTAATAGTCCTCTTCGGTCTCGCCGAGCCGCATGGGGTGCGGTGGCGTCTCCATGCCCTCGCGCAGCGGCGCCAGCAGCATGTCCTTGGTGTAGATGAGGCTCTCCCGGCTGTCGTCGGCGAGCTCGTACTCGTTGGTCATCGTGAGCGCCCGGGTCGGGCACGCCTCGATGCACAGCCCGCAGAGGATGCAGCGCAGATAGTTGATCTGGTAGATCCGCCCGTACCGCTCACCCGGGGAGAACCGCATGTCCTCGGTGTTGTCGCCACCTTCGACGTAGATGGCATCCGCCGGGCAGGCCCACGCGCACAGCTCGCAGCCGATGCACTTCTCCAGGCCGTCCGGCCACCGGTTGAGCTGGTGCCGGCCGTGGAAGCGCGGCGCCGTCGGCAGCTTCACCTCCGGGTACTGGACCGTCTCCACCTTGCTGAACAGCTGGTGGAACGCGACCCCGAACCCCTTGACGGGGTTGAGGAAGTCAGTGAGTGCCACTGGAGACCTCCTTGCGGGCTGCCGTCTCCGGCAGGACACCGTGGTAGTGGGGAAGGTCGAGCGGCGGGACCGGGAAGCCGCCCTGCGCAGGCTCGGCGGCGGTCGCCCGCTCCGGCTCGGCGTACGGGTCGACCTGGCGACCGGAGGTGGCGACCAGGTCCCATGCGAAGGAGCCGACCAGGACGACGGCGATCGTGATGCCGCCGTAGATCAGCAGCTGGGTCTGGTTCAGGCCTTCCCTGCTCGCGGTACGGATCGTCGCGACCAGCAGGATCCAGCCGAGGGAGATCGGCATGAGGACCTTCCAGCCGAGCTTCATCAGCTGGTCGTACCTGACCCGCGGCAGCGAGCCGCGCAGCCAGATGAAGAAGAAGATGAAGGCCCAGATCTTGATCAGGAACCAGAGCACCGGCCACCAGCCGGAGTTGGCCCCCGCCCAGATGGTGGTGATAGGCGGCGGGGCGTGCCAGCCACCGAGGAACAGGGTGGTGGCCAGCGCCGACAGCGTCGCCAGGTTGATGTACTCCGCCAGGAAGAACATCGCGAACTTCAGCGACGAGTACTCGGTGTGGAAACCGCCCACCAGCTCGCCCTCGCCCTCGGGCAGGTCGAACGGGATGCGGTTGGACTCGCCCATCATCGTGATGATGTAGATCAGGAACGATGGGAGCAGCAGGACGCCGTACCAGATGTGCTGCTGCCCGGCCACGATCTGCGAGGTCGACATGGACCCGGCGAACATGAACACCGCGACGAACGAGAGGCTCATCGCGATCTCGTAGGAGATCATCTGGGCGCTGGAGCGCAGCCCGCCGAGCAGCGAGTACGGCGACATCGATGACCAGCCGGCCAGCACGATCCCGTAGATGCCCATCGAGGACATCGCCAGGACCAGCAGCACGGCCACCGGAAGGTCGGTGCCCTGCAGCTGGGTCTGGTGCCCGAAGATCGACACCGTCGGCCCGAACGGGATGATGATGAACGAGATGAACGCCGGGACCGCGGAGACGACCGGCGCCAGCCAGAAGACGACCTTGTCGACTCCGGCCGGGACGATGTCCTCCTTCAGTGCCAGCTTCACGCCGTCCGCCAGACCCTGCAGCAGTCCGAACGGGCCGCACCGGTTCGGGCCGATGCGCAGCTGCATCCGGCCGATGACCCGGCGCTCCACCCACATGGACAGCAGCACGGTCAGGACCAGGAAGACGAAGATGACCAGGGCTTTGCCACCGATCAGCCACCAGGGATCACAGCCGAACCCGGCGATCCCTTCCGTGGTGCACTTCATGCGGCACCTCCAGCGATCTTGACGAGCGCTCCGGCCTCGACACCGAGGTCGGTGTTGACCTTGCAGCCCGCGGAGTTCGACGGCACCCAGACCACCCGGTCGGGCAGGTCGCCGGCGATCTCCAGTGGCAGCGTGAGTTCGCCCTTGGCCCCCGAGATGGTGACCGAGCGGGTTGCTCCGATCTCCTTGGCGGTGGCCGCGTTCAGGCGGGCGACAGCGGTGTGCGCCGTACCGGCGAGGAAGGGCTCCCCGTCCTGCATCCGGCCTTCGTCGAGCAGCAGCCGCCAGGTGGCCAGCAGCGCCTCGCCGGAGCCGGGCTCGGCACCGACCACCGTGGAGGTGTTCGGCGCGGCCGGGCGCTCACCCCGGTAGCCGCCCAGTTCGGTGAGCTCGGCGCGGGCGGCCTCCGGGCTGGGCAGCCCGAGGTGCACGTCCAGCTCGTTCGCGAGCGCGTCCAGGACCCGGAGGTCCGACAGCGCGCCCGGAGTCTTGATCGCCACGTCGAAGGGACGGCCGCGGCCCTCCCAGTTGACGAACGTGCCGGACTTCTCGGTCACCGTGGCGACCGGGAGTACGACGTCGGCCCGGTCGGTGACCGCGCTGACCCGCTGCTCCAGGCTGACCACGAACGGGGTGGCCTCGATGGCGCGCAGTGCCGCCTCCGGGTCCGGGAGGTCGTACGGGTCGACCCCGCCGATCACCAGGGCCGCGGCTCCCGAGCGGAGCATCTCGGCGGTGTCCCTGCCGGGTACGGCCGGGAGCCCGAGGACGTTCCAGACCCGGGCCACCTCGGCGCGGGCGGCCGAGTCGGTGACCGGACGGCCGATCGGCAGCAGGCCCGGCAGCGCGCCCGCCTCGATGGCGCCGCGCTCCCCCGCCCTTCTCGGCACCCAGGCGAGCCGTGCCCCGGTGACCTGGGCGAGCCGTACCGCACTGGACAGCGCGCCCGGCGAAGCGGCGAGCCGCTCACCGACAAGGATGATCGCGCCGGGCGCCCTGAGCGGCTCGAACCCCTCGGTGACCAGGTTCCCGAGGGTCTCCGCCTCGGCACCGGGCCGGGTGGCGAGGAGGGTGCCCGAGCACTTCTCCAGACCCCGGGTGGTGAAGGGCGCGACCGCGTAGACCTTCAGGCCGTGCTTACGGGAGGCCTTGCGGAGCCGAAGGAAGATGATCGGCGACTCCTCCTCCGGCTCGAACCCGGCCAGCAGTACCGCGGGCGCCTTCTCCAGGTCGGAGTAGGAGACCTCGATGTCCCGGCCGGCCACGCTGGAGGCCAGGAAGTCGGCCTCCTCCTGGGAGTGCGCGCGGGCCCGGAAGTCGATGTCGTTGGTGCCGAGGGCCAGCCGGGCGAACTTGCCGTACGCGTAGGCGTCCTCAAGGGTCAGCCGGCCACCGGCCAGTACCCCCGCGTTCCCCTTCGCCTTCGCCAGGCCGCGGGCCGCGATGGTCAGCGCCTCCGGCCAGGAGGTGGGTTCGAGGACACCCTCGTCGTTGCGGACCAGCGGCGAGGTGAGCCGGTCGGGCTGGGTGCCGTAGGTGAACGCCCACCGGCCCTTGTCGCTGTTCCACTCCTCGTTGACCTGCGGGTCGTCGCCCGCGAGGCGCCGGGTGACCTTGCCGCGCCGGTGGTCGGTGCGCTGGGCACAGCCTGCGGAGCAGTGCTCGCACACGCTCGGCACGCTGACCAGGTCGAACGGCCGGGCGCGGAACCGGTAAGCGGCACCGGTGAGCGCTCCCACCGGGCAGATCTGCACGGTGTTGCCGGAGAAGTACGACTGGAACGGCTTGCCGTCGGCGATGCCGACCTGCTCCTTGGCCCCGCGCTCGAACAGGTCGATGAACACGTCACCGGCGATCTGCGCGGAGAACCGGGTGCAGCGGGCGCACTGGATGCACCGCTCCCGGTCGAGCAGCACCTCCGACGACAGCCGCAGCGGCTTGGGGAAGGTCCGCTTCTTCTCGACGTAGCGGGACTCGCCCCGCCCAGTGGACATCGCCTGGTTCTGCAGGGGGCACTCGCCGCCCTTGTCGCAGACCGGGCAGTCCAGCGGGTGGTTGATCAGGAGCATCTCCATCTGGCCCGCCTGGGCCTTCGCGGCCACCTCGGACGTGAGCTGCGTCTTGATCACCATGCCCTGGGCGACCGCGATGGTGCAGGATGCCTGCGGCTTGGGGAAGCCCCGGCCGTTGCCGGCGTCGGGAATGTCCACGAGGCACTGCCGGCAGGCGCCGACCGGGTCGAGCAGCGGGTGCTCGCAGAACCTGGGGATCTGGATGCCCAGCAGCTCGGCGGCCCGGATGATCAGCGTCCCCTCGGGAACGGAGATCTCGAACCCGTCGATCGTCAGTGTGACGAGTTTTTCTACCTGCTCGACTTCCGTCTCGGAAGTGGCGGTCACTTTACACCTCCCCAGAGGGTCGACTTGGCCGGATCGTATGGACAGCCGCCGTGCTCGATGTGCTGCAGGTACTCGTCCCTGAAGTACTTGATGGACGAGTGGATCGGGCTGGTGGCACCGTCACCGAGTGCGCAGAAGGACCGGCCGAGGATGTTGTCGGCGATGTCGTTGAGCGTGCCGATGTCGTCCTCCATGCCCTGGCCGTTCTCGACCCGGGCCAGCATCTGCTTCAGCCAGTAGGTGCCCTCCCGGCAGGGAGTGCACTTGCCACAGGACTCGTGCGCGTAGAACTCGGTCCAGCGCAGCACCGCCCGCAGCACGCAGGTCGTCTCGTCGAAGATCTGCAGTGCCCGGGTCCCCAGCATGGAGCCTGCCGCGCCCACCGACTCGAAGTCCAGCGGAACGTCGAGGTGCTCGGGGGTGAAGATCGGGGTGGAGGAGCCACCGGGGGTCCAGAACTTCAGCTCGTGACCCGCCCGGATACCGCCGGCCATCTCCAGAAGCTCCCGCAGCGTGATGCCCAGTGGGGCCTCGTACTGGCCCGGCTTCGTCACGTGCCCGGAGAGCGAGAAGATCCCGTACCCCTGGGACTTCTCGGTGCCCATGCTCGCGAACCACTCCGCACCGTTGCTGATGATGGAGGGAACCGACGAGATCGACTCGACGTTGTTGATGACAGTGGGGCCACCGTAGAGTCCCGCGACGGCGGGGAAGGGGGGCTTGAGCCTGGGCTGGCCCCGGTATCCCTCCAGCGAGTCGAGCAGTGCCGTCTCCTCGCCGCAGATGTACGCGCCCGCGCCACTGTGCACGGTCAGTTCCAGGTCGAACCCGGAGCCGAGGATGTTCTTGCCGAGGTACCCGGCGGCGTAGGCGTCCGTCACCGCCTGCTGCACGCGGCGGATCACATGCAGGACCTCGCCGCGGATGTAGATGAACGCGTGGTGCGCCCGGATCGCGAACGAGCTGATGATGATGCCCTCGACCAGCACGTGCGGGTCGGCCATCATGAGCGGGATGTCCTTGCAGGTTCCCGGCTCGGACTCGTCGGCGTTGACCACCAGGTAGTTGGGGCGCCCGCTGTTCTGCGGGATGAAGCCCCACTTCATGCCGGTGGGAAAGCCGGCGCCGCCCCGGCCGCGCAGACCTGAGTCCTTGACGGCCGTGATGACGTCGTCGGGGTTCATCCCGAGCGCCGTGCGCACCGCCTGGTAACCGCCGTTGCGCTCGTACGCCGCGCGGGTGAACGAGTCCGGCTGGTCCCAGTTCCTGGTGAGTACGGGGGTGAGCGTGGTCATGGTGCCTTCCACCCGTTCTCCTTGGCCAGCTCCAGGCCGACCAGCGACTCGGGTCCGGCCTGCACGCCCTCGTTGGCCTTGCCGTCGGGGAAGCCCGCGAGCACCCGGGACGCCTCGGTCCAGGTCGACAGGCTCTCCGCGCCGCGGGTCGGCAGTACCTCTCTGCCCGCCCGCAGGTCGTCGACGAGCTGCTTGGCCTTCTCCGGGGTCATGTTGTCGTAGAACTCCCAGTTGACCATCATCACCGGGGCGAAGTCGCAGGCCGCATTGCACTCGATGCGTTCGAGGCTGATCCTGCCGTCCTCGGTGGCCTCGTCGTGGCCCACCCCGGCGTGCTCGGTCAGCTCGGCCCAGATCTGGTCGCCGCCGAGCACCGCGCACAGGGTGTTGATGCAGACGCCGACGTGGTACTCACCGACCGGCTTGCGCTTGTACTGGGTGTAGAAGGTGGCGACACCGGTGACCTCGGCCTCGGTGATGCCGAGCTGCTGCGCGCAGAACTCGATGCCGTCCTTCGAGACGTACCCGTCCTCCGACTGCACCAGGTGCAGCAGCGGGAGCAGGGCTGAGCGCGGCTTGGGGTAGCGCCCGATGATGTCCTTGGCGTCCGTCTCCAGACGCCCCTGGATATCGGAATCGAAGCTCATCAGTGTCGCCCCCGCTCCGCGGATCCGAAACGCCCCAGCCCGGCCGCTGTGCGGCTGTAGCCAGTCATCTGTCCACGCCTCCCATCACGGGATCGATCGATGCCACGGCCGCGATGACGTCGGCGACGAAGCCGCCTTCGCACATCGCGGCGGTGGCCTGCAGGTTGGTGAAGGACGGATCCCGGAAGTGCGCGCGGTACGGCCTGGTGCCGCCGTCGCTGACCACGTGCACGCCGAGCTCGCCGCGCGGCGACTCGACGGCCGAGTACACCTGACCGGCCGGTACGCGGAAGCCCTCGGTCACCAGCTTGAAGTGGTGGATCAGGGCCTCCATCGAGGTGCCCATGATGTGCGCGATGTGCTTGGGCGAGTTGCCCATGCCGTCCGCGCCGATCGCGAGCTGGGCCGGCCAGCCGATCTTCTTGTCCTCGATCATCACCGGACCCTTGGTCACGGTCAGCCGGTCCACGCACTGCTGGATGATCTTGAGGGACTCGTCCATCTCCTGCATCCGCACGAGATAGCGGCCGTACACGTCCGCGCTGGTCTGGGTGGCGACCTCGAAGTCGTAGGTCTCGTACCCGCAGTAGGGCTGCGACTTGCGCAGGTCCCACGGCAGGCCCGTCGACCGCAGCACCGGGCCGGTGATGCCGAGCGCCATGCAGCCGGTGAGGTCGAGGTAGGCGACGTCCTTGGTGCGCGCCAGGTAGACCGGGTTGGCGTCCATCAGCTTGCGCATCGCCAGGAAGCGCTCCGGCATCCGCTCCAGGTACTCGCGGAGCTTGTCGAGCGCGCCCGGCGGCAGGTCCTGCGCGACGCCGCCCGGCCGGACGTACGCCATGTTCATCCGCAGGCCGGTGATCAGCTCGAAGATGTCGAGGGTGTACTCACGCTCGATGAAGCCGTTCAGCATGACCGTGGTGGCGCCCAGCTCCAGGCCGAACGTGGCGATCGCGACCAGGTGCGAGGAGATCCGGTTGAGCTCCATCATCATCACCCGGATGATCTGGGCCCGCTCGGGGATCTGGTCGGTGACGCCGAGCAGCTTCTCCACGCCCAGGCAGTACGCCGTCTCATTGAAGATCGGCGCCAGGTAGTCCATCCGGGTGCAGAACGTGGAGCCCTGCGTCCAGGTGCGGAACTCCATGTTCTTCTCGATGCCGGTGTGCAGGTAGCCGATGCCCACCCGGGCCTCGGTCACCGACTCACCGTCGAGCGTCAGGATCAGCCGCAGGACGCCGTGCGTGGACGGGTGCTGCGGGCCCATGTTGATGACGAGCAGCTCGTCCTCGTCGGTGACGCCCTTGACGACGTCATCCCAGTCCTGCCCGGCGACGTTGAAGACCTTGCCCTCGGCCGTACCGTCATCGGTACCGCTCGCGGCATAGGCGTCATACGTGGCGGTCATGTGCACGACCTCCGCTGATCTTGCAGTTTGGTGGCGACGGTCATGTGTACGACCTCCGCTGGTCCCGCAGTTTGGTGGCTGCGGGGATCTCCGCGGTTCTCACGGTCATGTGTACGACCTCCGCTGGTCTGGCGGGGGGATCTCCGCCCCTCTGTATTCGACCGGGATGCCGCCGAGCGGATAGTCCTTCCGCTGCGGGTGGCCCACCCAGTCATCGGGCATCTCGATGCGGGTCAGCGCCGGATGCCCGTCGAAGATGATCCCGAAGAAGTCGTAGGTCTCGCGCTCGTGCCAGTCGTTCGTCGGGTAGATCGACACGATCGACGGGATGTGCGGGTCCTCGTCGGGGGCGCTCACTTCCAGCCGGATGCGCCGGTTGTGGGTCATCGACAGGAAGTGGTAGATCGCGTGCAGCTCGGCACCGATCTCCTGTGGGTAGTGCACCCCGGAGACGCCCGTGCACAGCTCGAAACGGAGCTTGAGGTCGTCGCGCAGCGTCTGTGCGACCTCGGCGAGGCGCGCGCGCTGCACGTGGAAGGTGATCTCGTCGCGGTGCACCACGACCCGCTCGATGGCGTCGCCGAACTCCGGGTAGGCCCGCTCCAGCTCGTCGGCGACCTCGTCGAAGTACGACCCGTACGGCCGCTGGCTGGAGACCCTGGCGGCCTGCCTGACGACCAGGCCGCCGAACCCCGAGGTGTCACCGGTGGTCTTCGCACCGAACATGCCGTGCCGGGAGACCGGAGTCCCCTGGGTCGGCAGCGGTACGACGTCTTCGGAACTCACGCCTTCCCCCCCGGCTGGCTCAGCAGCGGCAGCGACCGCATCTTGGCCAGCTCAAGCTCCTGGATCTGCTTCTGCCGGTGCGGACCCAGCTTGGTGTTCTGGATCTTGTCGTGCAGTTTCAGGATCGCATCGAGGAGCATCTCCGGCCGAGGCGGGCAGCCGGGCAGGTAGATGTCGACCGGGACGATGTGGTCCACGCCCTGCACGATCGCGTAGTTGTTGAACATGCCACCCGATGAGGCGCACACGCCCATCGCGATGACCCACTTGGGCTCGGACATCTGGTCGTAGATCTGCCGCAGCACCGGCGCCATCTTCTGCGACACCCGGCCCGCGACGATCATCAGGTCGGCCTGCCTGGGCGTCGCCGAGGCACGCTCCATGCCCCCCCGGGCCATGTCGTGCCGGGGGTCGCCCGTGGCCAGCATCTCGATCGCGCAGCAGGCGAGACCGAACGTGGCCGGCCAGACCGAGCTCCTGCGGGCCCAGCCCGCGACCTGCTCGACCGTGCTCAGCAGGAAGCCGCTCGGCAGCTTCTCTTCGAGACCCATATCTAGTCCCACTCCAAGCCGCCGCGCCGCCAGATATAGGCGTACGCGACGAGAACTGTGGCGATGAACAACACCATCTCGATGAGACCGAACCACCCGGCGAACCTGTTGAAGGCCACCGCCCAGGGGTAGAGAAAAATGATCTCGATGTCGAAGACGATGAACAGCATCGCCGTGAGGTAGTACTTGACCGGGAAGCGACCGCCGCCGACCGGCTGGGGCGTCGGCTCGATCCCGCATTCGTAGGCTTCCAGCTTGGCCTTGTTCCAGCGCTTCGGCCCGGACAACGCGCCCATGACGACCGAGAAGCCCGCGAAACCGAACGCGAGGACCCCTAGGACGATGATCGGAATATAGAGATCCATTCCCTACACTCCTTCCTCGTGACGTACGACGTCATACGAGACGCGCAGGTGACACGTCTCACGGTGGTGAGCTGTGTGAGCGCAGTCACCACTGCGGTTTGACACCCTAGCCAGGGCGTTTTCATCCACTTCCCTCGGGGGTCCCTTCCGGGTCGCAGGGTCTCAGGCCGCGGGTGCGGCCTTCGACATGGCGTTGATGATGCGGTCCATCGCGTCCCCGCCCTTGGGGTCCGTGAGGTTGGCGAGCAGTTTGAGCGTGAAGCGCATCAGCGAGGGATGCGGCAACCCGTGCCGGGTCGCGAACTTCATGACCCGAGGGTCACCGATCGCCTTCACAAAGACCCGGCCGATGGTGAAGTAGCCCCCGTGGGTGTTCTTCAAGATCGCCGGATACTGGTAGAGCACCCGCTCCCGCTGCGCGGGAGTGGGCCGGGCCAGCGCCTGCACGATGACGTCCGCGGCCAGGTGGCCGGACTCCATCGCATAGTCGATTCCCTCGCCGTTGAACGGGTTGATCATGCCGCCGGCGTCGCCGACGAGCAGCATGCCCCGGGTGTAGTGCGGCTGCCGGTTGAAGCCCATCGGCAGCGCCGCGCCGCGCACCGGGCCGGTGGCGAACTCCTCGGTGAACTGCCATTCCTCCGGCATGTTCGCGCACCAGCGCTTGAGCATCTCCCGGTAGTCGGTGTTCTGGAACGACTTGCTGGTGTTCAGCAGGCCGAGCCCGACGTTGGAGGTGCCGTTGCCGACACCGAAGACCCAGCCATAGCCGGGCAGCAGCTTATCCCCGTCCCACAGCTCCAGCCACGACTCCATGTAGTCGTCGTCGTGCCGGGGCGTCTGGTAGTAACGGCGCACGGCCACGCCCATCGGGCGGTCCTCGCGCTTGCGCAGGCCCATCGCCAGGGAGAGCCTGGTGGAGCCGCCGTCGGCGGCCACGACCAGCTTGCCGCGGTACTCGTTGCCCTGCTTGTCGGTGACGCCGAGGATCCGGTCGGTCCGCTCGTCGATGATCGGGCCGGCCACGTTGACGCCCTGCATCAGCTTCACGCCGGTCTTCTCCGCGTGCTCGGCGAGGATCTGGTCGAAGTCCATCCGGGCCCGTACGAGACCGAACCCGGGGAAGCTCGCCAGCTCCGGCCAGGGCAGTTCGAGCTTGACGCCGCCACCGTAGATGCGCAGGCCCTTGTTGCGGATCCAGCCGGGGGCGTCGATGTCGATGCCCATGGCGATCAGCTGCTTCACCGCACGGGGGGTGAGTCCGTCGCCGCAGATCTTGTCCCGGGGGAACGTGGCCTTCTCCAGGAGAAGCACGTCCAGACCCGCCTGGGCAAGGTAATAGGCGGTCGTGGAACCGGCAGGTCCGGCGCCCACGACGATGACGTCGGCCTCACGTGTCTCGGTCACGAGTGTCCTCTTCCAGCTCGTGCGCTTGTGAAGTACTTCACAAAGGCCTTGGGGGAGTCTATTCCTAGGAGGTGGATGCTGGGTACCAGGAGGCTTGCCTCTTTTGGAACGTTTTATCCTGCTATGAGCATCATGTCCGGATCTGGGCTACGGGTTGACCGCCTTGTGCATCGCGGCCACGCCGAAGGACAGGTTGCGCCACTTCGCCGAGGTCCAGCCCGCCTCGCGCAACATCGCAGCCAGGGCCGGTTGGTCCGGCCAGGCCAGGATCGACTCGCCGAGATAGCCGTACGACTCCGGGTTCGAGCTCACCTTCGCGATCAGCGGCAGCCCGTGGGTGAGGTGCTGGCGATACCCGAATCTCACCACCGGGTTCGGTGGCGTGCTGAACTCACAGACCAGGATCCGCCCGCCCGGCCTGGTCACGCGCCGCATCTCCCGCAGCGCCTGGTCCACGTCCGCCACGTTCCGCAGCCCGAACGAGATGGTGACCGCGTCGAAGGAGCCGTCCTGGAACGGCAGGCGGAGCGCGTCCCCCGCCACGAAGGTCAGCCCGTCCTTGCCCTGTCCCCTGCGCTGCACCCCGACCTTGAGCATCCCCTGGGAGAAGTCACAGGCGATCACCCGCGTGCCGTACGTCATGAAGGACTCCGACGAGGTCCCGGTCCCGGCCGCCAGGTCGAGCACCCGCTCGCCAGGCCGCGCGTCGACCGCCTTGGCCACCGCCTTGCGCCAGATCCGGTCCTGCCCACCCGACAGCAGGTCGTTCAGCAGGTCATAGCGCTCGGCGGTCCGGTCGAACATCGCCGCGACATCGGCCGGCTGCTTGTCGAGTGAAGCACGCGTCATGCCCCCAGCCTCGCAGATCCCCCGCCCAAGCCGTTAAACCAGCCCGCCGTTCAGGCGAAGAGTCAGCCGAGGTGCTTGGGCCGCGTGGCCTGGACCGAGTGACGAGGGAAGGCCGCGCGTCAAGGCCCAAGCACCGCGCGAGCGGAGCGAGCGCCAGCAGCTAGGTAGTGGAAGGACGGCTTGGGATGCATCAGGAAGTCGTGGTGGGAGATGTTCCACCCGTAGGCACCGGCCATGCCGAACGCCACGGTGTCTCCGACCGCCAGACTCTCGACGACGACCCGCCGGGCGAACACGTCCTTGGGCGTGCACAGCTGCCCGACCAGTGTGACGGCTTCGCCCTCGATGCGAGTCCGCCCGACCAGCCCACCGGTTGCCACGAGCGGGTTGTCGCCGGGCAGGATCGCGAAGGGCTGATCGTGTCCCTTGGTCACGGGCGTACGGAGGTGATGGGTGCCGCCCAGGAGCACCGCGAACCACTCGCCGTGGCTGCGCTTGATATCGACGACCGAAGTCACGTACCACCCGCAGTAGGCGGTCACCGCCCTGCCCGGCTCAATCCGGAGCCGCTCACCCGGCTGCAGGAGTTCCGCCAGCCCGGCTGCGTAGCCGGCCCAGTCGAAGCGTTCACGGGGGGCTGTGTAGTCGACGGCCATGCCCCCGCCGAGGTTGAACTCGGGCTCGGTCATGCCGTGCACGGCGCACCAGGGGCGCGCCCACCCGAGAATCTGAGCGGCCAGTTCCACCATCCTGGGCGCGTCCAGCCCGGAGGCGAGGTGCGCGTGAACACCACGCACCCGTATCGACGGGGCATCTGCAAGCAGGCGATCGCAGGCCGCGAGTCCCTCCTCGTCCATCCCGAA
>JAOPYM010000132.1 GCA_025964615.1 Actinomycetes bacterium
TGATGACAGCGACCGCGGTCCCGACCAGGAGGGGTTCGGGTGGCATCTGCTGTCGGGCCTGGTCGACCGGTTGCGCTGGTCGCGTGCGGGCGGCCGGGCGCAGGTCGAACTGGTCAAGTACCCGGCGTCACTTGTGGTCATCGGACTGTGAGCCGGTAGGGGATAGTGCAGACGACGACGTCGGTGATGGCGCGCAGTACGGTCGCCAGGATCAGGCCGCGCTGATTCTGCAGGATCCGGTAGCGCCATCGGCGCGGCTCGACCTCGGGGATGAGGACGGCTATCTGCCGGTTGCCTTGTTCTGCTTGCCTGACGTAGTCGACGATCGGATGGACCAGCGATCGGTCCGGGCTTTCGAGCGTGTCCAGGCGCACGCCGGGGTTCCACTCATCCCATCGGGCACGGAACTCGGCGCTCTGGTCGGCTGTCGGGTGGACGCTGACGGCGATGACGTCGTCGCCGAGGGACAGCGCTGCGTGCAGGGCGTGCGCGGTGACCTTGCTGATGTCTCCCACGGGTACGATCACCAGGCTCTTGGCCGCCAGCGGGCGATACGGGATCCGGCCCAGGCCGAGTTCGAGTCCCACCGCCTGGTAGTAGTCCTGAACCCGGGAGAACAGCAGCATCAGGGCCGGTACGGTCAGGAGCACTACCCAGGCGCCGGAGGTGAACTTGCTGACGATGAAGACGATTGTCGCGGTAGCGGTCAGAGCCGCGCCGGTGCCGTTGAGTGCGGCTCGCAGCATCCAGCGCGGGGAGCGCTCGCCGTACCAGTGCCGTACCAGCCCGGTCTGGCTGATGGTGAATCCGGTGAACACCCCGATCGCGTACAACGGGATCAGCCGGTTGGTGACGGCGTCGACCGCGATGAGCAGCACCGCCGAGAGCAAGGCCAGGACGACCACTCCGAACCGGTAGACCGGTCGTTCCGCCCGCAGGCCGAACAGGTGGGGCAGCCGGTTGTCCTTGGCGAGCAGGCTCATCAGCACGGGCAGGCCGCCGAAGCTGGTGTTGGCGGCCAGGGCGAGTACGAGGGTGATGGCGATGTTGGTGGCGTAGTACGCCCAGCCGGTGCCGAAGGAGCCGGCGGTGAGCTGGGCCAGCACCGTGACGCCTTCGCGGGGCGCCACATGCTCACGGTTGATCAGAACCGACAGCCCGATCAGCATGGCGCCGAGCAGCCCGCCGAGCATCAGCTCGGTGCGCTGCGCGCGTCTGGCACGCGGCTCGCGGAAGGTGGGGACCCCGTTGGCTATGGCCTCGATCCCGGTGAGCGCCGAGCAGCCTGCCGAGAAGGCCTTCAGGATCAGAATCGCCCCGAGTGCCTCGCTGATGTGCACCGGTTGGGCACTGCCGACCAACGCGGCCGGGTGCGATCGCATCAGGCCGACGACGATGACACCGAAGATCGCGGAGATGAACAGCACCATCGGCAGCATGAGGGCACGTGCGCTCTCGGCGATGCCCCAAAGGTTGACGGCAGTGATCACGACGAGGCCGATCAGGCACATCGCGAGCAGGTGGTGCCGCAACGAGGGGAACGCCGATGCCATGCTCGCCGCCCCCGCGGCGAGGCTGACCGCGACGGTCAGCACGTAGTCCACTACCAGGCTCGCCGCCGCGAGCAGACTGACCTTGGCTCCCAGATCCTTCTTGCCCACCGCGTACGCGCCACCGCCGTCGGGGTGCACCGCGATGACCTGACAGTACGAGACGACCAGCACGGCGAGCAGACCCGCGATGGCCAGGGTGATCGGCAAGGTCAGCCGAAGCGCGGACGTACCGGCCGCCACCAGCACCAGGACGATGGCCTCCGGCCCGTACGCCACCGAGCTGAGCGCGTCCAGCGACAGGGCGGACAGCCCTTCGAAGCTGGTCAGATGATCCTTGTCACCCTCGCCAGGCCGCAACGGTACCCGCGGGACGACCTTCCTCGAAGCTGTTCCGAAGCTCATACATGCATTCCTTACCGCAGCCTGGCTCTACCGGACGTGGATACCGCTGGTCACTGTGTCACCCATTCCCCCGGTGCTCGGGCAAGCGGCGGCACCGATGCGGAGGTTTGATCTGCCATTCACATCAATGGGGGACGTTGGTCCTGTGAACCGGGGTCGTTCGCCTCACCGCAGGATCACTCGCCGGGCGGAAGCTTGTCCTGACACCTGATGGAGGCACACATCATGACCATCCAACGACCGGTCACCCCGTCCACCGACCATCCCGAGATCGCCGCGCTGCCCAGCTCGATGATCACCTCGGCTGCCGCGAGGGCGCTGGGAGCGCTGCGTATCGCGACCGGGTTCCTGTTCCTGTGGGCGTTCCTGGACAAGGCGTTCGGCCTGTACTACTCGACACCGCCGGCGAAGGCATGGTTGCACGGCGGGTCGCCCACGAAGGGCTTCCTGAAGTCCGTCGAGGTCGGCCCGTTCCAGTCGATGTTCCACGCGATCGCCGGCACCTGGTGGGCCGACGGGCTGTTCATGCTCGGCCTGCTCGGTATCGGCGTCGCGCTGATCGCGGGTGTCGCGGTGCGGATCGCCGCCGTCTCCGGGGTGGTGATGGTGGCCGGCATGTGGCTGGCGACCTTCCCCCTCGCACAGTGGGACAGCACCGGCACGGCGACCGGCTCCACCAATCCGTTCATCGACGAACACGTGATGGAAGCGCTCGTCCTGATCGTGCTCGCGCTGACCTATGCGGGTACGACCTGGGGGCTCGGCCGGATCTGGGCCCGCCTGCCCTTCGTGAGCCGTCACCACTGGGCACTGTGACCCGCGCGGCCTGGCCGGTACCGACACCGGCCAGGCCGCGATGAACGATTCCACCCGAACACCATGAACGGCGGGTGGCGACGGCCGATGCCGGCGATCGCTGCTGTGGCCGGGGGCCACAGCGCGCTCAGCCCACTGTGATACGTCAGACAGCGACAGCACCCTGGTGCGGGAACTGTCGCCGGCGCCTGAATCCGTCAGACGGGGATACCGCCGTAGGTGCGGCGCCAAGGCTCAGCCGGTCTTCGGTGCGGCCCGCTCGATGATCGTTCCGAAGTCCGAACCGGGCGGCAGCGTGCCGTAGGCGTGGCCCCAGTCGCCGCCGAGCCGGGAGGCGCAGAAGGCGTCGCCGACGGCCGGGTGACCGTGCCTGACCAGCAGTGATGCCTGCAAGACCAGAGCGAGGTCCTCCACGACCCGACGGGCGCGGAGCTCGATCGTCGCCACATCGGTAAGGGAGTCCTTGACCCGCCGGACGGCCGCGTCCAGCCGGGCGTCCGCGCCCGAAGCCAGTTCGACCTCGGTGAAGAACGCGTCCAGGGTCTGCGGTTCCCGTACCACGGCCCGTAGGACATCTAGTGCGGCGACGTTGCCGCTGCCCTCCCATCTCCCCAAGAGTGCGACAAATCGCTATTATTTCCATAAAACCGCAGGTCAGAGGCACTTTGATCAAGGTGTTGTGGAGGATGGTGGAGGGCACTGCCGAGCAGTTCACTAACCGATTCACTAACCCGATGATCATGAAACGGGAGAGTGATGAGGCAACCGTACGTCGTCAAGAAGGTCAGCAAGCGGACAGGCCAGACCCGGTACACGGGGGTGTACTACGACGGGATGGGAACACCCCGGTCGGCCGGCACCTACGACGAAGAGCTGGAAGCGTTGACCGCAGCCCGCAACGAGCAGGGCAAGCAGTCTGGCGATTCCCTGGACTCGATGACGCTGGCCCAGAAGCGGGCTGTGACCTTCGAGCAGTTCTGGCTGATCTTCCAGAGGCATCATCGCGTGGAACCCAACACGATGCAGAACTACTTCTCGATGTGGATCAACCACATCCGTCCCTATCTGCGGACGTTCCACGTAGCGACCTTCAACTCAACAAACGCGATCAAGTACTTCACGGCCCTCACCGACGACGGGGTCACCGTGAACACGCAGAAGCACTGCCGCTCAGTGATCTCCGCGATGATCGGGCTGGCCGTGAAGATGGAGTACCGGACCGATAACCCTGTGCGAGGGTTGAACGTCGGCAAACAGGCCGCCAACAAGAACATCAAGGTCATCAACGAGACAGTTTTCTGGGATCTGTGTTCCCGCCTGCCCATGGTGACGCAGCGCCTGTTCGCCGAGTACATCATCTCCACAGGTGTGCGATTCTGCGAGGCCATCTCGTTCAGGGACTATGACTCCGGGATGCTGGCCGTCTGCCGGTCCACGGTGGAAGTAGCCAAGCAGTTCCATCCGACCGGAGGCCGATTCTGGACCAGGCCCTACACCAAGAACGGTGAGCACCGACGCTTCAAGATCGGTTGGCCACTCGTTGAGAAGATCCGGGCCCATGTCAAAGAGCATGGGATGAAGCCAGGTGACCTCATCTTCCCGGTACGCCTGTTCATGCCGGACACGGCCTGGGTGAACCTTCCGCGCTGCACCGAGGACGAGCTTCTGGCCGCCAGGAACGCCAAGTTCGTGTCGCCCGTCACGGGGAACCTTGTCACCCACGGCAAGGTCAGTACCTATGTCAAGCACAGGTGCCGGTGCGGGCCCTGCGTCCAGACGTACCGGGACGATCGGTCCGCCCGCCGGGTCCAGACGATGGCCC
>JAOPYM010000133.1 GCA_025964615.1 Actinomycetes bacterium
CGCAGACCGCACAGGGCCAGGCCAGGAAGGCCGCGGTGAACGCGAAGACCCTGGCGAAGATCCAAGCCGACATCGACACCGAAGCACAACTCGCCGCCGACCGGAAGATCGCCGCATCCCTCACCCACACGCTGCGCGACTCGCTGACCCACACCCTGCCCGGGACGGACAAGGCGCACGAGCGGGTGTGGCTGATCGCCGAAGCCGCCCACCGGATCCGCGAAACCCTCACCGCACTGAAGACCCCCAGCTGCACCACCCACACCACCGAGAACGGGCAGATCATCCACGGGTACAACGGCTACCGGCCCCCCGCCACCCTGCGACGCGCCATCCAAACCCGCGATGAGCGGTGCATGTTCCCCGCATGCCGGCGGCCCGCCACCCAATGCGACCTCGACCACACCGTGGCCCACCACCTCGGCGGGGAAACCTGCCCCTGCAACCTCGCCGCCCTCTGCCGCCACCACCACCGGTGCAAAGGCACCGGCCGATGGACCCTCATCCACCCCTGGCCAGGCGTACTACTGTGGATCAGCCCCACCGCCCACTGGTACCTGACCGGCCCCGACCCCTGACACCTACGCCCACCACAACAGGGCGGCCACCCCGGGCAAACCCCAGCAGACAGGCGACCGGCACCACGACGGCCGCCCCATCCGGCTTGCCCTGGTCAGCATGAAACGGCGGGCTTCTTGGTCAATCTCTGCCATACCGCGTTTCGCCTTGGCCACGAACGAGTGCCAGGCCGCCCGGTCGAAGGTCAGAACGTTGCCCTGGGGTTGCTTGGAATCAATCCCGCACCCGGCTGTAGTCGTCCTGCCCGGCTACCTCAACGCAGTTGTGTTCGCTACCGCTGCGGCGGCTCTTCCGCCAGGCGATGCGGGACTGACTAGTGCGGGGCTCTAGACCTCTGAGCCTGAGCAGGCTGATGAAGGCGATCGTCGACGATTGACTTGAGACCTGCGCCGTCTGTACGACCGAATCCAGGGCGTCGGCTCTCTCGCTGCCTCCCTGGTCGACCGCCTGGGCGACCAGGAGTCCGGCGAAGGCCGTCACCGCCATCACGGTGCGCACCGTGTGCAGCGTCCACCAGCGCCGGCGGGCATCGGCCCAGCCAGCTGGCAGCTGGTCGGCGTTCCAGGAGTTCGCGAGCTGATTGAGCGGCTCCAGTTGGGTCACGGTGAGCACGATCGTGGCTGCAAGCAGCAGCAGGGCGGCGACGCTGAGCCCGAAGACAAGCCAGCCGCGCTGGTAAGACATGACGCACGTCGCCAGGAGCAACGCGAGGCAGGTGAGCAGGAGCGCCGGCATGGCGCGGCCGTAATCGATGTTGAGCGCCTGCCAGTACCGCACGTAGGCGGGTCCGGGCAGCGAGCGCAGCGACGGAGCGAGCACGGTGAAGAAGACACCGCCGGCGAACAGGCCGAGCAGCAGCGTCGCCATCAGCCGAACGATCTCCAGTGACAAGGGACGCATGCTCGTCCACCTCCTGTAGGTTGGCTAGATCAACATAATTTCATTTGAATATCATCTAGTCAATATTCTGGCACGATGGTCCCCGATGAACGAGAAGCCCAAGCGCCGATACGTCAGCGACTTGCGGCGTGAGAACGCCGAGGCGACCCGGCTGCGGATCGCCGAAGCCGCCCGGGCACTCATGCTGGAGCGCGGCTACGCGGCCACGACGATGGCCGACGTAGCGCAGGCCGCCGGAGTCGTCGTGCAAACCCTGTATTCGTCCTGCCCGGGGGGCAAGCCGGGTCTGGCGAAGCTCGTCTACGACGTCACCCTGGCCGGCGACGCGCAACCCATCCCGCAGAGCGCCCGGCCGCAGGTGCAGGCGATCATCGCTGAGCCCGATCCCGTGCGGAAACTGGCCCTGTACGCGGAGATGGCTATGACGATCTTCCAACGTGTAGGCCCGGTGCATCGCGTCCTGCGCGCCGCCGCGGCCGCCACCCCCGCCGATGCCCGATTGAACGACCTGTTGGCCGGCACCGAACAGCAGCGACTGGTCGGCAGCCGGGGCCCGGCCGAGCACCTGGTCGCGATCGGCGCGCTGCGCACCGAGCTGAGCGTCGAGCGGGCCGCCGATCAGATCTACGCCTTGACCTCGTTCGAGCTGTTCGAGCGGTTCACCGAGGTCTGCGGCTGGAGCGTGCCTGACTGCCAGGACTGGCTGGCCCGGATACTGGCCGAGCTCCTGCTCGAACCGGTCGACCGTGAATGCCGCTGAGGAAGTGTGTCCAGCTTGCCCACACTGGCTGCGCCACGGCGTCCGACGAAAGATGGAAGCCCTTCGCCGTATGGCGGTTGGTCAGGCAGAGCAGAACGCCCCGTTCCGATAATACGGAACGGGGCGTTCTGGCCGTGAAGATGGTGGTCAGGGGCGGGGTCGAACCGCCGACCTACCGCTTTTCAGGCGGTCGCTCGTACCGACTGAGCTACCTGACCATGACGCGCATCGCGCGCCCGGCGGTCCTGACGGGACTTGAACCCGCGACCTCCACCTTGACAGGGTGGCGAGCACTCCAACTGCTCTACAGGACCTTGGCTGTGCCTCTCAGCGGCCTCTGCGCTGGTTTTTGGCAACGTCCGAGAGCATACGCGATGCCCAGGACATGCGCCAACTCCTTAGGGCACCGTCAGAACGACCTTGCCCCTGACGTGGCCGGTCTCGATCTCGCGGTGCGCGTCTGCCGCCTTGGCCAGCGGGTACGACTCCGAGATGTGGATCTGAAGGTCCCCGGACACGTACAGCGAGGTGAGGGTGGACAGCCGGGCTGCGGAGCGCTGGGTACCCAGCCACCGGATGCCGTACGACGAGACCAGGCCGAAGGCGGCGATGGACCCGATCCGGGACAGGTCGGGCACCAGTTCGACAGACGCGTCCAGGGCCTCGGCGGTCCCGATGGCGTCGAGCGCGGCTGTGACCGCGCCGAGCGCCCGTACCCGGGAGGTCAGCCCGGGCCCGTACGACACGGGCAGGGCGCCGAGAGAGCGGAGGTAATCGTGGTTGCGCTCCGAGGCGGTGCCGATGACGGTCGCACCCGCCAGGCGGGCCAGTTGCACCGCGATGGTGCCGACCCCGCCCGCGGCGGCGTGGATCAGCACGGTGTCCCCGGCGGAGACGGCCAGGGCCTCCAGCGCCGAGTGGGCGGTCTGCCCGGAGGCCGACAGCGCCCCGGCCTCCTCCCAGGACATGGACGGCGGCTTGGCTGCGAGCTGGGCGGCGGGGACGACGACGGACGAGGCGTACGACTCGAAGGTGCGGAACCCGATGACCTCGTCGCCGGCCGACCAGCCGGACACGCCTGGGCCCACCTGGTCGATGACGCCGGCGAACTCGTTGCCGAGGATCTGCGGGAACGTCACGACCGTGCCGGGCGGGACGAAGCCGCCGCGCATCCTGGCGTCGATGGGCTGCACCCCGGCGGCCCGCACCTCGACCCGTACCTCACCCGGACCGGCCGGCGCGGGCTCGAACGTGATCAGCTCCAGGACCGACGGCGGACCATGGGACGAGAAGGCGGCGGCCACGGCCATGAGGTGCTCCGTTTCGCGAGGCGGTATGTACCAGAACAGGATGCGACCTCAAGCTCGCTTGAGGTCAAATGAGGCGCCGCAGGCTCGGAGGTGGAAGAATCGCCCGAGTCCCCCGCCCCCGGACGAGGAGATCAGTCATGGCCGACGAACGGACCGAAGCCCCCCAGGTACCGATCCTGTTGTCCACCGTCGCCGCGTGGGCATGGCGGCTGATCGTGGTCGGCGCGCTCGTGTACGTACTGCTGCAGATGTTCGACCAGGTCCGGATCGTGGCGCTCCCGACGGTGATCGCCGTCCTGCTGGCCGCGCTGCTGCACCCGGTGACCGACCGGCTGCGCAAGTGGGGGGCACCGTCGCTGCTGGCGACCTGGCTGACCCTGCTGCTCGCGCTCGGCCTGATCGCCGGGGTGGGGGTCTTGATCGGGATCAGGGCCAACAGCGACTTCCCGAAGCTGCTGACCGAGATCCAGTCGACGGCGAACGGCATCCAGGACTGGCTGGTCCGCGGTCCTTTCCATCTCAAGAAGGCACAGCTCAACACTGAGATCACCAAGCTCACCGAGCATCTGCGCAACCAGCAGACCCAGCTGGTCAACACCGCGCTGAGCGCCACCGCGAAGGTCGGGGAGTTCATCGCCGGCATCATCTTCATGTTCTTCGTGATGTTCTTCCTGCTCAAGGACGGCAGGCAGATCTGGGCGTTCATGATCAAAGGCACAGGCTCGTACCGGCCGAGACTCGAGCGGGCCGGGCGGGCCGGGTGGCAGACGCTGTCGCACTATGTGCAGGGCTCGGTGATGGTCTCCGCGATCCACGCCATCGTGATCGCGATCGTCCTCACCGTGATGGGTGTGCCGCTGGTCGTGCCCCTGGCCGTACTGATCTTCTTCAGCAGCTTCATCCCCATTGTCGGCATCCTTTTCGCCGGCGGGCTGGCCTGCCTCGTGGTGTTCAGCGCCAAGGGCATCGTCGCCGGGCTGGTGTTCCTGGGCATCCTGCTGCTCGAGCAGCAGCTGGAGGGCCACATCCTGCAGCCGATGGTGGTGGGCAGGCGCCTGCACTTCCACCCGCTGGCGATCATCCTCATCCTGGGTGTCGGCGGGGTCGTCGGCGGCATCCCCGGCGCCGCGCTCGCCATCCCGC
>JAOPYM010000139.1 GCA_025964615.1 Actinomycetes bacterium
GTCTTGCAAGGCACGCGGCAGGAGGAAAACCGCAACCCATAAGCGGTGATACCGAGGATAATGACCGCGTGACCGACCAGGACGTCACCCGCCTTCTCGGGCTGGATTTCGTCGCGGAGCATCGCCAGAAGTACGGCAGGCTCCCGCCCGAGCAACGGCAGCTGACCTACGACATCGCAGCGAACGACAGGTACGCGCCGTGGCGGCTGTGGCTCGATGACCAGTTCGCGCTGCTTCCCCGGCCGGTGGCGGTGGCCATGGCCCGCCGGATGTGGCTTGACGAGCACTTCTGGCCGGTCAACTTCGAGCTCGCAGCGGGCGCCGGGCTGCGCGCGACAGGCCTTGAAGTGGCCTACGAGCGCGACTGGGGAGGCGCCACCCCGGACTGGACGGTCTTGGCGCCCGATGGGAAGCCGCTGGCGTTCGTGGAGGTACACACGGACATGCCCCCCGCGAGCACCTTCGCCCAGATGCGCGCCTGGCACGGGCTGGTCGAGCGCATCAAGAACATCCCCGTGGGCGTCGTCCTCCACCTTGCCCCGAGCAAGACCCCGGTGCGGCCGCCCGATGCGCGTACAGCCAAGCGAGTTGCCCAAGATCTGAACGCCGGGCTGCTGCAGCAGCCCCCGGCGAACGTCTTCTTCACGCAGGGGTACACCTTCCTCGTTGCGGGCGACCCAAGGCGTGGCGGGCGGCTAATGGCCTCGCCGCTTGGCATGCACGCATGCTTCGACCCACCCAGCTCACGTTCCGGGCCAGTCAGCGCAACACGCCTCATGGAGCGCGTTGAGGACAAGGTCCGCATCTACAGGGACCTCGCCGACGCACACGAGGTACCGCTCATCGTCGCCGTGGGCGCCCATCGGTTCACCGGCGTGACACTCGAACAGGTAAGGCAACAACGCCTCCCGCTGGCTGCTCGTCGTACCCTACGGCGCCAACGCGCAGACCGGCGCGAACAACCTAGTGGTCCCCAACGACAGCCACGTCGCGGTGTCGCTGCACACCTACAATCCGTGGGCCTTCTGCTCGCAGACCGCCCCGAACTACCTGACGTGGGACGGCTCGATGAACTACCTGCCCGACGGTGACGTGAACAACGCCAACCAGCTGTTCACCAGCAAGGGCATCCCCGTGATCTGGACGGAGTTCGGCGCCACCGTCAAGCCGTACAACGGCGGCAACAACTCCGACCAGGTGGCCAACTTCGTAACGCACATCGCCTCGTACGCCAAGCAGTACGGCCAGAAGGCGGTCGTGTGGGACAACGGATACACCGGCATCGGTAACGACCAGATGGGCCTGCTCAACCGCACAACGGTTACATGGCAGTGGCCGAACATCGTCGACCGGCTCTCGGGCGTGTATCCCTGAGCCAGACAGTCCCGGAACGAGTCGACACACTGTAAATGTGAGCGGGACCATGCGCTGAGAACACCTGTCCGGCCGACGCCTCTGCGTCGGCCGGACACGTCTTGTACCGGTCCCCGGACCCGACGCCGTCCGGAGATCGGCGAGCGCGGTGCCGATCCGGGCGGTGTCTGCACTACGCGTATCGGGTCCGGGAGCATGGTGCAAATCCGGTCCACCGCCGAGGCATCCGCCTGTGGCCTTGGCGCAATGCCACATGGGTGTCGCTCTTCTGTAGGGACTGGCTGAGCTGGGAAGTTGTGGGCTTGGCTGCGGTGGTCGGTCGGCTTCTCCACCGCTTCGATGGAGGCGAAGTGACAGCGATGGGCTCGTTAGTCGAGGAGCTGGAACAGCGGGAGCAGGCGGCCCGGTCGCGGGTGGAGGGAGCTTCGGCGGTAGATCGGGCTGCTGACCGAGCAGGTGGCGGCCGAGGTCCATGCCGCCGGCGATCCCACCGCAGAGGACTGGGTCTCCACCCAGGCCCTCGCGCTCCTGGCCGGAGGCGTCGCCCAGGTCGCGGCCGCGATCGAGGCCCAGGCCGATGCCACAGGGCTGGCTGGCGAGAAGCGGCGCGGCGCGGACGCGTGCACCGGCTACCTGCGGGCGAAACAGGAGTACCTGCACTACGACCACGCGCTCGCCCGCGACCGGCCGATCGCGACCGGGGTGATCGAGGGTGCCTGTCGCCATCTGATCGGCGACCGCCTCGACATCTCCGGTGCCCGCTGGGGCCTGGACGGGGCCGAGGCGGTCCTCAAGCTCCGCGCCCTGGCGAGCAACGGCGACTTCGACGCCTACTTCCGCTTCCACCTCGACCGAGAACACCAGCGCGTCCACCAGAACAAATACGCCCTCACGGCCTGAGCGCCGAACTGTCGCCTGCAGAAGAGCTACACCCAACCGATTCCCCTGCCGGGTGATCAAGATCGCCAGCACCTACCGGTCGCCACCGCCGACCTCGAACGCTTCCTCGGCGTCGTCCGCGACGGACCACCAGAACCCGGATCAACCCGACCCGATGAAGTCTGATCACAACGCCGGACAGCCCCACGGCGCACCGTCGTCAACTCCCGATGGCCAGGCTCGCGACAGGCCTCCCCGCACCGCACGCCGGGACGTGACAAGACACCCAGACAGATCAACGCATCCACGAACAGCACGAGAGCGCGATCGGTCCGAGAGCTAGAAACCCCGATGGGGACCCCGGCGATCCTCGCGGACGAATCGCGGACAAAAGATCAAGGGCCTGATCGAGATCTCTCTCGATCAGGCCCTTGACCTGCACATACTCTGTCTTGCACCTGTAGTCCCGAGCGGATTCGAACCGCCGTTACCGCCTTGAGAGGGCGACGTCCTAGGCCACTAGACGACGGGACCGTGTTCTTCAGTTTTCCCTTGCGGTCTCCCACTCGGGCGACGCCCAGC
>JAOPYM010000145.1 GCA_025964615.1 Actinomycetes bacterium
CCAGCACAACCCCGGTGGCCCGAACATCCCGTTCGCCACGCTCACCGGGCTGGGACTGGTCAGCGGCACCAGTACCAACGGTGTGTGGCAGACCGCCGCGCCGGTCGATCTGGAGCCCGGCAACAACACGATGCGAGTGGAGGTCACCGACACCGCAGGAGACGACGTGGTCACCCTCGTAGGCCGTATGGCCCCCTACACCGTGCAGCCGCGTTTCACGGGCTTCGGCTTCTCGCCTGCGAACCTGACCGTCGACCATGTCCTCTCCTACGCGGGACGGGTCGCCTACACCGACCATCTGGGCGCGGAGCAACCGCTCGTCGGCGCGCAGGTCGCGATCACCGAATCGAACGCCCGCAGCCGCATCTCGGCCCCGGCCGACGCCAATGGCAACGTATCCGGCGCCTTCGAGCTGGACCACAGCACCAGCCTCGTCGCGTCGCTGTACTCGGGCGACGCGCTGCCGGTCATGAAGACGGCGAGCTTCCCGGTCACCGTTCCGGTCGCACACGCCCGGATCGTCGGCCTGTCGGTCACGCAACCACAGCAGAGCTATGATGCCGCCCAGATCACCGGACGCCTGGAGCGTCAACTGGCCGACGGGACCTGGGTGCCATTCAGCCAGGGCTTCGTCACCTGTGTGCCGGTGTGCGAACCCATCGCCGGCAGTACCTTCACCAAGAACTACCCCAACGCCGACGGCAGCTTCCTGGCGTACTCATACGTCCAGGGAGGGGGTACGAGCTGGACCCTCTCCTACAACCCCAACGGTGAGGCCTTCGACCAACCCACCGCCCAACTGGCGGTCCCCCGGCCGCAACCGCTCGTGTACTCCACCGCGCTCGCAAACGTCACTCCCGGGGGCGCCAGCGTCCGCCCAGGCGCGACGGTCCACATCAGCGGGCAACTGCTCTATGGCACGGATCGCCCAGTAACGACGCCACTCGCGAACGCCACCGTCTACCTCTCCTACGGCTACACCGACGGCACGTACATCAACGGTCAGTACCCCAACTACAAGGGTTCCGTCACCCCCGCGCAGACCGACGCGAACGGCCGGTTCGACGTCGCCTTCACCGCGATCATGACGGGAACCTGGTCAGTCAACTACTACGGCGACACGCACTACTCCTACACCTTCGGCGATGCCACCGGGATCACCGTGGTGAGGTCGACGAGGTTCGCCAACGGCCACATCACCCCGCAGCCGGTGAAGCGGGGCCACCCGCTGACGCTGACCGGTGCGCTCCAGTCGCTCGACGCGTACGGCACCTGGACAGGCATCGACAGCGCTCAAGTCACCGTCTGGTTCCGGGCCAAGGGCACGACCCGATGGGTCCAGAAGACCATCGCCACCGTAGACCAGCAAGGCCACTACCACATCACCGTCAAGGCCCCGCTCAGCGGCACGTGGCAGATCCGCTTCGCGGGTGATGCCTCCGACGACCCCGCCACCAGCCCGTCCACCTACATCACAGCCCGCTGATCCCCGCTCGGGCGAATGGCGAGGTCATCTGCCCAGTGCCGCCCGAGCCCAGTGGGCTGCCGACATTGATGCAGGTCACCCAGGTGGACGAAGTTTTCGGCACGCGCAGGCGCATTTCGCGGTGCAGCCGGTGGAGGTCGCCTCCCGATGTATCGCGGCAGGGTGCCGGCCGGGCGGGCTCGTGTTGGACATGTTCTCTCCCCCCGGCCATCCTTTCGGTGGTTGTCCGTGGGGTTCGTCCGCGCGGACGTCCGCGGTCGATGTGCGTCTACGCGCGCAGCGCGCGAGGCGGACGTCCGCGCGGACGAACGGGCTACTGGTCGGGGTTGGGGTGGCGCGCCAGCGGCCTCGGGAGACCTGGGTGACGGCGCCGTCGGTGGCGTGCTGGTTGAGCCGCTCGTAGATCCATGTGCGTCGCATTCCGGTGATCTTGATGAGGATGGAGACGGGGATGCCTTCGGGCGGGGCTTGGTGGAGAGCGGTCACGAGGGCTTGCTTGGGGTCGGTGTCGGCGGTTCGGATGGGTTCGTTGTCCACAGGGCTGTGGACGGCATCGGCAGACAGGCCGTCGAGGCGCGGACTATGGCCGGTGTGCTGACGAGTGATGGCGCGTACGCGTTTGGGGGTGTCGTGGCCGGGTGCGGAGATGAGGAACTTGCCGGGGGCGTCGAGGGCGTGGGCGTGCCAGTCGGCGGTGTGGGCGCCCTGTCCGAGGATGAGATCGGTATCCCGGCGTTCTCGGACGCGCAGGCAGATGCGTACGTCCATTTGCGAACGGACCGCGCCCTTGCCCATGGCGTCTTGGGTGGGTCGTTGGGTCGCGGCGAGCAGAGTGACGGCGAGCAGAGTGACGGCGACGGCGCGGCCTCGGCGAGCGATCGAGTCGGCGGAGGTGACGGCTTCGGGTGCCTCGCCGCCCTGGGATTCGGCCGGGGACCGGGTGCCGTACGGTGACGGTGCATCAGGGACTGGTGCAGTACGGACCGGTGTCGTACGGCGACCGCTGTTGTACGGCCGGTCAGCCGGCGAGCGTGCGTCCCATGATGGCGGTGTACGGGGCGTCGGCGAGATGCTCGAAGCCCAGCCGCCGGTAGAAGGCGATGGCACCGGTGTTCGTCTCGCTCACGCCCAGGTGGACACCGGGGGACCCTGCAGCCGCCAGCTCGGTGAGCAGCAGTTCCATCAGCTCCCGGCCGAACCCCTTGCCCTGGGCCCGCGGCAGCAGGTCGATGTGCAGATGCGACGGATAGCCGTCGAGCAGGGCCTGAGCGGCCGCCGCGGGATGGTAGAAAAGGTGCGCGATGCGCTGGTCCGGGGTGCGTTCAGCGGCCGGGACGTCCCCCGGGTCCGGATACCGGGAGCGCAGCGCCGGCCACCACTCCCGCTCGCAGCGCCGCTCGAACTCGTGGGTGTCCAGCGCGCCCAATACATACCCGACCACCTCGCTGCCGCTGCTGTCGTGGGAGTTGCTATCGGTGTCGGTGTCGGTGTCGGTGTCGTCCAGGACGAAGGCGAACTGGGACTGTAGCCGGAGGTAAGCACCGGCATAGGCGTGCCCGAGCATCCGCGGGTCCGCGAACAGCCGGGTGGCGTCGTGTCCGTCCGCCCCGGTCCGCAGGCACACGTCGTACACGGCGTTCTCGTCGGCCGGGCGAAACCTGCGAATGATCACTTGCGTCCCCTCTGGTGCTGGCCCTTCGGACACGCTACCCGCAGGTCGACGTGCTCTTCCCAGGAGGCGGCATCGCAGGTGATGGCTTGGTCCGTCCACATGGTCATCCCGAGCCCCCAGCGTGGCGTGCACGTGTCGTTCGCGCCGAGACGGCTCTGGTCGCCTCCAGGCGCGCTGGCTGTCCAGGCGAGGGGGAGGAGGCCCGTGGATCATCGGGGAGCGAGGCCGGCCGGAGTGAAGGAGAATCGAGAGCATGACGCACGATCCTGACCAGGAGCCGTTCTCGGTCCTGGACGAGCTGCAGCCCTTCATCTGGTCGAGCCGTGAGTCGGTCGCCTACGAGGCGGCTGCCGTGTCCGCGGTCCGGGAAGGAATCTCGCTCACGAGCGACGATTTTGCCCCACGGCGGGAGTCCCACCCCCGACAGAGCATGACCGCCCTTGCCAAGGAGGATCCTCATGACGTCGACCGGGCACCACCATGCTCCTGCGTGGTTCGACATCTCCACCCCCAACGCCCCGCGAGCGCGACGCTTTTACCAAGAGTGTTCGGCTGGCCGGTGAACGCCATTGACGAGACCTACGCGCTCGTCGGCGACGACGGCGGCCAGCCGACGAGTGGGATCGGCCAGGCAGGTCCCGACAGCCCCTATACCGGGATCGTCGCCTATTTCCGGGTCGACGATGTCGACACCGCACTTGCGCGTGCGGAAAGCTTGGCGGCACCCGCGTCATGGAGCCGGCGGCGACGCCCGTCGGCCGGAT
>JAOPYM010000154.1 GCA_025964615.1 Actinomycetes bacterium
GTGGCGCTTCCCGCACCGATTCGGTGAACGGTGCGGGAAACGCCACGACTCAACGGAACCACCGGGGTCTACGCGGGTGGTTTCGTGTTGGTCCAGCCCGCCGACTGGACGAGGTTGAGGTACTGCACCATCCCCGGCGTCGCGTACGGGTTGGCGGCTCCGTGCTGCAGGACCACCGCGCGGGTGGCGAGCAGCATGTCACTGGTCGGGCTGATCAGAAGCTGCCAGTCCAGAGTGCCGTACTGGGCCGAGACGTCGGTCAGCGCGACTCCGATGGCGGGCCGCCCCAGCGGGTCGCGTACCGTACCCAGGCTGCGGACGCCCGGCAGCCCGCCGAGCATCCGGTAGAGCGCGACCCGCAATGCCGGAGAAGGCGGCATTCCCTCGGGATCGAGCAGCTTCGCCGCCTCGAGGAACAGATACGCGTTGGTACGGGCAGGAGTATCGACGTGACCGTGCAACCAGCCGAGCATGGCCGGCCGCATCCGGTCCGGGTCGGTGGGCAGCAGGCGGGGATCACCTTCGCCGAACCCGGTCCCTGCTATCTCGAGCGCGTCGGGCGGGCCCGGGACCTGCACACCAATAGCCCCGTTCTCGTTGTCCCGCGGGGAGCCGTCCCGCCGGTATGCGGCGGCGTCTGCGGCAGTCACCGGCCGGATCCGGGTCCCTCCTATGTTGAAGTTGAGGTAAGACACGCCGTCTCGCTTGTCGCGCGGAGCCAGGCTGTCCTTCGGGGTGCTGAGCCTCAGCAGGTAGTGGTTCCCGGCATGGTTGCGGTAGACGAGCTGCTCGACCATGCCGGTCGTGCGCCAGTACCGGCCGGTCGTCCTGGCCTTCGGAACGCGCTCCGCGGCGGCGAACAGGATCTCGTGGGCCGGGCCGCTCACCGCGATCGTCTGCTGGGGACCGGTCGCGGGCGTGAGCAGCGCGGGTACGAGAATCGCCGCCGCGACCGTCGCCACCACCCCCAACAGGCTGGGGAGGACGAAGCCGCGCCGGGTCCTCCCGCGACGGGACGTCGGCTGGCTGATGATGTGCTGCAGTCGCATGGCGGACTGCGTCGTCGCACCGCTGTCGCCGAGATCTGCGACGTGCACCGGGTTTGCGGCGGCGAGCCTGGCATGGAGTTCCTGGCCGTTCACAGGGCCCCCTCGGTGCTGATGTCGAACGTGGTCGTCTCGGTTCCCGCGACTTCCAGTAGCCGGGACAGCCTGCGGCGGGCCCGGAACACCCGTACCTTGAAAGCCGTCACAGAGCAGCCGAGCGCCTCGGCGGCGGCCCGCTGATCGAGGCCCTCCCAGCTCACCAGCAGCAGCGCCTCCCGATCAGCGGTCCGCAACTCCCGCAGCGCCGCTCTGATCAGCGCGGATTCAGTGACGCCGCGGGCGTGGTCCGATGTGAATCGGGCCCCGTCAGTGGCGATCCGGCCGACCAGCCGCACCTGGCGGCGGGCCGCGCGTTCCTCGTTGGACAGGCAGTTGCGTGCAGTGCGGTACAACCACGGCAACGGGTCGTCGGGTAGCCGAGCGTGGTGCCGCCAGGCGATCACAAAGGTCTCCGACACCACGTCGTGTGCGCGGGCCTCGTCGGTCCGGCGCAGCGCGTACGCCAGAACCTGCGGATGGTGCCGCCGGTAGACCGCACTGAATCGTTCCGTGTCATCACTCACGTATGGATCTCCTTGCCACGGGCTCGCCGTACATCGTCGGTACGCCCATAGGTCCGGCAACCCAGCCGCGGTTACCGCATCTTCTCGCCCATCTGGGAAACCGCTCCCGCCTCCGGCTAATGCAAGAGACCCGCCCTGTTACGCCAGGCGAGGTCGAGTACGGCCGAACCGGCCGCCTGGATCGGCTCGGCACCCCGTACGAAGGGCCCGATCGAGTCCTCGGTGAACGGAATGCCGCCCACGACCCGGCCTTCGGCGTTGGTGCCGACCAGCCCCGCGAAGATCTCGTCGAAAGTCCCGGAATCGAAGACCGCGACGGTCAGCAGGTCGGCGGCGAAGGTCAGTGGATCCACCCCGAGCCCGAGGCAGTGCACGGTGAGCAGCCCGGCCTGACGCGCCGAGGCCAGCCGCCGGTAGAGCGGCCAGCGGTCGTAGTCCAGCGCACCCGGCCCGTTCCCGTGGTCCTCGGACTCGCCGAGCAGCTCCTCGCTGAACTCACGGACCATGCAGCGCCAGAGATCGAAGTCGTTCGTCTCATTGGCGGGGGAATCTGCGGAGGGCTGGAAGATCCCGACCGGCATCACCTGATAGAGGCCGCCGCCGTGCGCCACCTTGGCGGGATCCCGCCAGTGCAGGATGAAGCTCGCCCTCCCGCCTACCCGGTCGTACCGGATCGTCAGCGTGCTGATAGCGGGCACGACGGTGCGCCGCCGCAGATCACACGGGTCGCCCACCAGTTTCCGGAAGGGCAGGGAGTACGGCTCGGTGCCGCGCATGACGGCGGCGGCGAGTTCGTGTGCCGCGGACTCCCCGACGTTCATCCCGTCGAAGTACGAGCCGGGCGCGAACTCCATCTCCTTCGCCGTGAGATCGGCGTGCAGCAGCCGGTAGCTGGACCTGTTCTCGAAGATTGCCGGGGGCGCGAGGCTCCCCAGCGCCTCGGCGTAACTCGCGAAGCCCGACAGCAGCGGTTGGGCGGCCGGTTCGGTCCCGTCTATTTCATGCGATGGCGGGGGCCGCCGCCAGGACAGGGCCAGCTCGCTCAGCTCGAGCGGTTCGGCGGGCAGCCACTCCGGGCGGCTGAGCAGCCTGCCGACCTTGGGCAGATCCGGGTAGAGCCGGTCGGCCACCGCGGTCAGCCCGTGCCGATGCCGGATCAGGTACTCCCGCGTCCGCCGCCATTCCCCGGGTACGTCGCCCAGTGCCTCATCGGGGAGGCCCACGTTCCACCTCGCTACCTTGGACCTACCTTGGACCTGCTCGAGTCTCCGCCACGGTAGCCGGACGTACGTGCCGGCCTACGGTGAGGGTGACGGTCTCGTGCCGGGGCGGCAGGTTTCCGTGGCCTCGCAGGCCCTCCTCAGGTTGACGATCAGCGACTTAGCGTGGTTTTACGACTACTTACAGTCAAGAACGCTGGGGGCGTGTGGTGTATCGGGGAGAGACCGTTCCATCGGGGCAGGGGTACAGGCGGCAGCTCGTCGAGGTCGTCGTCCCGGTCTACAACGAGCAGACCGTACTGGCGGCCAGCGTCCGCCGGTTGCACGACTACCTGACCGAGTCGTTTCCCTACGACTTTCGGATCACCATCGCCGACAACGCGAGCACCGACGGCACTTGGCCGCTGGCCAGGGGTCTGGCACTCGAACTCGAGCACGTACGAGCCGTACATCTCGAAAAGAAGGGCAGGGGCCGGGCGCTCCGGCACGTGTGGAGCACCAGCGACGCCGACGTCGTCAGCTACATGGACGTCGACCTGTCCACCGGTCTGGAGGCGTTCCTGCCACTGGTCGCGCCGCTGCTGTCCGGGCACAGCGACCTGGCCATCGGCACCCGGCTGACCCGCGGCTCGGCGGTCGCCCGGGGGCTCAAGCGCGAGGTCATCTCCCGCTCGTACAACCTGCTGCTCAAGACGACCCTGGGCGCGTACTTCTCCGACGCGCAGTGCGGATTCAAGGCGGGCCGTACCGAGATCGTGCGGGCGCTGCTGCCCAGCGTCGAGGACGACGCGTGGTTCTTCGACACCGAGCTCCTGCTGCTGGCGGAGAGCAGGGGCCTGCGCATCCACGAGGTGCCGGTCGACTGGGTGGACGACCTCGACAGCCGCGTCGACATCCTGAAGACCGCGTACCAGGATCTGCGGGGCATGGCCAGGGTCGCCCGCCGGCTGTGCACCCAGCGCGGGATCGCGGCGAGCCCGCCTGCCCGTACCCTGCCGAGGTTCGCGGCCATCGGGGTCGTCAGCACGATCGCGCACCTGCTGCTCTACCTCCTGCTGCGCAACGTGGTGAGCGCGGTCGCCGCGAACGCGATCGCGCTGCTGGTCACCGCCGTCGCCAACACCGCCGCGAACCGGCGGTTCACCTTCGGCGTGACCGGCTCCCAGAACGCCTTGCGCCACCAGGCCGAAGGCGGGGTGGCGTTCCTGCTCGGCCTTGGCATCAGCAGCGGGGGACTGGCCCTGCTGCCCACCACCAGCCGTAGCCTCGAACTCGCCGCCGTGGTCGCCTGCAACGCCCTGGCCACCGTTGTACGGTTCGTCCTCTTCCGGGGCTGGATCTTCCGGCCCGGCAGGCAGTCCAGGTCCCGGCCGGAGGTGGCGCTGCTGCCGATCCTCGGCCTGGCGGCGTTCCTCTACACCTGGGGCCTGTCCGCGAACGGCACCGCGAACAGCTACTACGCCGCGGCCGTGCTGAGCGGCACCAAGAGCTGGAAGGCGTTCATCTGCGGCGCGCTCGACTCCGGCTCCTTCATCACCGTCGACAAACCCCCGCTGGCCCTGTGGGTGATGGGCCTGTCCGCGCGGATCTTCGGGTTCGGCACCTGGAGCCTGCTGCTGCCCCAGGTCCTGGAGGGCGTCGCCGCGGTGGCGGTGCTCTATGTGGCGGTACGGCGCGTGTCCGGCCATGTGGCGGGCCTGATCGCCGCGCTGGTGCTCACCCTCACCCCGATCACGGTCGCGATCAACCGGGACGACAACCCCGACACCCTGCTGGTCCTGCTGCTCGTACTCGGCGGGTGGGCCTGCCTGGAGGCGATCCGGTCGGGCCGTCTGCTGCCCCTGCTGCTGAGCGCCACCGCCATCGGGCTGGCCTTCAACACCAAGATGATGCAGGCCTACCTGGTGCTGCCCGCGTTCGCGCTGGTCTACCTGGCGACGGCTCCCGGCGGGGTGTGGCGCCGGATCGGCAGGCTCTCACTGTTCGGTACGGTCCTCGCGGTGGTCAGCTTCTCCTGGATGACCGCGATCGACGCCGTCCCCGCGAGCCACCGCCCGTACGCCGGAAGCAGTGCCGGCAACTCGGTCTGGAACCTGGCGCTCGGCTACAACGGCATCGGCCGGATCGTCGGGCGCGCGCACGAGGCTCCTGGCCGGGCGATGTTCGGCGGTGGGGCGGGACCGGGCCGGCTGTTCAGCGGGCAGGTCGGCGGGCAGATCTCCTGGCTCATCCCGTTCGCCGTCATCGCGCTGGCGGGCGCCCTCGTGCTGCGCGGGCGCCGCCCGCGAACGGATCTGCGGCGGGCGGCGCTGCTGCTCTGGGGCGGCTGGCTCCTGGTGCACTTCGCGGTGTTCAGCTTCTCCAACGGGATCTTCCACGCCTACTACACCACCGCCGCGGCCCCGGCCATCGCGGCGCTGACCGGAGCGGGCGGGGTCGCGCTGTTCCGCGCCTACCGGCACAGCGCGGGCTGGTCGTGGTGCCTGCCGGCGGCCATCGCCGTCACCGGCGGCTGGTCGGTGGTGATGCTGGTACGGGCCCCGGGGTTCCTGCCCTGGCTGCCCGGCACGGTGGCCCTGGCGACCACCGTCGCCGTCGGCACGCTGCTGCTGCCCGGACTGCGCAGGGGATCGCCGGGGAGCCGCCGGGTGACCCGCCTGGCGATCGGGGCCACGCTTGCCGGAGTGGTCGGGGTGCTCGCCGGTCCTGCGGCCTTCGCGGTGACCCCGCTGACCAGGCCCGTCCAGGGCAACAACCCGCTCGCCGGTCCCCGGTCGGCCACCAGGCCCCGGATGCCGCAGACCCGCCCCCTCGATCCCGGGCTGATCCCGTACCTCGAGGCGCACAGGGACGGCGCCACCTGGCTGGCCGCAGTGCCCAGCGCGAGGCTGGCCGCGCCCATGATCCTGCAGAGCCACGGGCGGCCGGTCATGGCGATGGGCGGGTTCGGCGGAAGTGACCCGGCGCTGCCGGCCGCCAAGCTGGAGGGCTATGTGCAGTCCGGCCGGCTGCACTACCTGCTGCTCGACGAGGAGCAGCGGCCGGGCAGGCCGTTCGGTAACCCCGGCGCGGTCGCCTGGGTGCACGCGCACTGCGCCGCCGTCGCCGAGCTCCCCGTCCCCGGGCTCTTCCGCTGCGACTGACGACGGAAGGCCGCGCGTCTAGGCCCAAGCACCGGGCGAGCGGAGCGAGCGCCAGCAGCTACAGCAGGTAGACCAGGCCGGCCGCGAAGACCAGGTAGAAGGCCCCCGCCCAGGCCAGCCGGGTGGGGGTCAGCCGGCTGGCCCGCAGCGTGGCCAGCAGGTAGACGATCGCGGCCATCGTCACCAGGCCGGACCAGACCACCGCGGAGTCGAACAGCCAGGGGGTGAACAGCAGACCCAGCGCACTCGGCACGGTGGCCTGGATCATCATCGCCCCGGAGATGTTGGCCAGCGCCAGCTTGGTCTTTCCCTGCCGGACCCAGATGATCGCGTTCATGACCTCCGGGAGCTCGGTGGCGATCGGGGACAGCAGCAGTGCCGTGACGGCCGCCGGGAGCCCGATCATCGGGCCGATCGCGTCGAGCTGGTGCACGAAGAGCTGCGACGCGATGAAGATCACCACCAGCGTGACCAGGGTCTGCGTGAGCACGGCCCAGGTCGCCGGGCTCGCGGCCTTCGGCTGCAGCTTCAGCGGCTCCAGCTCCAGCTCCTCGCCGTCCTGCGCCGCTTCCACCGGCGAATCCGGGTCCGAACCCAGCCCCGAGCCCGTACCCGAATCTGAGCCCTCGGGGGACTCAGCGCGAATCTCGCGCCAGAAGTAGACCGCGTAGGTGGCGAGGAAGAACAACCCGAGCACCGGCTTGAACGCGAAGGCGACCAGGCCGAGGCCGACCTTGACGATGAACACCACCAGGAACCACCGCTGGTCCCTGGCCAGCCGGGCGTTCTCGGCGGTGTCGGCGAGCGCCCCGCCACCGTTCCCGGTACCGCGCCTTTTCAGCAGCAGCATCAGGCCGGTCACCCCGTACGCGACCGTGGCAAGCGCCAGCGGGCCGCCCATCGCGGCGCCCACCCCGATGTCCTTCTGCGCCGGGGTGGTGCCGAAGACCACCGCCACCAGGGTCACCACCGACTCCGGCAGCGCGGTGCCGAAGGCGGCCAGGACGGTGCCCACCGCCATACGCCCGATGCTCATCCGAAGGCCGAGCCACTCGATTGCGTTGACGAACCACTCGCACGACAGGTAGATCGCCACCGCGCACGCGATGAGCCAGACGAAGTGCAGCATAAGGAGTAAATCTAGGGGACGTTGCGATCAGTGGGCTCCGCCGCCGGTGAGGGAACGTACCGACAGGGCCAGGAAACGGTCCGGGTCGGCCTTCTCTCTGCTGAGCAGGGTCCCGGCGACGGCGCACAGGAACCCGATCGGGATGGAGACCAGGCCAGGGTTCTCCAGCGGGAACCAGTGGAAGTCGACCCCCGCCGGGAACAGCGACAGGGTCTGCCCGGTCAGCGGATCGACCTTGCCGGACACGACGGGGGAGAAGACGACCAGGACCAGCGAACTCACAAGGCCGCCGTAGATGCCCGCCACCGTCCCGGTTCCGTTGAAACGCGGCCAGAAGAGCGAGAACACGATGGCCGGGAGGTTGGCGGAGGCCGCCATGGCGAAGGCCAGGGCCACCAGGAAGGCAACGTTGAGGTTCTTCGCGAAGACCGCCAGCAGGATCGCCAGCGAGCCGATCAGGAAGGCGGCGAACCTGGCCACCCCGACCTCCTGCGACTCGCGGGGCCGGCCGAGCATCAGCACGTGCCCGAAGTAGTCGTGGGCCAGGGAGGTCGACGAGGCCATCACCAGGCCGGCCACGACCGCGAGGATCGTCGCGAACGCCACCGAGGCGATGAAGGCCAGCATGATCTCCCCGCCGATCCTGCCCGCGACCTCTTCGCCGAGGGCGCGGGCGAGTTGCGGCGCGGCGGCGTTCCCCGAGGGATCCTGGGCCAGGATGGCCGTGCGGCCGACCAGGGCGGTCGCGCCGAAGCCGAGCGCCAGCGTCATCAGGTAGAACGCGCCGACCAGGCCGATCGCCCAGTTGACGGAGGTACGGGCCGCCCGGCCGCTGGGGACCGTGAAGAACCGGGTGACGATGTGCGGCAGCGCCGCGGTGCCGAGCACCAGGGCCAGGGCCAGGCTGAGGAAGTCAAGCTTGTTGATCAGGGTCTTCCCCGGATCGCCCGCGATGTCCTTGCCGTACTTCAGGCCGGGTTCCAGGAAGGCGGAACCCTTCCCACTGGCCGTGGCGGCCGACCCCAGCATGGAGCTGAGGTTGAAGCCGAAGTGGGTGAGCACGAGCAGCGTCATCACGATGGTGCCGAACATCAGCAGCGCGGCCTTGATGATCTGCACCCAGGTGGTGCCCTTCATTCCGCCGAACATGACGTAGCAGATCATCAGCACCCCGACCACGATGATCGTGACCACCTTGGCGGACATCCCCATGAAGGTCTCCCCGGGCTTCAGGCCGAGGAGCAGGGAGACCAGCGCGCCGGCGCCGACCATCTGGGCGAGCAGATAGAACACCGAGACCGTGACCGTCGAGATGGCGGCGGCGGTACGGACCGGTGGCTGCCGGCTGGCCCGGTACGCCAGTACGTCGGCCATCGTGAACCGCCCGGTGTTGCGCATCAGTTCCACGATGAGCAGCGTCGGAATCCAGGCGACCATGAAGCCGATCGAATACAGGAACCCGTCGTACCCGGAAAGGGAGATGATCCCGGCGATGCCGAGGAACGACGCGGCCGACATGTAGTCCCCGGCCAGGGCGAATCCGTTCTGCGGACCTGAGAACGCCCGGCCGCCGGCATAGAAGTCGACAGCGTCGCGGGTCGTACGGCTGGCCCAGATCGTGATGCCGAGCGTGATGAAGACCAGTAGGGCGAAAAGCGTGAAAGTGAGGGGGCGGCCGGTCATCGTTGCCTGCTTCTCGGATCGGGGGCGGAGTCGATCTCGGTACGGATGCGGTCGGCGAGCGGGTCGAGGGCGGCCCGCGCGTAGTGCGCGTACCCCCAGGCCAGCAGGAACGTGGCGACGAATTCGAGCAGGCCGAACACCAGCCCGACGTTCACGTTCCCGATCAGCCGCTGGTCCATGAACTCCCGGGCGAACGCGGACATGGCCACGTAGAGGAAGTACCAGCAGAGGAAACCGCCGATGGCGATGATCGAGAATCTGGTCAGTCGGCGCCTGAGGCGGACAAATCTTCTATCTCGCCCCATTGTCACATAATGGACGTAGTGGCGATCATATGATCGGCGCGGGGGTGGTGATCCAGTGCCCATGGGACGGCCCTTCCTGGGTTTTTCCATATGACAGCAGATTGCGCTCACCGGCATTCACCACTTGGAGAAAGCGAGCCGCCCGGGCCGTGGACGGATCGGGATAATTCGCGCGAAGTGGAAGCGGGTCGCCAGTGAAAGGGGAGGCTGGAGGGGCTCCGGGCGCGAGACCGCCCCAGACCGTGAGCTTGGATGATCGCTCGGGCGCAACGGGTTCGCATCGGCTGCTCAGGCCGTGTATGGTTACGTCCGCACCCAGGGTGCGAGGCCCCTTTAGCTCAGTCGGCAGAGCGTCTCCATGGTAAGGAGAAGGTCTACGGTTCGATTCCGTAAAGGGGCTCTGGGAAGCCCGAGGCCCGGTCCCCAGCGGGCCGGGCCCTCTTGGTTTCCCAGCATGGTGTGGCTGTCGGGTATCCTGGCGAATCGGTCCACACCGGCCCACCGCGGCGGGGTAGCTCAGTCTGGCAGAGCAAGCGGCTCATAATCGCTGTGTCGCCGGTTCAAGTCCGGCCCTCGCTACTACCTGGTCGTCTCGTCCCCCCGGGGACGGGATGGCAGGGTGCATGTCCAAGTCCCTAGTCAGAAAGGCACTCCATCGTGGCTGCCACCGACGTACGGCCCAAGATCACGCTGGCCTGCCAGGAGTGCAAGCACCGCAACTACATCACGCGGAAGAACCGGCGGAACGACCCTGACCGCCTGGAGCTGAAGAAGTACTGCCCCAACTGCAGGCAGCACCAGGCCCACCGCGAGACCCGCTAACCCAGAGCTTGCATGACTTTGATCAGCCCGTTCCCTGCGGAGACCCGCGGGGGGCGGGCTGAATCTCGTTCTGTTACCTTCGCAAGGGCGGCAAGGCCGGGCGGGCGCGGTCGGCATGCCTACCGCTGGACCCCGAAATCTCTACGGCCCAAGATAGGGACGGAATGCATGGCACTGAACCGTGACTTCATCGGGCGGAGCTTCCCGCCCAGTGAGCCGTACGAGGTCAGCCGGGTGAAGATCCGGGAATTCGCGACGGCGATCGGCGACTCGAACCCGATCTACACCGACCGCGCGGCCGCCGAGAACGCCGGGCACGCCGACGTCATCGCCCCGCCGACCTTCCCGATCGCGATCTCGCTGGGCGTCGCGGCGCTGGCCGACCCCGACCTCGGCCTGAACTACATGATGGTGGTCCACGGTGAGCAGCGGTTCACCTACACGCGCCCCATCCACGCCGGCGACGTCCTCACCACCCAGTCGACCATCACCGGAATCCGGTCGGCCGGCAACAACGAGGTGATGACCATCGTGACGGAGATCAAGACCCTCGACGGCGAACTGGTCTGCACGACGTTCAACTCGATCGTGGAGCGGGGGGCCTGATGACCGCCACTGTGAAGTACGACGAGGTAGAGGTCGGCACCGAGATCCCGGCCCGTACCTTCCCGGTCAGCCGGCTCAACCTGGTGATGTACGCCGGTGCGTCCGGTGACTTCAACCCGATCCACTGGAACGAGACGTTCGCCAAGTCCGCGTTCCTGCCCGACGTCATCGCGCACGGCATGTTCACGATGGCGCAGGCCGGCCGGTTCGTGACCGACTGGGCCGGCGACCCGGGCGCGGTCCTCGACTACGGCGTCCGTTTCTCCGGAATGGTCGTCGTGCCCAACGACGGCGGAGCCACCCTGGAGATCAGCGGCACGGTCGAGGAGAAGCTCGACGGCAACAAGGTCGTGGTGAACGTCGTCGCCAAGGCCAACGACCAGAAGGTCCTGACCCGCGCGAAGGCGACCGTCCAGCTGGCCTGACCGGCACGTGCCGGGAGCCCCGCTTCGGGGCTCCACGGCACGTTCTGCGTCCGAAGGGAGATCTCTGTGGCCGTGCTCTGTGAGCAGGTGGAGCTGTCCGGGTACACGACGCTGCGCCTGGGCGGGCCCGCCAGCCGGTTCGTCGAGGCGGCCACCGAGGAGGACCTGCTGGCCGCGGTGCGCGCCGCCGACTCGGCCGGCGAACCGTTGCTCGTCCTCGGCGGCGGCAGCAACCTGGTCGTCGGCGACGCCGGGTTTCCCGGCACGGTGGTGCGCGTCGCCACCCGCGGCGTCGAGCGCGTCTCCCGCGCGTCGGACACGGGTGTACGGGTACGGGTCCAGGCCGGCGAGGAGTGGGAGTCGTTCGTCGCCCGCTGCGTCGCCGAGTGCCTGTCCGGCGTGGAGTGCCTGTCCGGCATCCCCGGCCGGATCGGTGCCACCCCGATCCAGAACGTCGGGGCGTACGGCCAGGACGTGGCCGAGACCATCGTCGAGGTACGGGCGTACGACAGGGAGCGCGGCGAGACGATCACCCTGGACCATGCGGCGTGCGGCTTCACCTACCGCAACAGCGTCTTCAAGGTCGCCCCGGACCGGTACGTGGTCCTTGAGGTCACCTTCGCGCTGGGCGACGCCGAGGAGTCCCAGCCCATCCGCTACGCCGAACTCGCCCGCACGCTCGGGGTAGAGCCGGGCGAGCGGGTACCGCTGAGCGCCGCCCGTGAGGCTGTACTGGAACTGCGCAGGGGCAAGGGCATGGTGCTCGACCCGGCCGACCCCGACACCCGCAGCGCCGGGTCGTTCTTCACCAACCCGATCCTGGACGCCGAGGGCCTCGCCGAGCTCGAACGCCGGGCCGGGCCGGGCTTCCCGCGCTACCCCGACCCGAGCGGCCGTACCAAGACCTCCGCGGCCTGGCTCATCGAGCACGCGGGCTTCGCCAAGGGCCATGCCCTCGGCCTGGCGCGGATCTCCAGCAAGCACACCCTCGCGCTCACCAACCCCGACGGCGGGAGCACCGCCGACCTGCTGGCCCTGGCCAGACAGGTGCGGGACGGGGTACGCGCGGCCTTCGGCGTCGAGCTCGTCAACGAGCCGGTCTTCGTCGGCGTCACTCTCTGACGCGGCATTTCTCGCCCCTCTGGCCCGTTGACTCGTGGCGTTTACCGCACCGTTTTGGGTTTGGGGGCGGGGAACGCCGGGGTGTCATTGGTCGACTCCACGAAGCCAGGAGTCGATCCCCTCGAGGAGTCGCTTCTGCAGGTCGGTGGGGGCGGCGGAGCCGCGGACGGACTGGCGGGCCAGTTCGGCCAGCTCCGCGTCGGTGAAGCCGTAGATCTCCCGGGCCATCTCATACTGGCGGGTCAGGCGCGAACCGAACAGCAGCGGGTCGTCGGCGCCCAGCGCCAGCGGCACCCCGGCCTCGAACAGGGTCCGGACCGGCACGTCCTCCGGTTGCGGTGCCACCCCCAGGCTCACGTTCGAGGCCGGGCACACCTCCAAGGTCACCCCCCGGTTCGCGATCTGCTCCACCAGGCGGGGATCCTCGACCGCCCGGATCCCATGCCCGATCCGGTCGGCCCCCAGCGTTTCCAGGCACTCCCGTACGCTCGCCGGGCCCATCAGCTCGCCACCGTGCGGATCGGCGAGCAGCCCGGCCCGGCGGGCGATCCGGAACGCGCCCTCGAAGTCGTACGCCCGGCCGCGCCGCTCGTCGTTGGACAGCCCGAACCCGACCACCCCGCGCCCCGCGTAGCCGCCCGCCAGCCGGGCCAGCGTCTTGGCGTCCAGCGGATGGCGCGTCCGGTTCGCCGCGATGATCACACCGATGCCGACCCCGGTGGCCGCGGAGGCCTGCCGGACCGCGTCCAGGACCAGTTCCACGGTCGGGGTCAGCCCACCGAACCTGTGCGCGTAGCCGGACGGGTCCACCTGGATCTCCAGCCAGCCTGACCCCTCGGACGCCTCGTCCTCGGCGGTCTCGCGCACCAGCCGCCGCAGGTCGTCCTCGGTCCGCAGCACCGAACGCGCGATGTCGTACAACCGCTGGAACCGGAACCAGCCGCGCTCGTCGGTCGCGCTCAGCTGCGGAGGCCAGTCCTCGACGAGTGCGGGCGGCAGGTGCACCCCGTGCTCGTCGGCCAGCTCCGCCAGGGTCGAATGCCGCATCGAACCGGTGAAGTGCAAATGCAAGTGGGCTTTCGGCAGAGCCGAAACCAAGCGGGCCTCCATCACCCAATCCTGCCGTAGCCGACGGGCCGTCCTGTGCCCAGTGCCGCGAAATCTTTCTCACTTGCCATGCAACCTCGCAGGCACCTCATGCGTAACAGACGGGCGCAAGGGACTTCACGGGCAGAAAGGGCAAATCAATGATCACGCTCAAGGCCGGTCTGATGGCCGCGGCAGCTGTAGGCACGGTCGCGGCCGGCGGGGCTACGTGGGCAGCGGTCGGCTACTCGACGAACGCGCGACCGGCCGGCCTCTCGATCGTGGCGCCTGCGACGTCGGCACTGACGCCGCCTGCGCTGCCCGCACTCCCGGCGAGCCCGGGATGCGTGCCGACTTCGGTGCCGACGAGCGCGCACGTCACCCTGGCACCGGGGGCGCTGCCGACGGAC
>JAOPYM010000173.1 GCA_025964615.1 Actinomycetes bacterium
CCACGCACCTTCCGCGCGGCATTGCGCGCCCTGCAGGGCGGATCCTCCGCCTCCCAGTTCCTGCTGGCCGCCGCCGTCGTGGTGGCGGTGGTCATCGTCGGCATCACGCACAGCGGCGAGGTGCGCAAGGGCGCCCACGCCCTTGTCGGCGCCGACCTGGGCTGGCTCTCGCTGGCCATCCTCGCGAGTGTCGCGCTCTGGGGGATCGGCACGGTGACCCAGTTCGGCTCGATGCCGGTGAGCCCACCGGTGCGCCAGGTGTTCGCCGTCCAGATCGCCGCCTCGTTCACCAACCACCTGCTGCCGGCCGGATCCGGTGGCATGGCGGTCAACATGCGCTTCCTGCGGCGGCAAGGGATGAGCCGCGGCGCGGCGATGGGTTCGGTGGGCCTCAACTCGCTGGCCGGCCTGGTGACCCACCTGATCCTGCTCGCCGCCGCCATCGCGGTCAGCCCGGCCATGATGAGCAACGTCAAGGCGCAACTGAACTGGTCGGGCTGGTGGCATTCCACCCGATCCCTGCACCCGGAGGTCTGGGTCGCCTGCGGGGCCTTGCTGGCCGCCTTCGTGGCGGTGGGCATCTGGGGCGGCAAGGGGGGTCTCGCGGGGCGCCTCGCGACCCGGGGCGCCTACCTGTGGCGGCGTATGGTCGGTGAGCTACGGGCCCTTGGTGCCGTGGTGCGCCACCCGATGCGGGCTTCGGCGCTGTGGCTGGGGTCACTGTCCGTGCCGCTCGTGCACGGGCTGATCCTGTACGCGTTGCTGCGGAGCATGGAGAGCTCCATCGCGGTGGGTCCGGTGATGGTGGTCTACGTGGTGGTGTCGTCGCTGGCCGCGCTGGTCCCGTCGCCTGGGGGCGTCGGCGCGCTGGACGTGGCGCTGCCGGCGGCGTTCGGCTTCGTGGGGGTGGCCTTCCCCGACGCGCTGGGAGCGGTGCTCGGGTACCGGCTCCTGACCGTCTGGGTGCCGCTCCTGCCCGGCGCGTACGTGTTCGGCTTCCTGCTCCGGCGCCGGGTGATCTGACGCACCGCCCACTGTTGCGGTATCCGGACGGGGGCCGGCGCGTCGGGCCGCAGCAGCCCCGTCATCCAGGTCGCGACGATCGCCACGGCGATGCCCGCGACGACGTCCAGTTCGTAGTGGTTGGCGGTGGCCACGACCACCACCGCCGTGACCGCCGGGTAGAGGTGGCAGAACAGCCGCCCGGCCCGGCCCCGCAACAGCGCGATGGCCACCAGCGCGGTCCAGAACGCCCAGGCCAGATGCAGTGACGGCATCGCCGCATACTGGTCCGCCGGAACCGGGCCACCGTGATCGCTCCCGAAGCCGGCGTCGGCCACCGCGTCGATGAAGCCGGCGCCGGGCAGCAGCCGGGGCGGCATCACCGGCAGGAACTGGAAGACGGTGAGACCCACCAGGTTGGTGACCACGAGGGCGTTGCGCGCACGCCGGTAGAGCACGGGCGGGCCGCTGACGTAACACCAGGTCAGGACGGTGAGGGTGACGCCGATGTGGGCGTACTGGTACCAGTAGGCGGCGGCCAGTTCCAGGCCGTGCCGGCCGCTGAGCCATCCGTTGACCTCGAGTTCGAAGTTGACGTGCAGGAGCCGCTCAAGATCGAGAATGTGCTGGCCATGCCCCTGCGCGGGCCCGCTGCGAGCCGCGGAGAAGGACCGTACGTAGTCGTAGACCTTCACCAGGATCAGCACGATCAGCACCTCGCCGATCAGACGCGGGCGTCTGGCCTGACCTCCGGCGGGCGAAATGCTGTCGGGCGCCCGGGAGTCCGGACGGAGGATGGCCGCACGCATTACTCACCCAACCACGCGGTACGTGCGTCCGGGACGGAGCCGGTTGGACGCGAGCTCGTACATTTCAGCCGTCCGGTCCAGGACCTCCGGCCAGGCGACCGAGGGGGGAATGGTCCGATTACGGACCGCCATCTCCTCCCGCCAGGCCAGGTCGGTGGCAAGGCGGACAATCGCGTCCGACATGGCACCGTCACTGTCGGCGAGAATACCCTCCAGACCATCGGTGACGAACTCCCCGATCCCACCCTCGGAGCGTGCCACCACCGGCAGCCCGGCACTGCGTGCCTCCAGCGCGGCGATGCCGAACGACTCCAGGATCGCGGGCGCCACGAACAGGTCCGCGCGGGCGAAGAGCGAGCGGATCTCCGCCCTCGGCAGCCGGCCGGGCAGGCTGACCCATTCGGTCATGCCGTGGTGCCTCAGGTACCGCTCCATCACGGGCCGCTTGGGCCCCTCCCCGACGATCACGGCCTTGAGCCGGGTACCGGGCGGGAGCTGCTCGCTCGCCCGGCGGAGCACCCGCAGCAGGTGCACGGGGCGTTTGCGGGCCGCGAAACGGCCGACCGCGACCACGAGCACCTCTCCCGGGTCGCGGGGCAGCGGCTCGACCCGCCACTCGGTCGCGTCGATCCCGTTCGGCAGCACGTGCACGGGAGCCGGGTCGACGAGCCGCCGCAGCGGCTCGGCCGCCACATCGCTGACGGCCGTCCACACGGCGGGCAGGGACGCCCAGTGCATGCTCTTGTTCAGGAGCCGGAACGCGGGCTCCACGTAGGAGATCAGCGAGTGCATCGTCACCACGGTCGGGAGATCCGCGGCGAGCGCCGTCGCCGCGTACGCCAGCGGGGTGAGCGGTCCGGCGTGCACGTGGACGACGTCGTACCCGCCCTCGCGCAGCCGCCCCCGGCCGGCCCGCAGCGCGGCGGGACGCGCCCACGGGAACATCTCCGCGTCGGTGAGCCGGTGCACGTGGAGCCGGTCGTCCTCCTCATGTTCTCGGCGGTCCACGCCGGGACCCGGCGAGGAGGTGATGACCTCGACGTGATGTCCGGCACTCCGCTGCCGGACGGCCAGGTCGTGAATATGCATCTCGACGCCACCGAGCCGTGGGAGGTAGAAGTCGGTGACGTGGGCGATTCTCATTCAGTGTTCTCCGGATCTTCAGGCCCGGATACGCTATCTGACACCTCACGGTGGTTTACGGCAGACTGGCCACGTGTCTTACACGTTGGTGTCATTTCATGCCCATCCCGACGACGAGGCCCTGCTCACCGCCGGGACCCTGGCCCGTGCCGCCGCCGCCGGCCACCGGGTCGTCCTGGTCGTCGCGACCTGCGGCGAAGCCGGTCTGGCCGCCACCGAAATACTGGCCGAAGGGCCACTGGCGAAACGGCGAAGCGCCGAATTGGAACGATCCGGGCAGGCGCTCGGCTGTGCCCGGATCGAGTTTCTCGGATATGCCGACTCTGGTATGGCCGACGCTCCGTCGGGGGCCGAAGGTGCTTTTGCGCACGCCGACACCGACGAGGCCGCCCGGCGGCTGGCCCGGATCCTCCGCGAGGAGGAGGCCGACGTGCTCACCATCTATGATCCGGCCGGCGGCTACGGCCATCCCGACCACATTCAGGTCCACGACGTCGGCCTGCGCGCGGCCCAGCTTGCCGGAACCCCGGTCGTCCTTGAGGCCACCGTGGACCGGGGGCTGCTGCAGCGGGCCCTGCGGCTGGTCGGCCGGCTCCCCGGCATCCCCGCGGATCTCGCCCCGGACCGCTTCGCCGCCGCCTACACCGCCTCGCAGGACCTGACCCACCGGGTGGACGTCCGGGCCTTCGCCCGGCAGAAGCGGGCCGCGATGGCCGCGCACGCCAGCCAGGCGAGCGCGGACGCGGGGGTACGGACACTGGCGGTCCTGCTCAGGCTCCCCGGGCCGATCTTCCGGCGGGTGCTCGGCAGAGAGTGGTTCGTCGAGCACGGCCGGACCCCGGCCCGCCCCCTCCTCGACGACATCTTCGCGAGCCTGGACGCCGACCCGGTCAGGCCGGCATGACGGGGATGGACACGCCGACGCCGCCGAGGGTCTGCGGTCCGAAGCGCGCGATCTCCTTGGCGAGGTCCAGCGGCGCGACGGGCGGGCCCGAGGTCTCGGCAGGAGTGATCAGGGCGGCCGGTACGAGCCAGGAGACCTCGAACTCGATGCCGTCCGGATCGACGGCGTAGAGGGCCTTGGTCGTGCCGTGGTCGGAGGCCCCGACGAGGGAGCCCCGCTCGGCGAGCACCCCTCGCAGGCGCTCCAGCTCGGCGAGGGTGTCGACCTCCCACGCCAGGTGGTAGAGCCCGACCGTGGACCGGCCCGCGCCGGACGCGCCGGCCTGGGCGCCGATCGTGAACAGCCCCAGGTCGTGGTCGTTGGTCGATCCGGGCGCCCGCATGAACACCGCCTGGCCGGGGATCTCGATGAGTGTCTGGAAGTCGAAGACCTCCCGGTAGAACGCCGCGGTACGGGCGGCGTCCCGGACGTAGAGGACCGCGTGGTTGAGCCGCTGAACCGGCATGACCGACTCCTTCAAGGTAGTTGAACTCTCAACTATACCCGATGCTTCATCCGGCCTCCATCGCCGAGGGCTGACGGCGGACCCACTCCTCAACGGCTCCGATGTGCACGGCGGCGGCGAGCCGGGCGCCGTCGGGGTCCCTGTCGATCAGGGCCTGGTAGAGGGCGGCGTGCTCGTGGAAGGTGCGCGGGAAGACCCCGTCCTCGCGGTAGCCGCGCCAGACCCTGGCCCGGAAGGTACGGCTGCTGAGCCCGCCCAGAATCGCCGACAGGACCGGGTTGCCGGCCGCCTCGGTGATGATCCGGTGGAACTCCAGGTCGTGCTCGATGATCTCCTCGGCACTGGTCCCGCGCTCCATGGCCGTCATCTCCGCACGCAGCCGGGCCAGTCCCTCGCCGGTGATCCTGGCCGCGGCGGCGGCCGCGGCGGCGGGCTCAAGGATCTTGCGCACCTGCACCAGGTGCAGCAGCGTCTCGCCGCGGGAGATCTCGGCGACCACGCCGAAGGTGTCGAGCAGGTCGTGCGGCAGGAGCTGCGTGACGTAGACGCCGGCGCCGTGCCTGGCCTCCAGGACGCCCATCACGGTCAGCGCCCGGATCGCCTCCCGCATCGAGCTGCGCGACAGCCCCAGCTCGGCCGCGAACTCCCGCTCGGTGGGCAGTTGCTGACCGGGGAGCAGTTCCCCGGCGGTGATCCTCGCCTTGATCACCTCGATCGCCCGGTCTGCGACGGTGACCTTCGGCACCCTCTCGACGGCCACGCGCGGCCCTCCCTTCCCGGGGGCGGGCCAGGGCATCCGCCCACCTGACGGGCAACCCTACCTTCGCCTCAACTGATCGGACCAATGTAGCCAACGTAACAAGATTGTCACAAGCTATTGCCATATTTCCGTGCAAGTAGTGTCATGGCTCACAACAAAGGTCCGATGACTCAGTGAGAGGTCGGACCACTTCGACAAGCAGGGGGTACGGTTTCGTGGAGCTTCTGAGGGTGACCGAATGAAGATCACCGCCATGGACTCCTATGACGTCCGGTTCCCCACCTCGAAAGAGCTGGACGGCTCGGACGCCATGAATCCGGACCCCGACTACTCCGCCGCCTACGTCGTGCTGCGTGGCGAGGGCGGCGAAGAGGGGCACGGGTTCTGTTTCACCATCGGCCGGGGCACCGAGGTCTGCGTGGCGGCGCTGAACGCCTACGCACCACTGGTCGCCGGCCGGGACCTGGATCTCGGCGACCTCGGTGAGTTCGCCCGGCGGCTGCTGCACGACTCCCAGTTGCGCTGGCTCGGCCCGGAGAAGGGTGCCGTGCACATGGCGGCGGGCGCGATCATCAATGCCGCCTTCGACCTGGCCGGGAAGGTCGCGGGCAAGCCGGTCTGGAAACTGCTCGCCGACCTCACCCCCGAGCAGATCACCGATCTGGCCGACTGGCGCTACCTGACCGACGCCCTCACCCCGGCGGCGGCGGTCGACCTGCTGCGGGCGGCGGAAGGCGGCCGGGCCGGCCGCGAGTCCCTGCTGCGCGATACCGGCTACCCCGCGTACACCACCACGCCCGGCTGGCTCGGCTACAGCGACGAGAAGCTGGCGAGACTCGCCCGCGAGGCGGTCGCGGCCGGCTTCACCCAGATCAAGCTCAAGGTAGGCTCCGACCTCACCGAGGATCTGCGGCGGATGCGGGTGGCCCGGGAGACCGTCGGACCCGGCATCCGGATCGCGATCGACGCCAACCAGCGCTGGGACGTCGCGGCGGCGATCGACTGGGTCAACGCGCTCCGGCCCTACGACCCGTACTGGATCGAGGAGCCGACCAGCCCCGACGACATCCTCGGCCACGCCGCGATCCGCCGGGCCGTGAGCCCGGTCCTGGTGGCGACCGGCGAGCACGTGCACAACCGGGTGATGTTCAAGCAGCTGCTGCAGGCCGGGGCGATCGACGTGCTCCAGCTGGACGCCTGCCGGGTCGCAGGGGTGACCGAGAACGTGGCGATCCTGCTGCTCGCGGCGGCGTTCGGGGTGCCGGTGTGCCCGCACGCCGGTGGCGTCGGCCTCTGCGAGGTGGTCCAGCACCTGGCGATGTTCGACTACGTCGCGGTCAGCGGCTCCCTGGAGAACCGGTCCATCGAGTACATCGACCACCTGCACGAGCACTTCACCGACCCGGTGCGCATCGTGAACGGCCGCTACTCCGCCCCCACCGCGCCCGGCATGTCGGCACAGATGCGGCCGGGCTCACTGGCCGACCACCGTTACCCCGGCGGCATCGTCTGGCAGACCCCGGCAGTCCGCAGACCCTGATCAGCGGGAGCACGAACGGGCTGCGACCGCAACCCGGGACAACCACTGAAGGAGGAGCAGAGAGATGAAGCGCAGAACGCTCGCGACGGGTGCGGCGCTCGCCGCGGTGGCGGCGATGGTGGCAGGCTGCGGCAGCAGCAAGAGCGCCGGGTCGTCCGGGACGGTCGTCGGGGTCGACTACCCGAGGTCCGACTCCGACTTCTGGAACTCCTACATCAAGTACGTGCCCCAGGACGGCACCGCACTCAAGCTCGACCTCAAGACCTCCAACTCCGAGAACGACGTCGCCAAGCTGGCCGCGAACGTGCAGACGTTCATCAGCCAGGGCGTCAAGGGCGTCGTGATCGCGCCGCAGGACACCGCGGCGGTCGCGCCGACGCTCGCCCAGCTCAAGGCCAAGAAGATCCCGGTGGTGTCGGTCGACACCCGGCCCGACACCGGCGACGTGTTCATGGTCGTCCGCGCCGACAACAAGGCGTACGGGCAGAAGGCCTGCGACTACCTCGGCACCCAGCTCAAGGGCAAGGGCAAGATCGTCATGTTCGAGGGCGACCTCGCCTCGGTCAACGGCCGCGACCGTACCGATGCCTTCAACCAGTGCATGCAGCAGAAGTACCCCGCCATCAAGGTCTTCGGCGAGGCGACCGAGTGGAAGGGCGACGTCGCGGCCAACAAGCTGCAGACCGTGCTCACCGCCAACCCGGACATCAACGGGATCTACATGCAGGCCGGCGGCGTGTTCCTGGCGCCGACCATCCAGCTGCTCACCCAGAAGAACCTGCTGGTGCCGCCGACCAACCCCAAGCACATCTTCATCGTCTCCAACGACGGCATCCCGCAGGAGCTGAAGGCGATCCAGGCCGGGCAGATCGACGCGACCGTGTCCCAGCCCGCCGACCTGTACGCCAAGTACGCGCTGTTCTACATCAACGCCGCGATCGCCGGGAAGACCTTCCAGGCCGGCCCGACCGACCACAGCTCCACCATCGTGCAGGTCCGCCCGGGCCTGCTCGAGGACCAGCTGCCAGCGCCGCTGGTCACCAACGACGGGACGTACGCCGGTTCGATCAAGGCCAGCGACCCCTCGCTGTGGGGGAACCAGATCAAGTGACTGCCGAGCAGAGCTCCGCGATCGGCCGGGAGGATCCCCGGCCGGTCGCGGCGGCGCACACAGTGAGCAAGCGGTTCGGGGTGACGGCAGCCCTCGACGAGGTGTCCCTGGAGGTACGGCCCGGCGAGATCCACGCCCTGGTCGGCAGGAACGGCGCCGGGAAGTCGACGCTCGTCTCGCTGCTGACCGGTCTGCAGTCTCCGGACGCGGGCTCGATCACGTTCGGCGGTGCGGACGCACCATCCCCCGGTGACCGCGAGGGCTGGCGACGGCGGGTCGCCTGCGTGTACCAGCGGTCGACGGTGATCCCGGCGCTGTCGATCGCCGAGAACCTCTTCCTCAACCGGCAGGGGCGGCTGATCTCCTGGGGCGCGCTGCGCGACCGGGCGACCGAGCTGCTGCGGACCTGGGAGGTCGACGTCGACGTGCGCCTGCCCGCCGGGGAGCTCAGCGTCGAGCAACGCCAGCTCGTCGAGATAGCGGGGGCGCTGTCGCACGGCTCCAGATTCATCATCCTGGACGAGCCGACAGCCCAACTCGACGCGCAGGCCATCGACCGGCTCTTCACCCGGATGCGCTCGCTGCGGGAACAGGGCGTCACCTTCCTGTTCATCAGCCACCACCTCAGCGAGGTGTACGAGGTGTGCGACACGGTCACCGTGATGCGCGACGCCCGGCACATCGTGACGGCACCGGTCAGCGAGCTGCCGAAGGAGGACCTGGTCGCGGCCATGACCGGGGATGCGACGGGGCTCATCACGCCCTCCTCCGGCCGGCCCGCCCCGGGTGCGGGGTCGGCGCTGCGGGTGACCGAGCTCGGACTGCCCGGTCATTTCACCGGCGTCTCGTTCGAGGTACGGCCCGGGGAGATCGTCGGCCTGGCCGGCTCGGGCGGCTCGGGCAAGATGGCGGTCGCCGAGTCCATCGTCGGCCTGCGCCGGGCCGCGACCGGCTCCGTGCTGATCGACGGCAGCGCGCCCCGGCCCGGCAGCGTGCCCGCCGCTCTGCGGGCCGGTGCCGGTTTCGTCCCCCAGGACCGGCACCGCGAAGGGCTCGTACCCGAGCTCTCCCTCGCCGAGAACGTCACGATGACCGTCCCCGAACGGCTCGGCTCGTACGGCTTCCTGAGTCCACGCCGACGGGCCGCACTGGGCACCACGGCGATCCAGGACCTGTCCATCAAGGCCTCCGGACCCGAGCAGCCGGTATCGGCACTGTCCGGCGGCAACCAGCAGAAGGTGGTCATGGCCCGGGCCCTCGCCGGCGAGCCCCGTGCCCTGATCCTGATGCAGCCCACCGCCGGGGTGGACGTCCGCGCCAAGGAGACGCTCATCGGCACGGCCGAGGACGCGGCACGGGCCGGCGCCGGGGTCCTGATCGTCTCCGACGACCTCGACGACCTGCGCCCCTGCGACCGGGTGATCGTGCTGTTCAAGGGCTCCATCGTTGCCGAGCACCACAGCGGCTGGCACGACCACGACCTGATCGCCGCAATGGAAGGAATCTCCTCATGAGCACACTCGCCGTGCGGCGGATCGGCGGCGTGCCCCTCGCCCGGCTGCGCGACCTTGCCCTGGTGCCCGCGATCGTGGCAATAATGATCATCGGATACCTGGTGAATCCGGTGTTCCTGCACTGGGACAACCTGGTCAACGTGCTGCAGCAGCAGTCGGAGATCTCGCTCCTGGTCCTCGCCGAGGCGCTCGTCCTCATCACCGGGCGGATGGACCTGTCACTCGAGTCGACCTTCGGCCTGGCCCCGGGCGTCGCGGCGTGGATGGTGCTGACGCCCGGCCTGGCCAACGGTCTCGGCTGGCTTCCCGGCGGCTTCTCGATTCCGCTCACGCTGGCCGTCGGGGTGGTGATCGGGCTGGTCAACGGGCTGCTGATCGTGAAGTTCCAGCTGAACGGCTTCGTCGTCACCCTCGGCATGCTGATCGTGCTGCGGGGCCTGCTGACCGGCATCACCGGCGGCAAGACGTTCTTCAACCTGCCCGACTCCTTCCTCTACCTCGGCAACGCGGTCTGGCTGGGGCTGCCCGCCTCGATCTGGATCTGCCTGGTGCTGTACGCGGCGGCGGGGGTCGCGACCGGCTACACCCGGTTCGGCCGTTCGCTGTATGCGATCGGCGGCAACCCGGATGCGGCCAGGGCGGCGGGCATCAGAGTGGACCGGGTGCTCTGGACCGTCCTGGTGATCGCGAGCGCCCTCGCGGCACTGGGCGGGCTGCTGCTCACCGGCCGGCTCGCCTCGGTGGCCGCCGCCCAGGGCAACGGCGCGATCTTCACGGTGTTCGCGGCGGCGGTCATCGGCGGGGTGTCGCTGAACGGCGGCAGGGGCACGATCTTCGGCGCCTTCACCGGGATCCTGCTCCTCTACCTGATCCAGAACGTGCTGACCCTGGCCGGGGTCCCCGCCCAGTGGATCGGGGCGCTGAACGGCGGGATCATCCTGGTCGCGCTCATCCTGGCCCGGATCACCTCAGGAAAGGCGCAGGACTGATATTCCGGCCGTTTCCCCTCCCGAGCGCGAACGATCTGTTTCAATGGCGGTCAGGACCCCACGGGATGTATGGACCTCGGAGGTTCGTATGTCCCCGCACCCCATGGCCGCATGCCTGCAGGACGATCTCGTCCGGCTCCGCGGCGAGCTCCACCGGGAACCCGAGCTCGGCCTCGATCTGCCCCGTACCCAGGAGAAGGTCCTCCGGGCCCTGGACGGGCTCCCCCTCGAAGTGACCACGGGTTCCCGGCTCAGTTCGGTGACCGCTGTGCTCCGCGGCTCGGCGCCCGGCCCGACCGTGCTGCTGCGCGGGGACATGGACGCGCTGCCGGTGACCGAGCGGGGCGACGCATCGGTCGTCTCGCGGACGGCGGGGCGGATGCACGCCTGCGGGCACGACCTGCACACCACCATGCTGGCCGGGGCGGCCCGCCTGCTCTCGGCGCGCCGCGAAGACCTCAAGGGAAGCGTGGTCTTCATGTTCCAGCCCGGCGAGGAGGGCCACCGGGGCGCGAAGATCATGATCGAGGAGGGGGTCCTGGAGGCCTCCGGGGAACGGCCGGCCGCGGCGTACGCCCTGCACGTGGCCTCCTCGATCGTGCCACCCGGTACCGTCGTCACCCGGAGCGGCCCGATCATGGCGGCCGCCGACAAGCTGCGGGTGACGGTGCGCGGGCGCGGCGGGCACGGGGCACAGCCCCACCGGGCCAAGGACCCCGTGCCGGCCGCCTGCGCGATGGTGACGGCGCTGCAGACGATGGTGACCAGGGAGTTCGACGTCTTCGATCCGGTGGTGGTGACCGTTGGCAGCTTCCACGCCGGTACGGCCGACAACGTGATCCCGGACGAGGCGCGTTTCGAGGCCACGCTGCGCTCGTTCTCGGCACACGCCCACCACCTGCTGCGGAACCGGACTGTGGAGTTGATCCGGGGCATCTCCGCCGCGCACGGGCTCGAGGTCGAGGCCGACTACACGCCGAACTACCCGGTCACCGTCAACGACGAAGCCGAGGCCGCGTTCGTCGCCCACACGGTCCGGGAGAACTTCGGCGAGGAGCGTTTCGGCTATGTACCCGACCCCTACGCGGGGTCTGAGGACTTCTCGTTCGTCTGCGCGGAGGTGCCGTCGGTCATCGCCTTCCTCGGCGCGTGCGTACCCGGCCGGGACCCGGCCACCGCACCGTACAACCACGCCCCCGATGCGGCCTTCGACGACCGGGTGCTCTCGGACGGCGCGGCCCTCTACACGGCGCTCGCATTGGGGAAGCTCACCTAGGGGCACGTCGTTGACCGGTACATGAGCACGAATCGCGGTCTGGTCAGGGTCGAGCGAGGCGCCAAGCGCGTACGGGTCCATCTCGGAGGCGAGGTGATCGCCGACACCACGGAGCCGGTCCTGGTCTGGGAGGTCCCGTACTACCCGACGTACTACATCCCGGCGGCCGACGTGCGGACCGGGATTCTCGTGGCCGACGGTTCGGTGAGGCATTCGCCCAGCCGGGGCGAGGGCCAGATCTACACCGTGAAGACGGCCCGCGCGCAGGCGCCCGGAGCGGCGCTCCGCTATGCGGACTCACCGATCGAGGAGCTGCGCGGGCTGATCCGCCTGGACTGGGCCGCGATGGACGCGTGGTTCGAGGAGGACGAGGAGGTGTTCGTGCATCCGCGGGACCCGCACACCAGGATCGACGTCCTGAACAGCTCCCGGCACATCCGGGTGGAGATCGACGGCGTGACGGTCGCCGAGTCCTCCAACCCGCACCTGCTGTTCGAGACCGGGCTGCCGGTCCGCTACTACCTGCCCAAGACCCATGTGCGCATGGACCTGCTCGAACCTGCCGAGACCGTCTCGTACTGCCCGTACAAGGGGCAGGCGGAGTAC